>CALEPX010000072.1 GCA_937911045.1 uncultured Fretibacterium sp. | reverse complement strand
GAGGTGAAATTATGTCAAAGTTAAATAATTTTTCACGCGTTTATCCTGAACTTTTTTCAATGAAGTTCAAAACTTTTGCAACTATTGCTGCGTTTTTGATTTTCGCAGTCATCACTATTGGAGGCTGCGGCGGAGGTGGGGGGGGGAAGCACTGATAACTCTGGTGATCCGTCAGCAAAATCAGCAAACTACGTCCTTTTAGGGGATATAACCCAGCCACGTTTGAGCACGAGCGATCTAGCTCCATACATCGCAAAGCATGTTACTAAAACTGTCGAATTGTCTGATTTTGACAACATAATACCTGCCATTGATGCGCTTAATGAGGGCGATATTCTCTTCTTTGGCAATGCTGACGAGGATCCACCAGACATCGCGCTTCTCTTTAAGCTTTATGATAGCGTCCTTGATGCTTACAAGAGAGGAGTTACGTTTGCGTTGATTTATCCTGATTCGGCCGATGTAGCAACTCTGGAAGGAATGTTAGGCTTAAAATCTAACGACATTTCTCTCTCGAAACCAAACGATGAAGCCGAAGATGTTCACTTTGAGATATTGGCTGTAGCAGAACGTGAACTTCCAAACGGCACGCTTCACACTTTCGTTTATATCGATGATAACAGTAAAAATTACGGCGGAATCGTTGACGTTGAGATTGAGGAAATTTCTATTGATGTTGCTATAGAGAGCGGCGACTTCCTGGGCGGCGACGGAGACACACATGACGGCGATACTTCAGGATCTGAATCAAGTCTTACAACGGAAGAAGTTAAAGAAGAGTTAAATTCTATGCGTGTTCAGAATTTAATTGACTGGCACAAAGAACTTGATGAAGATGCTTCGAAAGCTTACGAAAAAGCTGTTGAGGCAAGTGCAAAACTCAAGGCTGCTGCGAGTACCGAAAAGGACATTCTGGAACTTATTTCAGGCGTAACGACGACTCAACCCGATGAAGTTTCATGGTCTTTCATTGATTATTACAAAGAGATAGGCAAAAAAGACGACGATTTCAATAAATTTGCTGATAAATGCGATTTTGATAATGAGCGCTTGTTGAAGAAATATTGGAGCGATTTCAAAGTGAGCAGAAGAACATTCAGCAAGTATCGTGTACTCAGTTTCCATTCGTTTGAAGACCATAACGATTATTATCTCGTATTGAGCGAAGCAAACACCCAGCCTCGAAGTCTTCTAATTGCTGCTGATAAGGGAACCAATAACCATGATGAAGTCCCCGGCGCTGGTGCATACAACTACGCTGTAATTCTTGGATACACAAGAGGACTCTACACGCGCGTTCGCCGTTATTACGCTTTCGGCAATTCCGTGCATCACCTGCCTAATCAGACCGTGAACAAAAATAAAAGCTATACTGATACAAACGGCTGGAGTCTTACGGGCGGCGTATCATTCAAAGCTGGAGCAAGCGAAAAGACGGGACCGTACGCAGAGGTTGGCACGTCATTCTCCGCCACTGTAAGTCATCAGAGTTCGACAACATGGCAAACTCAGGATTATGAAGTAATTCCCCTGCCAAGCGAAGATAGAGTTGACGATTGGCTTCTTAGAGTGGAGCGCCCCACCTACAGTAAAGGGTGGCATATTTCAACGGCGGCTCAAGATTCTGTAACTCTGGAAACTGAATCAATATGGAAATCAGATCGAACGAATTTCGAGTTAGAAGCCAAAGCATACTGGTATGAGGGCTTTGCATATTGTCATGATACTACGTTTAGTGATTCTGTGTACCAGTGCTCTATCCTTCACGGGGGTAGCGCGAAAATGCTGAATCTTCCGCGTCCGCCAAGAATCGCACTTTCAACGACTTCTGAAAACGGAACCAAAGACGGCAAAATGTACAGCACCAAACTTTATACCGAAGGCAACTGGACTGCAACAACTGATGTGGATTGGATATCCCTTGAAAATAGCTCCGGCGGTACTGCAAATGGTTTCGATTTTTATTACGCAGTCAGTCCCAACGACACAGGGAAAATACGCACCGGATATATTACCGTAACATCAGATAATGGCAGTGTAGTTTTGCGATTTGCTCAATCACCATATTAATCACATAATTTATTCAGAGCATTTCTTCACGCTGACAATAAATTTGTGATGTGATTAAAATTAGCAAAAATTCTTTTACACGGGGCTACGTTTTGAAGAAAGTTAGCTTTTTTCTCGTAGCTCCTTGTGAGAGGTATATTGCCTGTTGAACCGAAAAGATTTTGCATCCGTTATCATCATGTCCGCCTTTTGCTCTTGTTATCAATTAACGACAGATTCCGTCTATCGGTGAATATCCTCGAATTAATGCCGGTTTCATCCACAAAGATTATTTCAGCATGTTCAGTTACGGTTTTGCGGACGATTTCAGGATTGGACGCTGAGATGATCGAATTGGAGAAGTTTCGGGGAAAGTTATTTCTGCAGCTCAACTGAATCATGTTCTTCTCCGTGTAGCCAGTATGCTTTTCGGTGTTATCTCTTGACCTGGCAGTCACGAAATTAAGTGCTTTAACTATAACATGTCAGTCCTAATTATAAATATATTCCGGTTATTACTTAATGTAGTGATGTTCTTTTGGTCTTTTAACGACTTCATCGATATTAGCTGCGCAAAAAAATAATTTCTAAATGACTTTATCTGCAAATTTTTATCCGTAATGTCAAAGATTTTTCCATTATCCCTCACTATTAATCTGACGTTATCGCTGTCAAATCTCTCTATTGTGTATTCAGCAAGAATTTTTTTCACTTTATTTTGCTCGATTATTGACATACCGGTTTCTTCGATTAAAAGCATAATTCTATTTATTATCTTTGAAGTTATAGAATGCTTCGACAAAAATTTTTCGGCGTCATCACGGAGTTTTATCACATTCTCTGGAGTTAAGACAACATCAAAATCCGCAATATTATTTTTATCATCAAGATAATAAGGAAAATTCTCACGGCCATATTTCATACATGTTATAAGACCGCACGTTATCAACGTTAAAACAGGTGTTAATGCAACTCCAAGCCATATACCGTTAAGACCGAAAATTAATCCCAAAAGTATTGCAAGCAACGGCATAAATATTAAACTTCGTAAAAATAAACAAATGACGGCAATTATATTTTTATGCTGAATTATATAATAGCCTTCCCAGAGATACAGCACTGATAATACTACAAATGTTGATGAGACTATTCTAACTGCGTATATACTGGCTTTAACAAGTTCAGGATCGTTAATGTTAAAAACAAATGGCACATACTTGGCAAAAATAAATAATATAACTGAAAAAGTTATCCCTTCCAATATCGAAAAATTCATAGCCATATTCATAACTTTATGAGCGGCTGGATAATTCTTCTCATTACAATATACACTTACAAGAGGCGATACAGCTTGTGCAATTCCGACAAAAATTATTGTCAATGTCAGCATATTTACGGCTACTGACAGGACAGGGAGAAATATATCACCGAATTTTATAATAATGAACTTATTTAAGATAAATAAAACCACGCCTATTGTCAAATAAATTCCGACATCGACAAAACCGTTTTTACAACATTCCCATAAATCATGTATACTGAAATAAATTCTCGGCTTCAATGAATTAGACTGGCGGAAGAAGTGACACGATAAAATTAAAGCAGCAACAACATTTTTTGCGAGTGTTCCTAAAGCTATTCCCTTAAGTCCCATGTCTAACTCAATGGCAAAAAATACTGAACAGACTATATTTACTATGATCTGTGCGATATTTGAAATTCCCGAAAGTAATTCATCTCCATCAATATAAACCATTGTGCTTAATAACGTTATAACAGGATCAGTCGAGATTACATATTTGTAATACGAATAATAATCACGTGAATGTTTCAAAATATTGATGTCAGGACTTAGAAACTCAAAATATAAATCTCTGCACAACGTAACGATAACAAATACAAATAAAGCCAGCAAAACCGAAACTATTATCCCCATTCCGAAAAGCCCGTCAGCATGTTTTTTATCAGCTTTTCCCATGGCGGAATTATAAGAATATGATAATCCCACTGCGATTAGGTAGCTTATAAAAATTGTGAACTGTACTATCGGATTCATAACGTTCATTGCGGATATACCTGTCTCGCCAACTGCATAACCTGATATAACAGTATCAGACAATAAAACGAATACTGAAACAATCATTTCAATACTCGCTACTAAAAACAATGACAGAAATTTATTTTTCCAAAGTGTTTTGTTCATTAAAACCATGCCTCGAAATCACATTTATTTTCTCTCATGGCTTTCAAGACTTTATCTGCTGTTTCGGCAAAAATATCCGCGAACTTTTCAATACTTCCTAACTTGTACATATCAGGTAGATACTCAAGTATGAACGAAAATTTATCGCCGTCATTCTTGACCGAAAAATCAAAAATATTTGCACTCGAATGAAAATCAGCAACAAGTTTTTCAAAAAGCTCATTGTATATAAGCTCGTATATATCAGCCTGATAAAACGAACAAAGAATATATTTATCCCCTATTTCTTCATCAAGTGAAATATACGAATAATCCCTGTGAAGCAAATTACCCTTTACCTGCTCCCTGATACTCTTGAAAATTTGATTTAGGCTCATTCCCTTTAATTTCAATGCAAACGGCATCTCAATAATCATATTGCCTACAATATTGTGATGTGATTTCTTCCAGCGACCTTTATAAATCCAGGTGTTCAGGACATTCTCGGCGTTATTGAAAGTTGACATTGACAAAAGCGAAACAATCGAAAAAAATTCGTTATATGTCAAATTATATTCTTTCAGTACTTCTAAATCACTAACGTTAAATTCTGAATTTCTGAATAATATATTTTCGTCAAAGTGGAGTGTTTCAGTGATAGCTTCAATGTCAATCTCATAATCGGGCTTAGGGTACATACTCCAGTCAGTTCCGCCGTAAAAATCTTCGTAATATTTTTTGCTTTCAAGATAATGAGGCATCGTTTTAGAGCGTTCTCGTTCCTCAAGATATGAAAACCAATTATCACGTTCTACTTCTTTGCCGAAGTAAATTTTACCCAAGTCTTGTGAGAAATTAATTTTTGCGAAACCGTCAGAGAATATGTGATTAGAATCAAAGAAAAAATATTTCCCAGCCTCCGTCTCAAACAGTCTTACTTTGAAAGGCGGTTCAACACAGGAATTAAACGGCTGAACCAAATCATTTATCATTGATTGAAATTCAGCCTCTGAAAGTTTTTCGATTTTCACATCTGTAACTAAATCAGGGACATATTTTTGATAAGGAGTACCTCCCATTTCCTCGACAAGCGAAAGACAAGCCGGGTGAGCCTGTGCGGTCTTGACGAGACTGTCGGATACTTTTTTCATATCGACCCAATCATGTAACTTAAATAACATTGAATAACCGTTGCAGAGCGGGTATGACGGGAAATTTTTCTGCAATTCGTAAAAATATAACTGTTCAGGTGTTAAAGGATATTCATACATTTATTTTACTCCTCTCGAAATCAAAAACACTTCAAGTGTACACAATTCAACGAAGTATTACTACTAAAGTCTCGGTATATCTACAAACGCAGTGCCGATTAAGCACATTACCACCATAAAAGAGCAAATTGCACTGAAAATTTTCTTATTCATAAAACACGCCTTCCTTCTTTACTATGTTTGAGTTCTTGAGCTGTTTCCCACGGTGAGGACATTCCATTGCGGAATCGCTAACTTCTGAGCCGCATTCCGTAAACTTGATAAAAATAGCTAAACCTCTCTTTCCTTCATATTATCGATATTCGCGGTCATGTTTTTTACATGCCTGAATTAACCCCATAGCCGTTTTCTTTCTCTCGGCAAACTGCACAATCTTGTGCTTATTTTTTAGTGTTCATACGACTTGTACAACTTTTGCCATCACGACGACAGAAGTTAAAATTGTCCATTTTCTCCGCAGATATCATCACTAAAATGACAGTTCATACTAAAATTTCAGTATCTTCACAATAAAAACACTCCCACATTCAGGGATTCTAACCCTCTCCTGTGGTACTACCATCACCGACAAGGCGGTGAATTTCTATGACGTTCGACCTAAAATTCCAGTAATTAGCACTCTAGGGAACGTATTTGTCATTTTGCTTAATTAATTGTATTATGACTCAGAGCAAATCATAATCGTAATTTTACGGATTTTCGAAAATCGCAACCTCGTGCCTAGTTGGCATAATCTTGACACAAATCGGACATGAAATGAAAACAAAACTTGTCAAGAGAATTTTGATGGTGTAAAATAAATCAAAAAAGGAGAGTGGCGAAAACATGCAAGTGTTACCAATAGGTGTTCAGGATTTTGTGCAAATGAGGCAGGATAATTTACTGTACGTTGATAAGACTGGCAAATTACTCGAACTGATTCGAAATGGCAGAAGATATTTTTTGTCGCGTCCAAGACGTTTCGGAAAGTCATTAACACTCTCAACGCTCGACGCAATGTTCAGCGGAAAAGCTGCTCTGTTCAAAGGTTTACACGCCGAAGAATGGGTTACTGAACAGGCGAAGCACCCGTCAGTTGTGTTGAGATTTGATATGAGTTCTCTTGGGAGTTACAAAAATGGAGAAGAACTTAATCAGTCAATAATCCGCAGGCTTGAGGATTTTGTTGAAGACAATGATTTGCAGCTCAGGAAAGAGCAGAAAAGTGAGGAAC
>CALEPX010000071.1 GCA_937911045.1 uncultured Fretibacterium sp. | reverse complement strand
CGTTTTTTTCAAGCTTTCTCAGTGTTCGCCTCGAAGATTTTGATTTTTTCGCAACAATTTTTTCTCCCGACGTTCCCTCAATCCCTGCGTATGAAACACCATGTCTCCTGAAAGTCGCTCCAGTAGGAATTTTCTCGCCACCTTGAACTCCGCGCTGTCCGTGACAATCTGAACCAATCGCGCACATTGCGTATTTTTCATTGGGCGTATTCACGTACTTGAATTTCAATATGGCGTTTTGAGATCGATTGCTCGTTCATGACACCGGCAAGTTGCGTGAACACTCGCTTTGCTTCTGCATTTTGCGTCATTGGGGAAACCGTTAATGTCAATCTGTCGTTGTCAATCCGAGATGTCCGTGCAAATGTATCCGAGCGGCGTGACCGTCGTGCTCAGCTCCCTTTTTTTCATCTTCACCTCATTCACCGACCGGATCTTTTTGGATGTGTCGTAAACGTAGCAGGTGTTGCTCAGGTTCATCATCGAAGTCTCCACATCGAGCAGCTGCGGTCCGGGAGCATTCATGTCCGTGTGGTCAAGTACAGAGATGAAGCGCAGGAAGATATGCTCCACATAGTCGCCCATATCGATGTAATTCCGTCCGAAGCGTGAGAGGTCTTTCACAAGGATGGTCTCCACGATCCCCTCTGCAGTCCTCAATCAGCCTCTGCACATCAATGTACTCGATATGCTCCCTGCTGACAAGATGACTGTCCGTGTAAGTCTGCAAACTCCTGATAATTCTGTTTGTTCTGTAGATTCCTGGCCGTTGTTTTCGAAAAAATTTTATAAAAACGCGTTATAAACTTTAACGATAAATTTTTTCCAGGCGATTAATAAAATTTTATGCGTAAAACAAATTTTGTTTTTTTTATATTTACCCAAAAATGACGGTTGATTTTTATCCGGCTTATAAGTTATTATTAACGACAGTTTCAAAACGAAAAATTTTTCAGGAGTGAATGTGAATGGATGAAAAAAGAAAGTTTTGTTTTCATTTGTCGGAATGCGCGATCCTTATTCGGACGATAATGCTAAAAGACTTTTGAACAGGCTTAAGGGGCAAGAAACTTTATCTGAGGGGAGCGTACTCACGGCCTGCAGACAGCTTAAGCCTGATCTCGTTTATCTGTTCCCTTCAAGCAAGGAAAAAGCTGCAAGCGTAGAAAACCAGACGGAAGACCGTGCCGAAGAAGCCCGAGAAATTATTATACGGCGGTTCGGTGTAAAAGAATGTAGCGTAATGCCCCTGATGACCGAAAACGCTGCGGATCACACGAACGTTTATTCCTGTCTTCGCGCTAATATGCAAAAAGCTTTCAGATCTCTCACGAAAAATTATCCCGGCGAATATGAACTTATTTTTATTCTGAGCTCAGGAACGCAGCAGATGAATCAGGCGGCTCAGCTTTATCTTTCGACTCTGCCTTATGAATTTAAGTACTTCAGGTGCATTGATCCGAAACATGGCAGCGACCGAGTGAAACCCATGCAGCTAACCGTGGCAGATGAAACCGTTCTGTTAAAATCCATTGAGGCAAGTGCTGAAGGCTATCATTTCTATTCGGTCATTGAAGGCTGTGAAAAACTGCTTCATGTTTCGATTCTAAAAATGCGTCGTGGCAGGGCACAAATGATCAAAGAATGTTTCACTGCATACGAGCAGACGGATCTCATGCACTACGAAGAAGCGTATAAAAGCATTTGCGATCCGGCATATTATTGCAATGACTGCAAAGAGCGAATATTAGAAGAGCAGCCCGGACTTCCGATTGAAAACATAAGCGGCGTTCTTAACAGGCAGGTGCAGTTTCTAAACAGGCTCAAAGCAAAACTTGCGGCAAATGACGAGAGCGAAGACGAATATAACCTTGTTGACCTTTACTATAATATAATATGAAACGCGCCCAGGAGGCGGAGTAACGCCCAACAAGTTTGAGGAGTTTATTGAAAAGGCAGATAATCCGCAGGCTGCAAGAAGCGCAAGGAATTATGTCTATAAGCAGCTTCTAACCTGCCCGTTCTGCGGAAAGCTTCTCAAGAAAGAGAACTTTAACATTGACACTGACAAAAAGTCCATCGAGATTTTCTGCTCCGATCGGAATTGCCGTGATATTATTCTCATCATCGTTCGAGGAAACGGAGTAGATATTAAGAAAACAAATTTAGCGTCGTTTTTTGTCCGGTAGTTTTTATAAAATTTTAATTCGAAATAAAAAAAGGTTGAGTGATTGAAAATGGAAATACTTATTTCGTTTGTTGGCAATACCGCTACTTGTGGAGGCTTCAAATCTCCTGAAGATATGCCCGAAGAATGTCCGAACGGGCGTGGAAGCGAAGGAGCTGTTCTCAGCCTGTGCGACAGCCTCAAGCCTGACAGGGTTTATTTATTTCCGTCATGCATGCAAAATAATTCCGAGCCAATCAAAAATACCGAATGGCGCGCCGAAATCATCAGGGAAAAACTCGCTGAACGTAACCCTGATTGAAATGCATCATAATGCCGCTTGACATTAAAGACGCTACTGACTTCTAAAGCAAAAGATCCTTGTGTCGAAACGGACACGGCTGAATTTTATCTCAACTGTACTTCAGGAACTCAGCAGATGAGGGCACTCGGCTATGTTTTCGCGAACACGGGATGTTTCCACAAATGCGTGCCGCTTCAGTGCAAAGACCCTGCAAGACTCGTCGGCAGCGAAACAAGAATCAGGGAAATTAACGCGACTTTTCTGAGTGTAAACGAGTGTATAAAAAAATCCGTGCCGATTCTGAAAATATGTCTTTCGTGCCTGCCATGGAAAACGCTCTGAGAATTTCGATGCTTTCTTCAATAGAAAGACAGCGCAGTGCCGCAAAGTTTATCTCGACAATGTTCAGTGCCTTTAGCTACAAGGACTTGCTTTGTTACAGAACAGCTTACTCGACAATGAACGAAATCAAAAACGTTCCTTTGTATGCGGACGTGTTAAAGAGTCTCGATGAAACGCAGAGAAAAATCTTTGATGAACAGTTCGCGATGATTGAAAAGCTCAACGGCAGTGCACGCAGGGAAATCAAATACGGCAAGGGCAAGGATTCTAAAAAATCTACCGGGGCTGAAACTCCCGAAAATCTCACGGATCTTTATTTCAATATGCAGAGATGTTTCAAGCGCGGAGCTTATGCTGACACACTTGCGAGGTTCAGACGCTTATGCGAAGGCAGCGTTTACTACAGGCTCGAACACGTTTACGGCATTAACCCGGCAGACCTCAATCACAGCAAAAAGAGAGGAAATCTCGAAATGCTCAAAAATTCGCCAGAATCTGACTGTTTCGTGATCCCCAACCGCCTTGCGATCCGGCATATTCCTTTTTCGATCGGACTTGATAACGGAAGATACGCGCTTCTGCTGAAGGACGCGACAATACTATCGTTGCTCACGGAATGGAACCGGTTGACAAGCAGCAGGCGGAGAAATGTATAAACGTGGCTCGTGAAGTCATGCAGACCCTTGTTCCTGAAACTAAAAAGGAAATCATCAGATACCCCTTCACAAATGAAAAAATAAACAGCTGGCTTTCGATTTTATAATATAGTTCCCACATTTGAAAAAAGGTAAAAATTGCTAAACTCAAATTTGAACATTTTTTCAACGTATCTCAGGACTATACGGTAATGTCATCGAAATAAGAAAACAAAAGAATCGTTAAAAAACTTAGCGATTCTTTTTATATAATTACTTAAAAAACACAACATAAAAAATGGCAAAGGATGCCTATTCATTTTCAAAAAGACCGGGGAAAGATTTTTCAAGAAAATCAAAACCTAATTTTGAAAAATTTTAACTATAAAAAGGATATTCCCGATGTTTCTTCCTTCGTTAAGTCGAAAGAAGAACTTGCCTCGCACACATTACAGACGTTATTTGAGCGTTTTATTCCGGTCTGTGAAGATTGCTCATGCGAAACGTATAAAGGCTTCAGGCTTCTTGCCGTTGACGGGTCTAATTTTCAAATTCATCAAAATAAAAAATCCCTGCATCTCAACGCCATTGCTGACTCAAATTCAAGAAAAAGGCTGGAATTTTTTAATTCGAGTCAGAGAGTGCGTGAAAGGCATAGTCCAAGGGCTTGATGCTCCTGAAACTGAAGAAATTGATGCGGATTTTCATATAATGCTGACCCGCTGCGGTGATAAATTTCCGAAAAAAATTGAAACCGTTATCACAAATTTGGACAGGGAAAATTTTTCTCACAAAGCGTAAATACGAATATAATATCATTTTTTCGGAAGCTGAGGAAATCTGCAAAGAGTATTTTAGGAAAAATAAAACTGGCAGATGCCGAAACTTTAACTTTAATTGGCAGAGATTTATCAGACCTGTAAGTAAGGGACGAAGTTATCAACGCAAAAAGCATCCCCAAAAGAAAGTAAGTTTTACGTACAGATACAATAAATAAAAATGCATTTGATTTTTACGCGGACAAGAGCTCCGCTATGTTGTTGTGCTTTTTTATAAAAAATAGCGTATTTCTTTTTGAATATGTTCTCGTAAAAAATTTTTCTGAAATTCCTCGTTAATTCAATGACATTATCTCCTGTGGTGAATCTCTATGACGTTTCAAAACCTAGAGTTCCAGTAATTAACACTCTAGGTAACGTGTTTGTCATTCCGTTTAGTTAATCATATTATGCCTCAAAGCAAATCGTAATCGCAATTTTACTGAATTTAGAGTAGCTCTTTGAAGCACAACCTCGTGCCTAGTGGGCATAATCTTGACACAAATTGGGCATGAAATGGGAACAAAACTTGTCAAGAGAATTTTGATGATGTAAAATAAGTTAAAAAAGGAGAGTGGCGAAAACATGCAGAGATTACCAATAGGTGTTCAGAGTTTTGAGAAATTAAGAAAATCTAACTACTTATACGTGGATAAAACCGCTATATTACAGAAATTAGTTGAGGAGGGACAGTGG
>CALEPX010000070.1 GCA_937911045.1 uncultured Fretibacterium sp. | reverse complement strand
AAGCGCATGCTCCACGCAAAACAGGCGGGATCACCCCCGCGTGTGCGGGGAACAGAAAAATCAAGGTGGCATACGATGTCTGACAGCGGGATCACCCCCGCGTGTGCGGGGAACAGTACTCATCGATTGTCGAGAGGCTTTCTCAAAACGGATCACCCCCGCGTGTGCGGGGAACAGGTGAATCGCGGCATCACTCAGGTATACCTGGACGGATCACCCCCGCGTGTGCGGGGAACAGGGCTTTTATGGAGACGGGCTTCAAACTCTCAAGGGATCACCCCCGCGTGTGCGGGGAACAGGAAAGCATGAAGGAGGGAGAACGATGCTGAGCAGGATCACCCCCGCGTGTGCGGGGAACAGGGAACGCAAGGGCGACCCGGTCTACGCAAACTCGGATCACCCCCGCGTGTGCGGGGAACAGGCTGATACGCAGGGGCTTGTCTTTCGCCAGGCCGGATCACCCCCGCGTGTGCGGGGAACAGGCGAAAACTCCTTTCAATAAATGTTGTAATGTCGGATCACCCCCGCGTGTGCGGGGAACAGCGGCAGGTCGTTCGGAAGCTTCGCAATGACCACGGATCACCCCCGCGTGTGCGGGGAACAGTCGAACTCGATCCTAAGTATGTGGACGTCATAGGGATCACCCCCGCGTGTGCGGGGAACAGGTTGCGTATGTGGCGGCCTTGGGAAGATTTACAGGATCACCCCCGCGTGTGCGGGGAACAGACAACCACGATGAATTTGCTCCAACCGTACTGCGGATCACCCCCGCGTGTGCGGGGAACAGTACTATGCTCTCACAGCAGCTAGAGGGCGACGGGGATCACCCCCGCGTGTGCGGGGAACAGCTTTTTGCTCTTCCACCCCTAGAGCCTCAGCGGCGGATCACCCCCGCGTGTGCGGGGAACAGAAATCGAAGCGCATGCTCCACGCAAAACAGGCGGGATCACCCCCGCGTGTGCGGGGAACAGTCAAAACGCTTCGAAAACTCTTCGACGCAGGAAGGATCACCCCCGCGTGTGCGGGGAACAGGAAGGTTCTGGTGATGCCAGGGAGCAGCCCTTATAATCACCCCCGCGTGTGCGGGGAACAGGAGGCAATCCCGGCATCGCCTATGCCAAGCGTGCGATCACCCCCGCGTGTGCGGGGAACAGTATGTGGATGAGGTCAAAAAGGGTCTGAGCACCGGATCACCCCCGCGTGTGCGGGGAACAGCGTAAAAACGGGGGAAATCGAGCTAGCTCGAAAGGATCACCCCCGCGTGTGCGGGGAACAGACTAAAGAAAGTCTTAAAAACACTGAATCCTGTCAAAACACTTCCTCAGTTTTTATTGAACTTCAAAAAAATATCCGATCCTCATAGTTCCGGGAACCCAACCAATCTTAAGAAGCTCCAAACCAGCCTCCTTCGAAAACGCCTATTCAACTGTCAATCCTCAGTCAAGAAGCATCACAAACTCCTCAACTTCTCGAACACGCAATGCGTCAACTTGCAATCCGCCAACGCCCTGTGTAATTCGCTTTGATTATACTCGATTTCAAGATATTCTGCAACACTTTTCAAATCGTACCTGTCACAGTCAAGCCTCCTCCTGGCAATGAGCATCGTGTCTTTTGTGTTATTTCTCATTGGGGGAAATCCGTTCATAATACACGCACTCTGCAAAAACCTCATGTCAAAAACTTCAACATTATGTCCAACCAACGTTTCTTCTCCGCAAAATTCACGAAATTTTTTGATCGCCTCTCCTATTTCCACGCCGCGTTCTCCTAGAATTTCATCGGTTATTCCCGTCAAATCGACAATTTCCTTGGGCAACGATGTCTCACATTTCACCAAAACGCAAAACTTCCCGACGACTAAACCATTCTCAACTCGCAGCGCACCTATCTCTATAATCCTATCTGTATCTTCTAGTCCGGTTGTTTCTATATCTATTGCAACATACCTATCAAGATCATACGGAGATTTCTTTTTTCTCTGTGATAGACTATTAATATGCTGCTGCACAATCTTCAGCTTTTCTGGTTTGTGCTCGCCAACATCGGGCAACAATCGCTTAACAAGCTTTATTCCATCGTAGTCAATAGGCTCCCAATCGCTGTTATGAATACGAAAATCCAGCTTTTGCTCGTTGTTAGCTCCGAATGCCATAGAAGCTCTACCGCTCTTTATGTTATCGCAGATACGTTCCCATACTGCATCTCGTACGCGGCTATTCAGATTACCTACAAAAACTCCGGTATCTATCTCAAATAGCCATTTCGTGAGATCGCCTCTGACTTTTGCTGGACAGTTGCTAAGAGTAATCACTACCATCATGACTATTCTTCCTCGGAAGCGTATTGCCTGCCAGAATCTACATCGCCGTTCTTACTGTTCCATAGATACAATACTTTATCGTTCGTATCATGCTCTTCCGTGTTTAATAAGAACTTTATATCATGAACCATTCTCTCTAGCAGGTGAGTTTTCGCAAATTCGTCACGCATACGCAATCTTACTTCTCTTGAGAGATCCTTAATTTTCTTTGAAGCTATCTCGAAAGCTACAGGTATAGATATATCAGCTTTGTATAAATCCGCAATATCATACACGAAAGACAATTCATGCCCAACATGTATAAAACCTAGCGCGGGAGAGCAACCTATCGCACATATAACAGCATGAGCTAGACCATACAAACATGCGTTAGCTGCGGAAAGAGCCTGATTAACCTCGTCAGACGCTGAAAAATCGTCCGGATCATACTCTCTGCCATTCCATTCTACATTCCAAGTATCAGCAGCGTTACGATATACTTTTCTCATTCGACTGCCTTCTCTGCCTCTAAGTTGTTGCAGCGTAAGACTTGATACGTCCTCATCTGGGAAACGCATACCATACATTTTTCGCACGACATCGAGATGTTTGCGTTGATTCGATACTAATTCAGCTTGTTTGACAATCATTCTCGAACTGGTAGTCAAAGCTCTTCCGCCAGCATAAAATCTGACCCCGTGCTCGCCTATCCAACACACGTTCACACCCGAATCACCTATTAACTCTATAGCACGATGAGATATTTCAGTTCCGGGACCAAGCATCAATACAGATATAACAGCCGATGGGATATGAGTTATGCCTCGTTCGTCCAGGACAGTTATAGAGCTATCTTCACGATTAATTTTGCAGTGTTCAAGATATATAAACGTCATTCTATCCGAAATTTGCGGCAAATCCTGAACATCTGGTCTTATCATTCCTGCAATTTCGCTCATACTCGCATAATAGTCAACAGCCCCATTCCGTACGCTTTGCCTCTGCCTATACCCTTCAACAAAGCATCTCGGAACAAATTCACATTTACGATATGTAAGATACCTTCATATGTTACGGACAAGATTTTTATAGAACGCTCGCTACCCTTCTGAAAATGCTGCCATTTAGTGCCTACTACCGTAAATTCGTTCTCAAATAATTCAAAACCGTGCTGTGACGCATGTTTATATAGCCATTGCTCCTGAGAATCAACAGTTATATGCGCAAAAACCTTCCCTCGTGAACGTTTATCAGTTCCAGATTCAGACTTAAGTTTAGACGGCTCAGAATGTGTAGGGTTTGCCGTTAGACGAAAACGCCATATCGTATTGCTCCTCAAGCTATCAAGAAAAGGCGAGTAATCTTTGCTTTCCCATGAATCTTTAGACTCAGAAAACTGTGAGCATATATACGAAAGCTCGGGCTTCTCTTCACTCAGAATTAACAGGCACAATTTATCATGCAAATTATCTATACGCCACAATTTACGTGTATCGCTTCTGTGAAAACATTCCTCGATAGCTCCGTGAAATCTATTCGGAAAAGCAAGAGCAAGCATAGTAAGACGGTTTCGTGAATCCAAAAATACTCTCGATAAATACATCAAATCCCCCATTTCACAACTCATTCATAGGATCATGCTGCGTCGGTAAAGACATATCTATATATCGTTCCTTTACAGGTCTAAATGCGAACTTCCTATGTATTCTATCAAAGGATACCGGCGTGTCCTGTATCAATGCAGAAACATCTGAACCTTGTGCGTCAGTTATAATCCACAATTTTCGCTCTGACTTAGCTTGTGACGGCTCATTTCGTAAAGTATCTATCAACGAAGAATCACGTATCCCCAGCGACAAAGGCATCGTAGGCGCACACGAACGTCTACCAAGATACAACGGAAAGACTGGATTATGTAACGCTTGCTCTAATTCCTGCAAAAAAGCTGCATCATCACTTTCAAGACCTGCCAGAAATACCGCATCTGCGAGATAGAATCTTTCTGTTATGATAGTGCTTGGTCCCATATTTGTCTTTGTCTCAACAGTATGATAGTCACGTAACAATTCACCTCTGCGATCTACACGTACCCCGAAAAACAAGTGATTAAGCCGTTCCAGAGAGCTATTGCGCGAATATCCTAGTGCAGCTGCAAGTAGTCCAATTACGCCACTTTTAGTGGGATAGTTCTGCGTTCTACGAGTTTCAAATTTTGCCTCTACACCCCAAGATTGAAGAGGTGCAGCTAGCCTCAACAATAGGGTTGACATCATCTGACCTCTTCTGAGATAATCTTAGCGAGTCTGTCGAGTAACTCGTTAATACACATCTTCTCAGCTCCGATATTTGCGCCATCATATCCTACAACGAAGCTGTATTTCGGTTTTCCCGAGTAATCTGCGTATATTTTTTCAGCATATGTGAAGAGTTTTTCGCAGGATTTTTTCGCAAAGCCGTTAATGCTTTTCACTGGTTCTTCGAAAGCTCCGGATAGGTTAACGGGCTGATCTTCACGTATCGTAACGTAGACTAAATCTGGCAGCGTCCTATTTGCGTAGGAATTTTGTTTGCCAGTAGGCATAGATCGCACAAACGCTTCAGCAAAGCCAGCTACAGCATCAGGTGTATCAGCTCCGACAGACTTGAACAGATCCAAAACATTCACAGTAGCGTAACGATACAGTGTAGAAGAATTGAACTCCATCGTGCCTAAATGCCCTGCACCGGCATCATCAGTCTGTTTGTAATCGTCCAAGGCGGTGAAGTAGTCGTATTCATCTTGGATTGCATGAGTAGAAATACTGTGAGCTACCTGACACGCTGCATCTACATTGAGATTAACGTCATCAGCTACCATTCTGCCGAACAGAGCTATATCAATCGAGGGCAGATTTTTCAAGGCTTCTTTGCATGTCTTCTTATCTACTGCGTCATTCAAAATGAGCTCAGCTAGCTTTTCGACCTGCATTGCGCTTATGAAAAACAGAGCTCCTGTCATATCTTCTTTCTTGGAAGAGGTCGTAATTTCTGCCGTTTTGAGGGCATTTACGGATTTTTTTGTGGCCTCATCCGGATCCATTCCACTAAAAATCAACTTGTCAGCTATTAATTTCGCTACGTACTTAGTGCGTAGACCAAGCTTTTCACTCGCAAAAATGTCCTTAAACATCACTCGGATAGCGTGTTTCCATGCCTGACTTGACACTCGCGCTCTGTGAACTCCGCCGTATGTAGCTGTTTTCGGTCTTCCTGTGTCATCGCGGTTGACGCAGCTTGGCGGAACGGTTTGTATCACATGAAAGTCTACGTAATATCTACTATTGTCCATCGTTATTATCTCCTTTGTCTTTGTCACTACCATACTCATAAATATACCTGTAAAAATCTCTGCCCCATCTAGTCGCTACTGCCGCTGAATCATTGCCGCTTGCCATGTTATATATGACGACGTATAACTCCTTAGCAAGTATAGAATAGTCTAAGCCGGTAGGTTTTGACTTCAAAATCTGTATTACGCTGCGAAAATGATACGCTAAATCATACGGCGATCTCGCTGTAGCTACAAGGTGCAAACTCTGTATAACGCGCCTTTGTTTATCTTCGTCAGTTTCTGCGAATTTCGCCATAGCCATTCCTAACGAAACGTTCTTCTCATTCATACACTGATCATTACTCTGTTGATGCATAGCATACAGTGTCAGAGCTATATAAACTGCCCATTCAGCGTAGGATATTGCATTTTTGCCCAACAATTCTGTAGGAATGCGATCGAAAAGTATGCCCCATAACTCCGGTAAATCGCCAGGTTTCCTCCCGATGCCGCGACGAAGAGTTGCAAGCATACCTTTGACGTAGCCTGTATCATGATTATCCCACAGCATTTTCAGTTTCGAAGAAGTGTACGTATAGACTTGATCTGCCCTAGTCTCTTTGGTCTTGGTCAATGATTTTCACCCGCCCTATCAAAAATTTTTTTCGAGATTGTAGCGAAATAGCGATTTAACGACGCAGAAAATATTTCGCCTGCAAATTTCTTGTCATTGCCTTCCTTTGACTTTTTCTTGTCGTCTTTACTGTCCATAAGCTTCCTGTACGAAAATACGTTCTGGCTACCTATCTGCTTAGCAATTTCTTCTCCAAAATTCCTAGCTATCAAGAGCAATTCTTTCTCAAGAGAAGCCGTATATTCGTCTATATCTTGTGTATCGTCAATGCCTGCCAGCCACAATCTGAACGGTCTATCGATCCTGTCATAGAATTGCATTTTAGCGTCAGATTCTCCAGATAATTCTGTTTTAGCGTCTTTGTCCGCTCTACCTTTAGCCTTTTGTAGAGCCTTATATAAATAGAATACTTGTTGCGCAGCCTTTTCACATTTTTCTATCTCTTCGATAATTCTCGTGCGCCATCTTACGCCTACATCTTGCAAAAGTTGCGCATGAAAATCAACTCCATCATATATATTATCAATAACTAGCCATAACATAGCCTTAAACTCATAAATCACAGCTGCTGTGACTAGCTTGACTACATACGATTTGCTGTCTAGTATCCCTTTTTCCATAAGACATCCAACCCAATCCAGTACACCAGGACGTTTGAATTTTGCAGTATTTTCTGTCTCTTTTGAGCCGGCAATGATACCAAATTCTCGCCAAAATTTCTCAGTACTTGTATATAATTTTGGTTTGAACTTGTAGAGAGCATTTTTGCCTTTACCATCCTGATATGAAGTCCAGAGCGTCATGTTTTCTTCCGTCAGCAGCTCGTCATCCTCGAAATAATCTCCTCCTGAAATGCGATATCCAGTGATTTTGTCCCCTTCACGACACAGGCATATACGTCTTGATATAAGAGACAGCAATGCAGCCTGATCTTTTGGAACAGCTATCAAACGATTACTCTCAGCAACTTTCTTATCGTCTTCCCATGAGGGTTTTTCATCAAAAACGTCTTTAGATGTATCGTGATTCGCACAGAAATTCAGAAATATAGTCTCAAACAAGCTCTCACCCTTAACGGCGACAAGACCGCAACGACTTAGCCATGTACGTTTTGGTGTAGGCTTCTTCGCAGCTGTGTCATCGAACGAATTTAGGTGTAACAACCATCTAGCAGCCTCAGAATACGTAAGCTCCCTGCCCTCGTTTATGCGATTCGGAAATAACCTGCGCTTGTTAGCACTCTCGAACAGAGTCCCGATCATCTTCGCACTGCTGAAATACGAGCCTGTTTCTTTAAGCGCATTTGACTGAAAAAACGGGTGTTCATCGTCAAATAGCCAGAAACGCTCACGCCATTTCTCAAAGTAAATTTCTATAGGCTTCGAAGAAATTTGACGCGCTCTCCACATGTCGCACCAATTATCGAATACAAGATCAGGATTATCGCTCAAATCAATCTCATTTCCATCAAGATCGTATCGATAGAAAACCGTATACATAATTGCAAGCAACAGTCTCAATATCGCAAAATCCTGAGTTTTCGTCTCTCCTGCAAGCCCGAGAAAATTCTGCGCGTTCAACAGGGCATCACGCAAACTCACCTCCCTAACCTGAAAATCTGGCGTCATAACTCGAATCCAAGCTTCGTCAATCAAGTTAAATTCACTAGCCATAACATCACTCCTTTGCTATCATTATTTCCAAGCCAAAATCCTTGCTGTAGCGCAATTTACGCCCACATATATCAAGCTCCAGATTGCTATCCAAAAGCAGTAGGGATTCCCCTTTCAAAAGCTTAGCATCTTCCCATCGAGGCGGCATTTTAGCAAGTTCGTTCTCAATATCGTTCCAATTGCCAAAAAACATTGGTAAACGTATGCGTTCACGAGCTACTAGTAATGCTTCACTGTCAGATAGACTCATCGTAGTATCAAAAGCACCTTCTCCGGAAATCAATTTATAGCAGGTAGCCACATCTTTATCACGAGCCAGAACCAGCGTCTCTATCGTATCTTCTGTATCTCTGACCGATGCTTCTGCTTCGGTTGAATTGCCCGCCTCATCGTCTATGAAATGCGTTAAGAGATTTCTAGAGCGCTGTCTCAACATATTCGAACGAATGCAAAATTTCTCTGCGTGATGTTTCTTGACTTCTATATCATACTGGTACTTTTTATAGCTTTCGGTCTGTTCATCAGGTCTTTCGTAAACTTTTCCAACAAGAATAGGGATACACGATGGAATACTTAGCTCTTCTGGCAGATATTTCTGTGTCTGCTCCAATACCCAAGTGCTGTAAATGCTATTACGTTTCTGTTCACTCGGGTGTAGAATCGCTAAAACAGGCTTATCACAAGAATCCGGTCGTGTCCTTAGATGTCTGTGTAATCTACCAGCTCTCTGCAACAGCAAATCCATAGGACACAATTCCGTGATCATTGTATCGAAATCAAGATCAAGCGATTGCTCTATAACTTGAGTACCGACTACTACTAGATTATTTCGTGTCTCAGGACTTGAAGCTTTACCTACATTTTTCAATAGGTCTCGTTCTATCTCTGCTCTATCCGTAGCTACAAATCTGCTGTGAAAACATACAATTCTGAAGCCATTCATCTCGGATTTAAGCATCTTCGAAAGTTTTTGCGCATATGCAACTGTATTTACTATGACCGCCGCACAGCCTCCATCACGCAATCTACCCTTTAAGTAAGCAGCTAGAGTATATTCATCTACGTCCTGAATTTTCACGTGTTTCTCGTCAATTTCGCTGGGTAGAACATATTGTGTAGTGTATTCTTTGGAAGCATATGTTAATACAGGATACGACGTGAGAGCAGTTTTATCCCTGATTTCAGGGGCTTTATTCAGGTTGAGATAGGCTTTAATCAACTCGATTCTACGTTGTGGCGGTAGCGTAGCCGATAGAACTATTACAGGAACGTTATAAGCTCCCATCCATGTCAACGTATGATCAAGATATATATTCATGTAAGCATCATAAGCGTGGCATTCATCGAGAATTACGACTTTACCAGCTAAGCCCAAATGACGCATCATGACGTGTTTCTGTTTCAACGAGGCTAGCAAAAACTGGTCTATAGTAGCTATCACGAAATCAGCTAATAGAGCCTGTTTACGTCCTTCGAACCATTCGTGAACTATGATATTTTCATCTCCGGAATCAACTGCTTCTCCTTTGAACATAGCTTTGTACTCTTGATTCAATTCAGTCATGCCATGTGCAAGTCGTATCGAATGCATCTTTGTATCGCACTTTGAAGCCCAGTTTCTTACGCGCCCGAAAATACCGTTAGCTGTAGCCTGTGTAGGCAGTCCGAAATATATGCCTCCAGCTCCGTATTTCTTGATCAGGATTTCAGCCGCTGACAACGCTGCCTCAGTTTTACCAAGTCCCATAGGTGCTTCGAGAATATATAGTCCAGGATACGGATTCTGCGATACAAAATCCATAACGCTCTGTTGAACGGAATTGGGTGAGAATTCAAATCTATCTCGGAATACGTCCGCACTATTGCAACATGTATCCAGTTCCAAAATACCAGGAAGATCTAACTTTTTCCACGCCTGATTTACGCGAGCTTGTATATCTACGTCTTCAAAACCATCTTCGATTGATATATACGGGAAATACTTAGTATTGCTGGCTATCCAGTCTGCCATGATTAACAGACCTGTCATAAGCATTTGTGTTGTAACATCAGGTTTTGGAAGCGTTTCAATAGTAAATCCTGTTT
The DNA here is from genome assembly GCA_937911045.1 of uncultured Fretibacterium sp. Lineage (GTDB taxonomy): Bacteria > Synergistota > Synergistia > Synergistales > Aminobacteriaceae > JAFUXM01. The sequence continues at coordinate 954 of CALEPX010000070.1, read as the reverse complement.
TGTCCAGGGAATACGAGATCCATTCTTCCCAGAGTTCGCGCCATTGGTTTTCTTGAGCTTTCTTGTAGCCGAAATAATTATCCGGATATGAATCAAGCTGATTCATACGTGTGAAGCCTCGTCCGTGATGTGAACCGACTATAACTGAAAGTTCGTGAGGAAATTTGTATTCGTCCAGTATAGCCTGACCCGCAATCTGATGAGGGGATTTTGCAGCGTCGTTTTCGCGTTGACGTGATATTTCGAGTCCACTTCGATGTAGAAGTTCTGTATGTCCTTCTATGCTGCCAGAAATTTTGCTCTGAAATGCTGGTGTGACCTTGCCTATATCATGCAGAAGAGCCGAAAGTTCAAAACATCCCTGTGGGTATTTCAACGCTTGCAATGTTTTGTGTCTGATCTGTTCTGGAAGCCACCTGTTGAAAAGGCACTTGATAATACCAGCAGTATCCATCGCATGAATCACAAAAGGCAACCATTCAGTTCGATCATTATGGCAGCTTTTTGCCGCGATGTTCCACAAACTTTTGCTAAACTCTCTCACATTTCCACCTCGTCTCCAAAAAATAATCAGCTTCTCACTCTAGCTTTCACAAACAAAAACATTTCGTGCAGTTCTATCCTCACGAAGTCTCATCAGCTTTAACGTACTTGCCAATCCGCCGAGCCAGTTTTTCCAGAAACTCGCCCCTAATCTCCAATATTTGCCGCAACCCACACGTCAGCCACGTAAAATTTACGACTACTTATGATTCATCGCAAGTTAGTCACGAATTCAGAAAATTCAGAATCACCATGATTCTCTACGCACCTGACGAGAACACCCCGAACTTCAAACCCACACCTCAGGATTCTAACCGTCCAGTGTGGCACTACCTTCAAGTCTATGACGTTCTCACGAAGTCGTTAAAACCGCAACCTCAAGAACGTATTTGTCAATCTACCGAGTCGGCA
>CALEPX010000069.1 GCA_937911045.1 uncultured Fretibacterium sp. | reverse complement strand
CAGGAAGAATTAACAGGCCCGAAGGATCATCAACATCATGAAGACCAAGCTCTTCAGCCGATAACATCATGCCAAAACTTTCAACGCCGTGAAAATCTCTTGTGCCTAGCTCCATTCCGTCGGGCAACACGCTACCTTTTCCAGCGTAGAAAACTTTATCGCCCTGCTTCATGTTCTTAGCACTAGTGACGCAGATAAATTCTTGGCCTGCTCCTGTGTCTAAATGAGCTATGGAATATTTTGAGTCGGTCGGGTGAGATTCAAGCACAGCAATTTTCGCGACGACCACATTTTTGATTTTTCCGGCAGTGTAAGTTATCCCCTCAACTTCTGAACCTGAAAACGTTAAACGCTCGGCCAAGGCTTCAGGAGTCAGATCAGTGGGCTTAATGTCAATGAACTCTTTCAGCAATTCCCAAGAAATTAACATATTATTCAGCCCCCTTTAAGTACGAAACATTGCCATCAAATAAGAGTCTTAAATCGCTTATGCCATATTTCAACATTGCCATACGGTCAAGTCCTATTCCGAAAGCAAAGCCGTTGTAAATTTCCGGATCAATCTTTCCAGCGCGAATAACGTTAGGGTGTACCATGCCCATACCGGCAACTTCAAGCCAGCCTGTTCCGTGACAAACTCGGCAGTGTTCATCATGTCCGGAGCATTCTACGCATTCGATATCAAGTTCCATTGAAGGCTCTGTGAACGGGAAATAACTCGCTCTGAATCTATATTTCAATTTGCGCCCGAAAAACGCGTCGAACATCTCGGACATTGTGCCTTTCAACTCGCTGAACGAAACGTATTGGTCAATCAGCAAGCCTTCCATCTGGTTGAACATCGGCGAATGTGTCGGGTCATTGTCGCGCCGGTAGACTTTTCCCGGGCATACGATCCGAAGCGGCGCACCGTATTTCAGCATCGAACGGACTTGTACGGGAGAAGTATGTGTTCGCAGCAGCGTCCCGTCCGGAAAATAAAACGTGTCCTGCATATCGCGCGCCGGGTGCCATGGCGGAATGTTCAGGCATTCGAAATTATAGAAATCCTGCTCTTTCTCAGGCCCCAACGCAACTGAATATCCCAAACCCTGCATGATATTCACGAGTTCGTGCATTGTCTGCATGACCGGATGAAACGCTCCGATTGAGTTTCCCCGCGATGGCAGTGTCACGTCAATTTTCTCGTTTAATTCAATCTGTTGATTTTCTGCGTCACGAATTTTGCGTCCGGATTTTTCGAGAGCGTGTTCGATTTCGTCACGTAACGCGTTCAATTCCTGACCGACAGTTTTGCGTTCTTCCGGCGGCAATTTCCCCAGCGAACGCAGCAGCAAAGTCAAATCGCCCTTCTTACCCGTGAATTTCACTCGGACAGCATCAAGCTCCTGAAGAGTTTTTGCATCTCCAAGAGCTTTCTCGAACGACGATCTTACTTCGCCTATATTCAAGTCTAAATCCGGCATTACTTTACGGCCTTCGCTTTTTCGACGAGTTCTTTGAATGCCGAAATGTCATGTATTGCGAGTTCCGAAAGCATTTTGCGATTCATGTTCACGTCGAGTTTCTTTAGCGCGTTCATGAATACGCTGTAGCTCATGCCCTCGGCTCGGACTGCCGCACTGATACGAGTGATCCATAATCTACGAAAGTCTCTCTTCTTGCGTTTGCGATCGACGTACGCACGCGATAATGCCGCCAAATATGCCTCACGTGCGCGTCTGTAAACGTTCTTGTGCTGACCCCAGTAGCCTTTCGTAATCTTGAATAACTTTGCGCGTTTCTTGTTACTCACAGAAGCTCCTTTAACTCTCATGATAAATCTTCATTCCTTTCGTTCGTTCATGTAATACGTGTTAATAATTAATTAAATAATTAATCATAGGGTAAAAGATGACGCATTTGTTCCGTAAGAGTGTCCGTTACGTAGCCGGTCTGACGCAATGTGCGCAGTCTCTTGGGTGATTTGTGGACGAGAATGTGCGAACGGCTGCACTTTCTGTACGCGAATTTACCCGACGCTGTCTTGAAAAAACGTTTCTTTGCTCCACTGTGTGACTTTAACTTCTGCTTTGCCATGAAATTTTTCTCCTTACTAGTAATCTCAAATTTATATACACTTGCACTTGCAAATTTATGCCTGATTATTTGCCCGACAGGGGTGTCAGCAATAGGCGCATGTAACGACCTTCCATTTGAGGCTTGACCTCGCATTTGCCGACATCTTCACATTCAGCGATAACGCGCTTCAGAACCTCCTCGCCCTTGTCAAGAAACGACATCTCACGCCCACGGAAAAACACGGACACTTTAACCCTGTGACCACTCTCAAGAAACGTGCGAATCGCTTTGGTCTTGAAATCGAAATCATGCTCATCAATTTTCGGGCGCATTTTGATTTCTTTCAAGGCCTGAACTTTCTGTTTTTTGCGAGCGTCCTTTTCTTTTTTCTGAAGCTGATACCTGTACTTGCCGTAATCCATGATGCGACATACGGGCGGTTTTGCCATGGGGGCAACTTCCACAAGATCCAGCGACTGCTCGGCAGCCATACGAATAGCGTCAAGAGTATTTGTAACGCCTACCTTCATTCCGTTTTCGTCAACCAGCAGCACCTGTGCGGAAGTAATCTCGTTATTTACACGCGGTGCGTTTTCTTCTTCTCTGGGCAATAATTCCACTCCCTTCTAAGATTTGCCCTTACAGATGACACAAGAATTCAAAAAATCAGAGTTTCCGCAAAAAGCCTCTACCCTGATTTCGCATTTCTCAAATTATTCTCACGAACGCACAAATTCACCACGCGTCACGTTATCTACAGGTTCAAGGCTTCTTAACAAATTTCTCCAAACTTACAAAATTTCCCCGTCAACAGACCGAACCAATTCAGCACCAGTTCAGCCGTCAATCAGGAGAGCCACGCGAGAATATATCACAAATTTTTCACACGCGCAAATTTTCTCGCAAAATTCTCAGTAATGCTCAGTAATGTATCACGTTTGCTTCGGAGCGGATTTTCTTCACGACTGCTTCAGACTCAGAACTCGTGAAAAATTCATACGTTGATTCCGGAACAAGATTCTTGATTGCTTCGAGATTGCCGTCTTTGATTGCCTGACGAACTTTTGACGCGCTGATTATCTCGCCGGATTCCTGTTTTCTCGGGACGATCACGCATTTGATATTATTCTCCGGCAGTTTCTCGCTCATGATCCGATTATAAATACCCGTGACTAAGCTTCTCGGCTCTTCACCGACATATCGCGAATTTATTCCCAAAGCTGCGGCAATCTTAACGAATATACTCAGGTCGATTTTCGCGTGACTTTCGATTACTGACGCTTCGTCCTTTTGAAAATAACTCGGGAATGTTGAACTGCTGATAATATACGCTCCGGAATCGTGATAGACCAGATTTTTCAAGTGCGACGTTCCAGCAATCACAAGTTTCTTGCGTATTTCAAACGGAACTAACGACGCCTCTTCACTCACGATGAAAACATGAACGCAATCATTCTCTGACGCAGCTTTCTCGACCAGATACAAATGTCCCAGCGTGAACGGATTCGCATTCAGAACCAACGCAGCAATTTTTTCGCCGGAAACTTTTGTCGCGAGTAAATCATCAAGATATTCTTTGAAACCATTGCGACGATTTTCCATGAAGACAGCTTGACCGTCAGCTCTGACAATCTCGTAAAATCCCAAGTCCCCGAAAAATTTCGCCGAATCACATTTCGTGTACATAAACAAATGATAAATCCCGCGCTCAAATTCGAACTGCACAAGATGCGAGACAATCGCGTTCATGAGACCTTCACCCTGATGTTCGTGACTGACCGCCATGCAACGCAGCGTATTTCCGAAACAACTGCCCGTCGCAATCACGTTCAAATCCTCGTCAAACATCGCGCACGTGTAATCCAGATTTCTGTCGCGGCGGATACCTTCCTGTTCGAGTAACTTGTCAACTTTGCGATTCGTGCCTTTATCCGACGCGTAGACTTTCGAGATTGAATACGTTCCTGAAAATTCGCCCATCAAAATTCCTCCCTTGAATCATAATTATCATGATAAAATTTTACACAATCTTAATTCTAATCTAATAATCTAATCTAACTAATTTTTTAATTTTGAATCGGAGAAATTGCAATCATGAAAATGAATAATCTCGTGAAACAAGCACGTCAAATGCAAACACAAATCGCGAAAATGCAGGAACAACTCGCTAATGAACAAGTCGAAGCAAGCGTTGGAGGCGGAATGGTCAAGACAGTTTTCAACGGTCAGGGTGACTTACTCAAAATCGAAATCGAGAAGGACGTTATTAACCCTGATGACAAAGACATGCTCGAAGAATTGATTCTCTCAGCTGTAAACGAGGGCATCAAAGCCAGCCGCGATCTCATGGCATCACAAATGGGCGGAATTACCGGCGCACTCGGCTCAATGGGACTGGGATTCTAAAAATTGGATTCAATCGCTAATCTCATAAGCATATTCAAAACTTTCCCGGGCTTGGGTCAGAAAAGTGCGCGCAAAATCGTGTTTCACCTGCTCAGGAAAAATCCCGACGAGTTACAGGCAATCGGAAACGCAATCGCAACTCTCAAGAAAAATCTACACCCATGCAGCATCTGCGGAAATATCACAGAGAACGACCCTTGTAACATTTGCTCAAACCCGATCCGCGACAGGAAAATTCTCTGCGTCGTAGAAAATATCGAAACACTCACAGTTTTTGAGAACGCTGGAATTTTTGACGGAGTGTATCATGTTTTGGGCGATTTGAAATCAGGCGACGATTCTGGCGAAAACGCTCTGGACTCGTTGTTCAAGCACATTCAGAACCTGAAACCCGAAGAACTAATCATTGCGACAAGTCCCGTCATGGAAGGCGATATGATTTTCTACACGATTCTGGACGCGCTGAGAAATTCAGAAATTCGTCCCAGGAAAATCTCGCGGCTTGCAAAAGGGATTCCGGTTGGCGTATCAATCGAGGTCGCGGATAGGGCTACACTTCACTCCGCACTGGACTCAAGATTCCAGATAGACATAACATGAAATAACATAACATGAAAAATTTCTCGTTCATAATCGTTGCTGCTGGCAGCGGCTCAAGAATGCAACACATTCGCAAGCAATTTCTAACTCTGGGAGATTCTCAGGTCTGGGAGATTAGCGCGAAAACTTCTGCGGCAATCACAAACGTTCGCGAAATAATTCTCGTGATCCCGAATGACAGCCAAGAACTCAAACCTGAACTCGAATCGCGTTGGGGAAATATTATCCCGTTGAAAATCGTGTTAGGCGGCGAAACTCGTGCTATCTCAGTCCTGAATGGGCTAGAAAATTCTGCGTGTGATTTCGTTATGGTTCATGACGCTGCCAGACCGTTCGTGAGTGCGAAAATTATTCAGGAACTTGTGAACGCCACTGATGAAAACACCGGAGCTATCCCGTTAATACCAGTCTCGGACGCTCTGAAGAAAATCGAGAAAATCTCAGATTCGAATTCGAAAATATCATGCGTTGACCGTGAGAATCTTTTCGCGACACAAACTCCGCAGAGCTTTCACAAAAACAAATTAATCGCGGCTGTGAAAAAATATCCGTTGGCTAAAGACGAGGCTGAAGCTTGGCTGCTGGAAAATCACGAACTCACATACGTTGACGGAGATCGCTTGAATTTCAAGATAACTTGGCGCGAAGATATGCAAATTGCTGAATCACTCACGAACTCGAAAATTTACCGGACTGGACTTGGCTGGGATATTCACAGGCTAATTCCCGAACGCGAATTGATTCTCGGTGGCGTGAAAATTCCGGCACGATTGGGCTTACTCGGACATTCCGACGCGGACGCTCTCACACACGCAATCATGGACGCAATCTTGGGAGCTGCTGGATTACCCGACATCGGAAATATTTTCCCGGCAAGCGATTCAAGCTTCAAAAACGCGAACAGTCTCGAATTATTGCGAATCGTCTTGGGAATGCTTCACGAAAATCACTGGCGAATCGAATTTATCGACGCGATAATTCAGGCTCAGATCCCGAAACTCAATCCGTATATTCCGGACATGAAAGCAAATTTCGCGAAAATTTTCGGGCGCGAGATCGTGAATATCAAAGCTAAATCCGCGGAATTTCTCGACGATGGCGGCTCTGGACTATCGATAACCTGTCAGGCAGTCGCAACACTGAGCAAAACTTATTAATTCAGATTTAATTCAGATCAGAATGGAAGTGTATTAACATGTCAATTCTTTCGCATAACAGACTATGTGATGAAAAACTCTGGTTCGGGGAAATGTCGCTGAATCAATTTGAACGCTACGTCTTGAACGATGATATTATGAAGCCGCAATTATTCGATGCGTACGATGAAGTCATAACTCACATGTGGTCGTCATTTATAGTTGACAACTCGTTCTCATGATTGAGCTTGAATCTATCTGGCAGGAACTTGAAGCTCGCGTGCGGATTTGTCAGAACTGCGAATTGTGCAAAACTCGACACAACACAGTTTTCGGTGAGGGTCCGACTGAGAATCCTTTGTGCGTAATTGTCGGAGAAGCTCCCGGTGCTGATGAAGATATGACTGGACGACCGTTTGTCGGGAAAGCTGGCGAATTACTGACGCAGATTCTCGAACGTGGCGGAAATATTCCCAGAGACCAAGTTTACATTACGAACGTCGTGAAATGCAGACCTCCGGAGAATCGCAACCCAACACAATCGGAGCAGCTGGCATGTTCGGAATTTCTGGAGGCTCAGTTGCTGCTGTTGCGCCCGAAAATTGTCGTCGCGATGGGAAATATTTCAACGCAATGGCTATTCAAGACCAAAGCAGGCATTACGAAACTCAGAGGTCAGTGGCTCGATTGGCGCGGCATAAAATTATTTCCGATGTTTCACCCGAGTTATTTGCTGCGAGACCCGTCGCGCGATAAAAACAGTCCGAAATATTTGACTTGGCTGGATATTCGTGAATTACACAAGAAAATTTTTGAAAGAGAGTGATATACACATGTCAGAAAATATTAACAAGAAAATTCCGCGTCACTTGGCGATAATTCTCGACGGCAACGGACGCTGGGCGAAAAAACGCAATCTCCCCAGACTAATGGGACACAGAGCAGGCTTGCGAAAACTTGAAGAAATGGTCAGACTTGTCAAACGTGAGGGCATTCGCTATTTCTCGGTCTACGCGTTCTCAACGGAAAACTGGAATCGTCCCTCAATGGAAGTTCAGGGCTTGATGAGCCTGTTCAGATATTATATTCGGCGCAAAGTTGACGAGATCAAATCCGAGGGCGCGCGAATCAGATTTTGCGGACGAAATGACAAATTACCCGAAGATTTATTACAGCAAATGCGTTGGGCTGAAGACTACACGAAAGATCAGGAAATTCTGGATTTCATACTCTGCATAAATTACGGCGGACGTGCTGAGATTCTCGACGCGATTAACAAACTCAGAGCTGATAATTTCACCGGCGAAGTCACAGAACAGGACTTGCGAAAATATTTTTACTTGCCGGATGTTCCTGACCCGGATTTGATAATCAGAACGAGCGGCGAATTGAGACTTAGCAATTTCTGGCTGTGGGAATGCGCGTACAGTGAGTTTTATTTCACGGACATACACTGGCCCGATTTTGACGAGAACGAACTCAGGAAAGCACTCGACAATTACGCTGGAAGGGATAGACGTTATGGCGGACTCAAGAACAAGTAGCGAATTGAAACTCCGGACGATCAGCAGCTTTTTCGTAGCATTAATCGTTATATTCGGAATTTATCAGGGCGGCTTAATCTGGACTGTTATGGCGTCGTTAATCGCGTTGATTTCACTCTCGGAATTTTACGGAATGATCGCAAATTCACACGAACTCGAACGTGAACGTGAACGCAATCGGGAGCGTCGCAAAGTTTCGGTTTTATCACCCGGGATCGGCTATATATTCTCGCTGATAATCCTGCTTGCTGCGATGAAGAGTGCAAGACCGATATTTATCGCGCTGGTGTTATCTCTGGAAGTTTTCGCTGTGTTCGTTCTGGAAATTTTCAAGCGGCAGTTCTCGAAGGGCGAAAGTTACGCTGTGATTAACGCTGGCGGAATTATTCTCGGAGTGCTGTATATTGCGATTCCGTGGGCGTGCATGATTTTGCGTCGGGATTATCTGCTCGGGAGGGAAATTCTTTTCACGTTATTTTCGTGTACGTGGGCTTGTGATGTGTTCGCGTATTTGGGCGGAAAAGCTTTCGGGCGAAACAAACTCTGCGTATACGTCAGTCCCGGAAAAACTTGGGAAGGCTTCGTCGCTGGAATTTTGGGAAGTTTGGTAGTCAGTGCTGTTGCGATTTACATGTTCAAGTTGCCGAACTACATGATTTACATCGGGATAATCTGCGGAGTTGCCGGACAATTCGGAGATCTTGCAGAATCGCTAATCAAGCGTGAACTCGGCGAGAAAGATTCCGGACATTTGATTCCCGGACACGGCGGCATGTTGGATCGGTTCGACAGCATATTAATCAACGGGTTATTAACGTATTTAGTTCTTGAGGTAGTGTTATGATAAATCTTGGAGTAATCGGAGCGACGGGCAGTGTTGGCGATGCAATCATGTCGGTGTGCCGTGCGTGGCGTGAGAAAATCCGTGTTGTTGCGTTGGCTGCAAATTCTGATTCTGAAAAGCTGCGAAATTTATCCTGCGAGTTTGGCGCGAAATACTCCGTTGCGTTTGAACGTGACGGTTCTGAAGGTCTGCTGCGAATTGCGAATGATGAGAATATAAATCATGTTGCGTTCGCATCGTCCGGAACTGCCGCGATCAAAGCTCTGTGTGAAGCGTTGCGGAATGATAAGAACGTCTCACTTGCAAATAAAGAAAGCATCGTCGTAGCCGGAAAATGGGTCATGCCGTTGATAAAGCGTACTGATCAGTTAAGACCGGTTGACAGTGAACACAACGCAATCTGGGAATGTTTATTCGGTGAATCAAAAAGCTTCGTGCGGAAAATTTATCTCACAGCGTCAGGCGGCCCGTTCAGGAATTTTTCGCTCGAACAAATGCGCGATGTTACACCTGAAATGGCTCTCAGACATCCGGTTTGGTCTATGGGTGCGAAGATCACGATTGACAGTGCTACGTTAATCAACAAAGGGATCGAGTTAATCGAAGCGATGTATTTATTCGGGCTTGAACCTGATCAAGTTGACGCGTTAATTTCGCCGGGATCGTTTGTTCATGGGCTGGTCGAATTTCAGGACGGCGGCGTAAAAATGCTGGCAGCGAATCCCGACATGAGATTTCCTGCAGCGTCGAGCCTGTTTTATCCCGAGAGATTTTTCCCGTCACCGGATTTCAAAGCCCCGGATTTCGATAGCGTTACGAATATATTTTTCGAGAGAGCAAACACACAGAAATTTCCCGGACTCAAACTCGCGCGACAAGTTATGAATCTCAGAGGAGCGTATCCGGCAATATTTGTTGGAGCTGACGAAGTTGCTGTGAATCTCTTTCTGAGCGGCAAAATCAAATTCACAGAGATTGCGTCATTAATCGAGAGCGTTCTGGAATCCGAAAATTATCCCGAACCTGAAACACTTGATGACGCGATAAATTATCTCGAACTGGCAAAAATCAAGACACACGAACTCGCGAAAAAACTCTGAATGTAAATTCCGGGAAAAATTCCTGTTGAAATGTGTTTGACTACACAAAATATTTGTGATTTAATTTGCATGTTTGATTCGTTAAACACATTTCAAATTTGCAAAGGAGTTTTTATCGCATGAAGAAATTTTCATCAATCATGATTCTGTCCATGATATGCGCGTTGTTAATGACCGGTGCCGCATTCGCCGATCATTTCGCGACAACGGACATGACTTGGGCAGAGTTTTACGCCGGTGAAGTTGGTGAGGCTGCCTCTGACCTCGAAGCTGCTGGACTTGACGCAATCTCAACACCGACAACAGGGCACACAAATCGCTTCCCGTTGTTATTAAGCGCGGAATCTCCCGATGGTTCTGGAACTGTAATTTCCGGTGAAAAAGCTGTTCCGGTTCGCATGAGCGATTCAGTTTACAACGCTCTCACGGACAAATCACGTTATACGTTCGTTGAAACAGAATTTGACGAGTATAAAGAAGTCAGCGCAGATGGTTCGTTCGGGGAAATGGTTTCTGATCATACGACAGCAGCTAATCCTGTGATCACATTTGTAACCGGAGCATCGGCTTCGTGGGGACAGTATCAGTTCACAATCTCAGGTGTTGATCTCGATATCGGACTCAGCGGCGACAAAATTGCGCGAAAATATCGTGGTGTAGTTCTCGAAACTTCCGATGGCAAAAAATACGGTATGCGTCACGATAATAATCTCTGGTCAGATGCAGGATCAATCGCTTTCTGTGTGAACGCAAATTACACTGAGCCACACGGACAAGGCGTAACACGCGATTACGATTACACATCCGATCTCGCCGGCAAAACGATCACGAAAATCACGTACTTGCTCGAAAACACTGCTAACGTAGAAATCTATTGCAACAACGTCTACGTAAATAAACCGACCAGCGCAGAAATTTCCGTCGAAGTTCTCAGCACTGATACTGCAAGATTGACCGTCAAAAATTCCGAGAGCGACGCGGATTATGCACCTGTTTCCGTTTATAGAGGCTCAGGACGTGGCAGGACAAATCTGGCGGCTGAAACAAATTACACGTTCGAGAACGGCGTTTTGACAATCACGAGCGATGATAATACGGCACTGCAAGATTACACGGTGATTTTCAGAGATGGAAATAACAAGTACAACGACATTTCCACAACGTTCAATTTCTATTATCATTACGCTACGACCGATATGACCTGGGCAGAATTTTACGCCGGTGAAGTTGGTGAGGCTGCCTCTGACCTCGAAGCTGCTGGACTTG
>CALEPX010000068.1 GCA_937911045.1 uncultured Fretibacterium sp. | reverse complement strand
ATACCGCTGGAATACTGATGGGGTAATGTAGTGTCACTTTTGAAAGGAACTTAGGTTTAATCTCTATCATCGTGATGGTAAAAGTTGTAAAAGTTGCATAATAAACACAATGTCGTGAAAGAATCGCATTTACTTCCGTCCCCGTGGGACTGAGGTAAGAACGACCAACGAACTTAAAGCACAAAGAAAAGTTTGATGGTTTCAAAGATGAAATTTAAGGTTTTTGGTCTTCTCTAATGAAGATAATAGAAAGAATGTATATGAAGTTTTCAAAACGGCATATGAAAAATTTGAAAAAATTGAAATAGAAAGCTTTACTAATGCAAAAAATTACAAATGTACTGAATTCTTTTAGTAAATAAGTTCAGGACTTACGCGCACGCAGAAATTCACGCAGGCAAAAATCTTTCACACGGGGGTACGATTTGAAGAAAGTTGTTTTTCTCGTAACTCCTTGCGAGAGGTGTATTGCCTGTTGAAGAGAGAGTATACACATGAGAATACTAATACATCTTAACAATATGTTTAGCATGGGAAGTAATGTAAATATGGTATTAATTTAATTCATTGTAGACATGGGATAAAAATTTCAAGCATTGAAATATATCTTGAGCTTATACAGTCGACACCTGAATTATCAAAATGGCTTCAACACATTAACTGTGATGATTTTGAATATGTCGAGAATATTCTCTGTTAAAGTGGAAATGATAACATGCGTAACAAAAAATTTGATTTTGTTATTAAAAATTAGAGTAAAGAATAACTTACAGTAATTTGGAGAAATTATGCTAGGTGTGATTGATGTGGGAGGAGGACTTCGTGGGATATATGGAGCTGGTGTTTTAGATTATTGTTTAGATCAAAACATTAAATTTGACTATTGCATCGGTGTTTCTGCTAGAAGCGCAAACGTAATATCGTATGCAGCTAAACAACGTGGACGTAACTATCATTATTTTCTTGAATATTCCTTTCGAAAACAATATATGAGTCTGGAAAATTTTCTACATAAAGGCTCTTATTTGGATATGGATTATATTTATAGTACACTATATAATGCGGATGGCGAAAGGCCATTAGACTATTCTGCCGTTATAAGCTCCGGTATTCCTTTGCGTATTGTAGCAACGTCTGCAAAAACAGGAAAAACGGTTTATTTTACAGATAAAGATTTGCAGCAGGATTGTTATGACGTCATTAAGGCATCATGCAGTATTCCAATCGTAAATCGTCCTTATATCATCAATGGCGAACCTTATTATGATGGAGGTATTAGCGATCCTATTCCTATAGAGAAGGCAATGAACGATGGATGCGAGCGTTTAGTTGTGATTTTAACCAAACCTAATGCTCTATATCGTGATAGTATAAGAGGAAAATTATTCTCATACTTTATCCAAAAAGAATTTCCAAAAATTGCTGAACTAGTAAGACATCGTAACGCGCTGTATATGATAAAATTAAAAATAGCGATGAAATATGCTAAAGATGGTAGAGTACTAATTATTTCACCAAAAACTATATATAATATGAGTATGCTTCAAAAAGATAAAACGATACTACAAAACCTATACAATGATGCGATATATGATGCGCGAGCAATAACTGAATTTGTGTGTTAAGTATTGCAGTGTTTTTATAGCGTAATTTTATTTTAAGGAGTAGTAAATTATGCAAAATAAATATCAAATTTTTATTAGTTATCGACGCGATGGTAGCGAAGATTTGGCTCGTTTGCTAGAGAATAAACTGAAAGCGCGGATTTAAAGTGTTTTTTGATGTTGAATCTCTACGTTCAGGTGCTTTTAATAAAGCTCTATTTGAAAAGATAGCTGAATGTATCGATGTATTGGTTGTATTGCCTCCTCATGGTCTAAATCGATGTATTGATCCTAATGATTGGGTAAGATTAGAAATAGCTCGTGCACTAGAGCTGAAAAAAATGTAATTCCCATAATGATGCGTAATTTCATATTCCCCGAAACTCTACCAGAGGATATAGATGAGCTTCGAAATATGAATGGTATTAATGCAAATAACGAATATTTTGATGCATCAATAGAAAAGCTTATTTCAAAATTTTTACAGAGTAAACCCTTAAATGGCAAAATTAGTGATGAGCCATTAAAGGAGGAAGCGGAAAAAGGAGATACAATAGCAATGAATGCTATGGGATTACGTTACGAATTTGGATCAGAATCATTGTTAGTTAATCAACAACAGGCTTTTTTCTTTTATAAGCAATCAGCAGTAGCTGATAATCCTGGTGCACTTTATAATTTAGGAGATGTATACGAACAGTGTGAAAGGGATTTATCTCTTGTATATAATTACGGAATAGAGAAGACAATTTCCCAAAAAAATGCTGAAGAGGCTAGAAAAGAGATGCATCAACTTGCTATAGATTGTTATACTAAAGCCGCAAACATGTATTTTGCACCTGCTATCTACCGTTTAGCAAATTTTGCCGAGAATACAAATGATTTTGCCAATGCAATAAAACTTTATCAATCTGCAGCAAACTTAAACTATCCTCCAGCTCAGAATGCACTTGGATATTACAAAATGAATGGAATTATGTCAAATAATGATCCTAAATTAGCTATTGCTTTGTACGTAAAGCACTAAAGCGGTTAAAAATCACGCGAAAAAAGACGCCCCATTATTATGAACAAGACGCTCAAAAAGTAAAAGAATATCTTGATAAACTTGCTGAAGTTCACAACAATAAATTAGTATATGTTGATGAAACCGGAATAGAGCGAAGTTTCTCAAGAAAGTATGCGCGTGCTCCTCAAGGCATTAAAGTGGTTGCTAAAATTTCCCGCCGTAAATTTTAGCGAACGAATATAGTAGCCGCACAGATTGGGAAGAAAATTATAGCTCCAATGCAGTACAAAGGAATGATGACGAGTGAGTTTTTCGAACAATGGTTTAAAGAGCATCTTATTCCATTACCGGGTGAAGAGGCTGTAGTCATAATGGAATGCATCGTTTCATCGCAAACAACGTCTTTATAAAATTGCAGAAAAACACAATGTGAAGGTAATGTTTTTGCCACCATATTCACCCGAACTAAATCCAATAGAACATTTTTGGCATTGGTTGAAGAAAAAATCTCTGATTTACTTCCCTCCTTTACAAAATTTAATTATATACATTAGGAAGTTACAATTTAATGGAAGCTAGTTTTATTTCTATGGCATTTATATGCATTATTTTGTTAGTTGTTTTTATGTGGTTAGTAATATGTATAGCAGAACATCCACAGGAAACCATAGAACTATTGAAAATTATATTTGTTGTTATATTTTGTCGTTGGAATGTGCGCGCACTTTTACTTTAGCGAAAATGTTTCAACAGCATTTTACATCACATATATTGTTATGAGTCCTGTAATAGATGTGGGAATTATGTTTTATGGTCGTGGCAATAGCGATGTTTTTTATAGCTTGCCAGAAGCTAGCAATCCAATATATGCTTTGCTTTTCTGGATTTTTAACGCACTTGCTTTTTATACGGCAGCAAGTGCGCTACTTATACGATTTGGGAATGATTTGCTAAAATGGATAAGAATGAGGAGAGCTAAAATATCTGATGTAGATTTAGTATTCGCCATTAATTCTAACTCCATCGCATTTGGTAGAAATATCGCTGATTCAAAGGGACGTATGCTTGTATATGTGGATAGTGTAGGACGACCTTGACCATTAAAATACATTCATGCGTATGGAGATTTTCTCATGACAGGGCTTGTGGCAAAAGTAATCTTAGCTGTACAAGTGTTAGGTTTTCTCTCTGTTCCGGCTTTGCCCAAAGAGTGCAAGAGATCTCGAATAATTGGTGCCTTGTTTTTCTGCTGTGCAAGAATGTTTTTCATGTAGTATTCAAAGAAAGGATCCTGATTGTCACGAATGCCAATAAAAAACACGCGCTCACTTTTCTGTGAAACAGCGTAATCGGTTGCGTTCAAAATAATGGAACACAGTTATAGCCTAACGAGAATACTCGGTTCAAGTACTTACGGCGTACTGCTTCCCATTTTTCAAGTTTTCCGTTTTCCAAGGGCTTTCACATTTTCCATAACAAATACTTTGGGACGGACTATTTCCACAACATCAAGGAATGTGAAAATCAGTTTACTTTGTTCATCATCCGGATTCATCTTGCCGGCGACTGAAAAGCCTTGGCAAGGCAACCCACCAAATACGAAATCAACATCTTTGTACTGGTCAAGTTTATCAATGACATTATTAATGTCATCATTAACCATAACGCTAGGATCCGCATTAGCCATCCATAAAGAGTCACTTAAAATTGCCATAAGGGATATTTCCGTTTCTGTATTTGATTCTTCGCTCGATACGGATAATGATGTCGAATATGTTGAGGATACTGGAAAATACAGGATTAAAGTGCTTAGTGGTATTACAGGCGAATTCACAAAAGAAGAGGCAGAGCAATACATTAAGAATCAAAAGAAAGTAGCAACGATCAGCGTGAAAGTCACTATAAAAACGCTGAAGCCAGAGATCGGTTACATTGTGACAGGAGCAAATTCTGTTTGATAGAGGACGAATTGCAGTAACATATGAGAAAAGTGCAAAATACACTTATGATGGTTCAGGCAGGATCTCCTACAGGAGTTTGTGTGGTTCGTAGCCGCGAGAGCAATCACGGACAAGGCTGAAGGCGTTAAGCATGTATGGCGGACTCCTAGGGCTCCCAGACCACACTAAATCCAAACCATATTGTACGGAAAAGAGGTCAGAACATTATGCAAATCAACTGGGATAGTTTTAGAACGTATAATCAAGATGCTCGTGGCGTTCGCTTTAAGTTTGAAGATCTATGCCGCCAGTTATTTGCAAATGAGAACCTTTCCGAGAATAAGCAGTTCAAATACCTGCATTCAAATCCGAATAACTATGGACTTGAAGCTGAACCTATCTTTGATGAAAGCAGGCAATTGTGGATAGGTTTCCAGGCAAAATTTTTTGACGATTCAGTAAAATACGCTCAAATTAAGGAAGCCGCTGAAAAAACAGTGACATATTACACTGGGAAAAATGGACGTGTTGATCTTGTCTATCTCTTCTGTAATAAGCCAATTACAAGTACAGCTAAAACATTTGTAGACACCGTTAATCTGCTGAAGAAGCACAGTATAGAGCTTCAGTTGATCACAGATACAGCTATTCTTGATCTTGTCAGTAACAAATACCCTTATCTGGGACTCTATTATTTTTGTAATCACACGATTAATTTCGAATGGTTTGTTGCACATGCTAACCACATGTATGATGATCTGGGAGAACGCTATAACAGAGGATTCAATGTTGAAACAGAATTTCTGGATGAGCTTTCACTTTTTGTGCACGACCAAAGAGCTGCGGAATATTTAAATGCAAAGAAGAGGAATCTTCTGGAAGAGATAGATAAACTGTATTGGAGGCGAGATCAGTATAGGACATACTTATATGACCTACGCGAAATTATCTTAAGCTTATCAGATGTAGATACGGAATCTCTGTACACTGCTTTGAAATGGGAGGGTATAGTAAAACAGCAGATACAAGTCGACTTTGACAAATTTGATGAAGCTGTAAAGCAACTTAAAAGACAACAAGAAGAAGCTTATGACAATGCTTATAATAATGCTGGGAGCAAGGAAGAGAAAAGCAAGGCACTTGAGAAGGTACATGATATTGGATGCCAAATATATGATCTTACTGTACTTATAGATTTGCCGGACACAATCACTATTAATGATAGGGAACGCTCGCTTCTGCAAGGTCAAGTAATGCTTCTTAGTGGCAGGGCTGGAACGGGTAAGTCACAGCTATTAGCAACCAAAATAAAAACATTGCTTGATGTGAATAGAACGGCTTTATTACTGGTAGCAGGAATCTATTTTACGGATAATCCAATCCAGGAACAGATTATTAATAACCTAAGAATTGACTTCAGTTTTGAAGAGTTAATAGATGTTCTGGAAACCATCGGTGAAAAGAATAATTGCATAGTTCCTGTTTTTATTTATGCCCTTAATGAGACTTGGAATAAAAAAGTGTGGAAGACAGGCCTTCCATTGATTGCTGATAAGATAAAGAAAGCACATATGGTCAGGTTGGTGGTTTCTTACAGATCTGAATATGAAAAGTTAGTACTCCCCGATTCGATGATTAATGGAGAAGATGATATCGTAAGAATAAATCATCGTGGTTTTGAGGATAATAGCATTGTAGCTATCCGAGAATTCCTCAATCATTATAATATTCCTTTTACTCCGCTTGAGTATTTTGGATATGAGATGTCGAATCCTCTTTTCCTGACATTATATTGCAAAACATATAATGGGGAAGAGGTGAGCTTACCAACTCTTTATGAACGGTTAATTGAAAAGGCAAATGCAAAAAGATAATCTTAGAAGACTATGATACAGTGCAAATGATGATCTGCTCAGACCTTTGATTGCACAAATTGCAGAGTATTTAGTGACTCATGACGAGCGGACGATTTCAAAGCCAGACTATCAAAACTAAGTTATTGGACAGAGTATGGCTTAACTCCGCCACCATATATTTCGTGCCTTATAAAAGAGAACATATTACATGATGCCACATTTGATAATACGGAAAAACTGTATTTTGCATATGATCAAATGAACCGTAGAGATCACTTGTGGACTTTCTATATCAATAAACTGACTTGGGATGAGTCTGATCGTATTGTCCAATTGGTTCAAATGTATGACCAGGGTGAAAAGCTTGATGTCAAAAACGAGAAGCAGATTGAGCTTCTCCTTACCCTTTTTGCATGGATTCTCACATCGACAAATCGATGGCTACGGGACAATACATCTAAGGCTATGATTGAAATATTGAAGGGATATTGCGACCTATGCAAACCGCTTCTGGAGAAGTATAAAGATGTTAATGATCCATATGTGCTTCAAAGGCTATATAGTGTGATGTTTGGTGCATGTTGTAAGAGAACGACCGGAAGCCTAAAGGAACTCGCCGAATACATTTATGAAACTGTGTTTTATCAGGATAAGGTTTATCCGGATATTCTATTCCGGGATTATGCAAGGTTGATTATTGAGAAGTTCCTCGCAGAAGAACCAGGTAATGAAGGGATAATTAATAGAGAGAGAAAATTATTCCACCATATGATTCCGATCCGATACCGGAAATAGATGATCAGAATTATGGAGATAAAGATTATGAAGGCGCGATGCTTCGTTTGGTCATGTCTATGCGGATTGAGAAAATGGGCGGATACGGAGACTTCGGACGGTACGTTTTCCAGAGTGCGCTCTCAAGCTTTGATGTTGATATGTATAAAATGTTCAACTATGCTGTCTATCATATAATCAACGATCTTGGATGTACGGAGGATCTTTTTGGTGATAATGATAGTCATGTTGGAGGGTATGATGCAGAGAGTCATAGAATTACGAACATCCGCGGCCCCGCTTCGCTTCGCCGATGTCCACACGGGTGCTGCGCGCCAACAGAAGCCGACTCACAAGCGTGTAACTAACGCCCGAAGGGTGCCAATCAAGATAGGAAATCAAACCAGAGAGCATGGCTACTGAAGATCTTATCTACAGAAGATCTTATCTACACCCTGTGGTCATAAGCCCTCATGATAAGAAATCACCCCACTCAGGTCTATTTTCAAACGATCTGTAGTGGTTAGATGTCGATAGATGTCGATAGTCGATAGGAGAAATAAATCATGTCAACGAATCCTACTTACCCGGAATGGAAGAACAACGGAAAAATAAAACTGGCAATTATCGTCGGCACGAGGTCTGAGATTATACGCCTTGCCGCGGTCATTACTAAGTGCAGAAAGTACTTTGATACCCAGCTTTGGCATACAGGCCAGAACTACGACATGCCGATTCTGTACTCTTGCCATCCGAGAAGTCGGAAGAGGCTGAAGGCGTCTGGCTTTAAGCTTGATCCTCGCATCATCGCACATGAACCGCTGGGGTTCCATGATTATAACTGACTGCAGATGAATGCGTATGCTGTTGTGTCCGACTCCGGAACGCTTCCCGAAGAGAGCAGCTTCTACCTTTCCATCGGTCACCCGATTCCGGCGGTACGCATCAGAACGAGCACGGAGCGTTCGGAAGCACTCGACAAGGGCTGCTTTGTTCTGTCCGGTATTGACACAGTTGGATTACTCCAATCTGTAGAGCTCGCCGTTGATATGGTCAAGAACGGCGATTTGGGCATTCCGGTTCCGGACTATGTGGATACTAATGTTAGCGATAAAGTTGTTCGTATCATCCAGTCCTATGTTGGCGTTGTTAATAAAATGGTGTGGCGGAAGTTCTAAAGCCTCTACAGCACCCTGAAAATTTCAATACCTCCCACTTATTTCATTTGCTATGTACCTCCATAAGAGCGAATATGAAGGCACAAAGCAATTAGCACTCAACTGTTATGCATCGCCACTGCTTCAAAACCAGAAGCAAGAGCGCAAGAACTGGTATGCCCGGATTGATGGATGTATCATCACATTAAATGCCAGCAGCTACACAATTATAACGGTTCATAAGGAGAAGTGAAAATGGCTTTTGATTTTAAGAAGGAATACAAGGAGTTTTATACGCCAAAGAACAAACCATCTATCGTGACGGTTCCGACCATGAACTATATCGCTGTCAGAGGCAAGGGCGATCCCAAGCAAGAAGACGGAGAATACAAGATAGCTATCGGACTACTCTACGGCATAGCTTATACCCTGAAAATGAGCTATAAGACGGAACATCAGATTCCCGGCTTTTTCCAGTATTCCGTTCCGCCGCTGGAGGGATTCTGGTGGCAGCCGGGTGTGGAAGGCTTTGACTATGCACATAAGGAGGATTTTCATTGAATCTCCGCGATCCGTCTTCCGGAGTTCGTCTCAAATGAAGAGTTTGACTGGGCGGTTAATGAAGCAACAGCAAAGAAAAAAACGGACTTTTCTGCTGTCGAGTATCTGACCGTCAAGGAGGGACTCTGCGTACAGTGTATGCATATCGGTTCGTATGACGATGAGCCTGCAACGGTGGAACTGATGCACAAGCATATGGAGGAACAAGGCTATGTTCTGGATATTACCGAACAGCGGCTTCATCATGAGATTTATCTGAGTGATGCCAGAAAAGTTGCTCCCGAAAAGTTGAAGACTGTAATTCGGCACCCGATAAGAAAAAAACAGGAGTGAGCGATAATGCCACAGATGAATAAAGGCGGTAAATTCATATTTGGTAAATCTCTGCTACGAGAAAATGGGATTCTCCAATTTCCGAAACAAGCTATCGAAGAGTACGATATCACGGTTGAAGGAAAAGTTTATCTGTTTACGGGAAGCAAAAGCACGGGTGGATTCTGTGTTACACGGAAGGGACTGCTCAAACCATCAAAACTTGGACACATATTGACCGATACACCGGAATTAAAAGAATATACTGCGGAGCAAGGTGCTTTTATCAAATACAAGGGGCGTTCCTATGCGTGGGTGGACATTTCGAATGATGGGCAAATTGCTATGACGGATGAAATGATGAAATCGCTGAAAATCGAACTCGGAATGAAGCTGCTTTCCATCCGTAGCAGCGATATTGCTTTCACAATGGGAGCATACGGTCGGTTGGTGGAAGAGTCAATGAAACACAACTCGAACACGCCATCAAGTGCGGCACTGTTCAATACGTGAATGTACGCTTTGATGATCGCGTGTAGCCTGACGCATTCGTGAGTTAAAACAACAAACCAGTCTCGTGTGGCAAAAATCTACGCCTGTCATTCCAGCTCAAATCCCAGAAATTCACAGAAATCTCAGCCAAGTCGTTATCAGTTATCAATCATCATAAATCATCTCGCTATTTTTCCTGCCAATCGAAATCATAGAACTCATCGAACCTGAATCAATTCTTGTTGCGCCAAATTCGCGGTGAAATCGAGTATATTTTCTTGAACGCCCGGGAAAAGTGCATCTGATTCGCATAACCAACAGCGTTGCCAATCTCGTTGATAGTTTTCTGCGTGAGTTTCAGCATCTCGGCAGCTTTGACCATGCGGTAATTCATCAGAAACTGTTGCGGAGTTTTGCCGGTCACAAGTTTGAATATTTTCCCGAAATAACTCCGGTTAAGATTGAGTGCAGCAGCAATATTCTCAACGGAAATGTCTTTCTGAAAATTCTTCTCAATGTAAGCAATCGCCTCACGAACGTAAAAATCTCTCAGATTGCCGCTCTCGATTTTGATCGCGTTCTCCGCCGACAATGTCAGATAGTCCATGAATAAATACAAGTGTCCGATTAAATTGAATTGCGATAAATTCTTATTGTGAACGATGTAAAGCATTTCGGAGCTTAATTTGTCGCCGAGTTCCTGAGATTTCGCGTGATAAACCGGCTGATCAAGCGAAAATCCCGCAAGTTCCAACGCTTGATTAACCCGAAGTCCGTCAAATTCCAGCCAAGTATATTCCCAAGGATCTTGCATGTCAGCAACGTACGTGTTCACTTGCCCCGGAAATATCAAGAACCCCTCGCCGCTATGAATTTTCCAAGTGTTCGTATGATTGCGCGAATCGTCCGAAAATAATTGTCCCTCACCAGAAAGCACGTAATGAAACAAGTAATGCTGACGGCGTGCCGGTCCGAATAAATGTCCGGGTCTGCAAGCTTCCATACCGAATTGATACAGTCCCAAGTCAACGAAGCTCTGATTATGAAACACAGAAAAAATTATCTCGTGCATATTAACTCCCCTGAATTATTTTTTTATCGCAATGCTAGCAATTTTTTTCGAAATCACGTTTATTATAGCATAATGGCAAAAAATTTGATTTTATGCTATTCATAATTCCGCCGGAAAATTCTAGAATATTCGCAAATATTAATTCATAAAGGAGAGTTGTTCATGGCAGGATTATCACTTCAACACATCTGGAAAAAATATCCTAACGGTTACGAAGCAGTCAAGGATTTCAATCTGGAGATTGCAGACAAGGAATTTATAATTTTCGTTGGACCTTCTGGTTGCGGAAAGTCCACGACACTCAGAATGATCGCAGGGCTTGAGGACGTCAGCAGCGGTGTTATGAAAATTGGCGATCGCGTCGTCAATGATGTTGAGTCAAAAGATCGTGATATTGCAATGGTATTTCAGAATTACGCGCTATACCCGCATATGACGGTTTATGATAACATGGGATTCGCTCTGAAACTCAAGAAAACTCCTAAGGATCAGATCGACAAGGCAGTGCGGGAAGCAGCTAAAATTCTGGAGCTTGAGAAAGTTCTTGATCGCAGACCAGCTCAACTCTCTGGAGGTCAGAGACAGCGTGTAGCAATGGGGCGTGCTATAGTCAGAAATCCGCATGTGTTCCTGATGGACGAGCCGTTATCAAATCTCGACGCAAAATTACGTGTCCAAATGCGCGCGGAAATTGCAAGATTACATGATCGTCTCGGGGCAACGATTATTTACGTTACGCATGATCAGACCGAAGCAATGACACTCGGAACTCGAATTGTCGTCATGAAAGACGGAATTATGCAGCAGGTCGATTCCCCAACGGTTTTGTATAATCAGCCCGGGAATTTGTTCGTCGCAGGATTTATCGGGTCTCCGCAGATGAATTTCTTCGAGGCAGCGTTCAACGGCAAAGGACTCGAAGCTGGCGGAATTGAATTTGTTATCCCTGAGGAAAAGGCAGCGGTTCTGTGCGAGAAAGGCTACAAGGACAAAATCGTAATCGCTGGCATTCGTCCCGAAAATGTTCACGATGCTAAAGTCGAAAGCCTTCAGAAATTGACAGCTCCGTTCTCGGCAAAGATTAACGTGTTCGAATTGCTCGGCTCGGAAGTCCTGTTGTATTTCGATTTCGCAGACGCAGCTATGTCGGCAAAAGTCGGTCAGGGAAGTCGTGCGGCAGTCGGTGACGAGGTGAGTTTCGCGTTCGATATGAACAAGATTCACGTTTTCGACAAGGAAACTGAACTGGCTATCGTGCATTAATCCGGATCGGAGCGTGTGATCATGATTAGAAAAATTTTCTTGCTAACTCTTGCGCTGTTGTTAATCGGCAATATCGCAGCAGCTGCACCGGTCGAAATCGAACTCGTGCATTACAAACAGGAAGCTCTGGAAATTTTCAAGCAGCTTGAGGACGAATTTAACGCAACTCACACGAATATTCACCTGAAAATTTCATCGCCAACTCAGGCAATTACGATCCTGAAAACCAGATTTATCCGCGAAAATTATCCGGATATAATCGGCATCGGCGGAGATATGGACTTCTCGAATTTCCTGGACGCTGAGTTATTAGCAGACGTTTCGGATTACCCAGGCATCAAGAATATCAAGCAGACGTATATTAACATAGTCGAAGGACTGGAATTTGTGCCTACTCCGGGAACTTTCGGAGTTCCGTACATGGCGAACGCTGCCGGAGTTCTTTATAATCGCGACATTTTCGAGCAACACGGCTGGAAAATTCCGAAGACTTGGCTGGAATTTATGGCACTTTGCGACCAGATTCAAGCTGCTGGCATTCGACCGTTGTATTTCGGATACAAAGACACTTGGACAACTTTAGCTCCATGGAACGCACTCGCTGTGGATCTTGCACCGGCTGATGTATGTCAACGAGTTAATGCCGGGGATACGACTTTCATCGAGAATTACCGTGAAGTTGCCGAGAAAATTCAGGCGCTGCTAAAATACGGCGAAGATGGCCCGTTCGCTTACGGATATAATGACGCCTGCACAGCTTTTGCAAACGGAGATTCAGCAATGTACACGATTGGCTCTTACGCAGTTCCGCAGATTTTGTCGGTGAATCCAAACATGAATATCGACTCGTTCGTCATGCCCGGCAGCAATTCACCGGACGGTCAGACGCTAAATTCCGGCGTAGATCTTATGTTCTGTGTGATGGCGAATTGTCCGCATAAATCCGAAGCTTACGAAGTTCTGGATTTCCTGTTCAAGCACGAGAGCATTCAGAAATATATTAACGCGCAGAATGCTGTCCCGTGTGCGACTGGAGATTTTGAACTTCCGTCGATGCTTGACGGCATGAGAGAGTATATTATCTCGGGAAAAGTTGCGGATTTCCACGATCATCATTATCCGTCAGAAATGGCAGTTGACGCGCAAATTCAAACGTTTTTGCTGAACGGCAATGTTGACGCGTTCCTGAAGAAATTTGACACGGATTGGGTCAGATATAATCGCGACTTAATCGCAAAAGTGCGAAGATACAATCAAACTCACAGAACGGAGGAGTAATTCATGAAAAGTCAGAACGAACGGAAACGAACGTTTTTGTTAATATCAATCCCGATATTGCTTTTATTCTTCGGATTTAATACGCTGCCGTTGATTAAGGGATTTATTTACAGCTTCACGAACTTCAGGGGTTACGGCTCTTACGAATGGGTCGGCTGGAGAAATTACGCGGACTTATTCACGGATACGCGCGTCGGAAATTCATACTGGTTCACGTTCAAACTCGCAATCGTAGCTACGATCTTGATAAATATTCTGAGCTTGATTATGGCTCTGGCGTTGAACAGCAAAATCAGATTCAAGAGTTTCCTCAGGGGAATGTATTTTATCCCGAACATTCTCGGAGCGTTGGTCGTCGGCTATATCTTCAGCTATATTTTCACGTATATATTACCGGCAATCACTCGAACAGCGAGCATGCTGGCGGACAAAAATCTCGCATGGATCGCAATCGTGATCGTGTGCGCGTGGCAATCAATAGCTATGAACACGCTGATATACATTTCCGGATTGCAGACAGTCCCCGAAGACGTTTACGAGGCTGCGTCACTTGACGGTGCGACAGGCTGGAACAAATTCAGGTACATAACTTTCCCGTTGATAATGCCGTTTTTCACGATTAATATGGTCTTGTGCATGAAAAATAATCTGATGGTGTTCGACCAGATTATGGCGTTGACTAATGGCGGACCGGCTCAAAGCACAGAGTCAATTTCGTTCCTGATTTATAATAACGGAATGGCTGGCGGTCAATTCGGATTCCAAAGCGCGAACGCCGTGATATTCTTTATTGTTATCGTGACGGTTTCGGTTTTGCAAATGAGATTTTTGAACAAGAGAGAGGAGCAATTATAATGGAAGAAATCAAAGTCCGGGAAAGATACAACTGGTCAGTTACGATCTTGTTAATAATCGGATTGATTACGGTCTTGTTCCCGTTGTACATGACTGTCGTTATCGCGTTCAAGCAGCCAAGCGAAATGACAAACAGTATCTCCGGAATTTTATCGCTGCCGAAAAGCTGGAGCATTAATAATTTCCGGGAAGCTATGAGAGTTACGGATTTCTGGCGGTCGTTATTCAACAGTTTTCTGATTACGGCTGTTACGATGATAATCTCGGTGATTTTGCATTCGTTAATGGGTTATGCAGTTGCGCGTAACATGTCAAAAAGCAAATTCTACAGGTTCTCGTATTATTACGTCGTCAGCGGAATGTTCGTGCCGTTTGCGATCTTGATGATGCCGCTTGTCAAACAGACTGCTCAGCTCAGAATCGATAACGTATTCGGCGTAATAATCTTGTACGTGGTGTTTTACATGCCGATGAACGTGCTGCTATATTCGGGTTATCTCAAAAATATTCCGATTGCTCTCGAAGAAGCTGCTCACGTTGATGGCGCATCAACTTGGACTACGTACTGGAAAATTATTTTCCCGCTGATGTGGCCAATGCACGCGACTGTTTCAGTTTTGACGGCTCTTGGAACCTGGAACGACGTAATGACCCCGTTAGTAATCATGTCCGGAAGCGGTATGAACACGTTGCCACTCGCACAGTTGACATTCCAGACGCAATTTGGCACGAATTATAATCTGGCATTCGCGTCGTATTTGCTGGCGTTATTACCGATGATAATTTTCTATCTGATCGCGCAGAAGCAAATTATTAATGGCGTAATCAACGGTGCGGTGAAATAATATTTAATTAACTTGAAAGTGCAGGGGCAGGTGTTGTATAATATCTGCTCCTTAAATTTATTCTACAGGTGATTTGATTTCATGCCCATAACTTACGACAAAAAGAAAAAGATTTTCACGCTAAACACGAAAAATTCTACGTATCAATTCATGATCGACGATTACAAAAACTTGCTGCACTTGTATTACGGACGCAAAAGCAACGGGATCATGAAAAATTTCCTGATTGAACGCGCTCGTAGCTTTTCAGGAGTATTTGACGATGAACACGAGGGACATTCGCTGGATTATTTGCCGCAGGAATTTCCGGTTCAAGGCACGGGAGATTTCCGCAGCCCGTTATTAATCGTGCGTGATGAGAACGGGACTTTTGGTTGCAATTTGACGTATATAAATCACACAATCAGAGATGGAAAATATCGCTTAAACGGTTTGCCGGCAGCCTACGAAAATTCCGGTGATGACGCTAAAACTCTGGAAATAATCCTGTACAACAACCGTCTGGATTTGAGCGTGAAAATTCTTTACGGTGTTTTGCCTGAATTGGACATAATCACACGTAGCGCAATTATCTTTAACAATTCAAGCAGGAAAATCACGATTGAGAAAATACAGTCTGCATGTCTGGATTTCACACACGGGAAATTCGACGTGATAAATTTTCAGGGGCGACACGCTATGGAACGTCAATTTGAACGCAGGGAGCTTTTGCACGGCTCGACAGTAATCGAAAGCCGCCGGGGCATGTCGTCTCACCAGAATAATCCGCTCGTGATTCTATCAGATCATGACGCAACGGAAAATTCCGGACGATGCTGGGCAATGATGTTCGTGTACAGCGGCGAGTTCAAAGCTGAAATTTCGCGTGATCAATACGACCAGACCAGATTTCAAATGGGCTTATCCGATGAAAAATTCTCGTACGTGCTAGATCCCGATAAAAAAATGACGGTTCCTGAAGTTATCATGACATTCAGTGCGAGCGGCTTCGAGAAAATTTCGCATAATCTTCATGATTGCATTCGGAAAAATATTTGCCGCGGCTTCTGGAGAGATCGTGCAAGACCTGTCGTGTTAAATTCTTGGGAAGCGTTTTACTTCGGGATTAGTGGCGCAAAACTTCTTGATATGGCAAAACACGCGAAAAATTTGGGCGTTGACATGCTAGTTATCGACGATGGCTGGTTCTTGAACCGCAACGATGAACTTCACGCGCTGGGCGATTGGACACCGGACGAGAACAAACTCGGAATGAATCTGGAAACTCTCGTGAAAGAAATTAACGCAATCGGTCTTGACGTTGGCTTATGGCTTGAGCCTGAAATGGTCAGCGAGGACAGCAATTTATATCGCGAACATCCGGATTGGGCATTTGTGATCCCGAACGAAGTCCCTTTGAAGAGCCGTCATCAGCTTGTACTGGATCTCTCGAATCGCAAAGTGCGAAAATATATTCTGGATTTCATATTTGAAATTCTGGATTCGTCGAATATTAAATATCTCAAATGGGATTATAATCGCTCTATTTCCGAGGTCTATTCACACGCTGCGAAAAATCAGGGAAAAGTTTTGTACGAGTATATTCTCGGGCTATACGAAATTCTTGATAAAATTAACGCGAAATATCCGGAAATCTTAATCGAAGGCTGCAGCGGTGGCGGAGGAAGATTTGACGCTGGCATGATGTATTACACTCCGCAGATTTGGTGCAGCGATAACACGGACGCAATAGACAGATTATATATTCAACACGGAACGTCTTTCGGATATCCGGCAAGCGTAACGGCAGCGCATGTCTCAGTTTGCCCGAATCATCAAAACGGAAGAATCACACCGTTACCAACTCGCGGAATCGTCGCAATGACCGGAGCTTTTGGCTATGAACTCGATCCGGCGAAATTATCGAACGATGAGCAACTCGAAATTCAGGCGCAAATTTCCAGATACAAATCTCTGCGCAAAATCATAACGGACGGATTTTATTATCGGCTTTCGAATCCATTTAGCGAGAATTTCTGTGCGTGGGAATATATTTCACGGGATAGACGCAAATTCCTGTTGAACGTTGTTATCCTGCGATGTCACGGGAACATGCCGGAATTTTACGTAACGCCTCGCGGACTTAAACCCGGGAAATTTTACAGGAACGTTAATGACGGGGAAATTTACGCGTCCGACGCATTAATGGACTCGGGATTTGCGCTGCCTATGCCTAAGAGAGATTTTGAAAGCTACACGTATTTGTTCGAGATTGTGTGAAGATCGCTCGCAGAAATATGACCATACGCAGATTTCGCGGATTTCACGGCGATTAATATTGCTTCACTGACGACATTCGCGGCCAAGATTCCGACAAGATCCAGATCAGCCTGAACGTTCCCGACTGAGACAGCGTAAATGCTATCGCCATCAGCCGACGTGTGAACCGGACGAATTGATCTGGCATAACCGTCGTGTGACATGTCAGCGATTTTGCACAGTGAAGATTTTTCGAAATTCGCGTTCGTGATTATAATCGCAAGCGTCGTGTTACCCGTGAATTTGTTATCAGCAAGAATTTTCGCGTGTGAGAGCATGTATGCTTCAGTATTGCGCAGTTCAGTTCGGGATTCGTTCAGGAGTCCAGCGACTTGTTTTCCGGTTTTACAGTCAAAAACATCGCCCAACGCATTCAACGCGACTATCGCACCGATTTTAAGATCGCCAATCTGAAGCGCGTAACTTCCGATTCCGGTTTTCATGCAAGTATTCATTCCGGCAATCTTCCCGACTGTAGCACCGCAGCCCGCACCGAAATTTCCGTCGCGATAATTATTCTCGTTCAACGCACATTTCGCGGCTTGATAGCCCATCGAAAAATCCGGTCTAATATTCATATCTCCGACAGTTAAATCAAACAAATCAGCTTGAGCAACTAACGGAACTTTTGTCACGCCGACATCGTAGCCAATCCCGGATTCTTCGAGAAATTTCATGACACCGCCGCCAGCATCTAATCCGAACGCACTTCCGCCGCCAAGAACTATCGCGTGAAGAATTTTCGCATTCATCAACGGATTCAATAATTGACTTTCACGCGACGCAGGGCCTCCGCCTTTGACAGCAAGTCCAGCTCTCATGCCGTCACGCGCGATTACGACCGTACAGCCGGTTCCAGCAGAAATATTCTCAACCTGTCCGATATTTATTAACGCACTGATTTCCTGTATCGAAATTTTTCTCATAATGCTTCGTGATTATAAATTCGCAAAAAAATAGCCGGTGCTTTCACATCGGCTCGTGATTTCTAGTTATTTCCCTGTCCGTAATAAGCGTTTGCCCCGTGTTTCCTGTAATAATGCTTATCCTGCAAAACTTGTGGAGCTGGTTCGACTTTCGGATTTATAATTTCTGTCCTGAGTGCCATCTTTGCGACTTCTTCGAGAACAACCGCGCTGTGAACTGCATCGACCGCATTTTTCCCCCAGGCGAACGGCCCGTGATTTTTGCACAGACACGCCGGTACAGCCATAGGATCTTTATTCAGACGCTTGAACTCATTCACGATTAATTTTCCCGTATTAAGTTCGTAAGCTTCGTCGATTTCTTCAGCCGTCAGAACTCGCAGACACGGAATTTCCCCGTAATAATAATCCGCGTGAGTTGTCCCGTAACACGGAATGCTGCGTCCGGATTGCGCCCAACTTGTCGCGTAAGGCGAGTGTGTGTGAACGATTCCGCCGACCTTCTCGAAATATTTATACATGACCGCGTGACTTGGCGTATCCGATGACGGATTCATTTTGCCTTCGATTTTATTACCGTCAAAATCAACGACGACCATATCTTCGGGCTTCAAATCCTCGTAAGGAACTCCGCTGGGCTTAATCACGAACAATTTCGCGTCCCTGTCAACCGCGCTGACATTTCCCCACGTGAACGTCACAAGCTTGTATTGCGGCAACATCATATTTGCCTCGTAAACTACTTTCTTCAAATCTTCGAGCATGTTTTTTCCCCCTTCATAATTTATAACACTACTGACAATATGCTCAGACCAGCCAACGCGCCGATCGCGAAAATTATCGTGCCTGAAATCAGCAGCCCGACATGAGCGTGTTTCTCAAGAACTGCGCCGGATTCCGGATCATAATACAGATCGAATTTGTCGCCAATCTTGAACGTGTTTTTGCCGCTGGAATTTATATTGCATTTGCGAGAAAATTCCTGAGCGTTCAGAACATATTTCACAATCGGATAATACGTGAACTTCGAGCCTCGCCAGATTTTCGTCTCCCGTGATAATTGCCGCGTGAAAATTTCAGTTATTTCGCCCTCGATTTTCTGGAGATTGCGTTTCCTGAGTGAGAAATAATTCCAGAGCAAGCTCACACCGGCTCCGAGCAAAATTATCGTCAGACAGATCATCGCTTCGACTTCACGTTTCTGATTCTCGAACAGTGTCAGCAAAATCAGCAACGCTCCTCCGAACATCATGACCAACGGATGAAAAATCGCCGCTTCATCGCGCAAATAATCCGGGTTTACCTTGCGTTTCTTTAGCCAATTCTCAACCTGAACAGACCCAACCAGAAATATTATTATCCCGGGAACATACGGCAGAAATCTTGAGAAAATATCCAGTTCTTCCATGATTTACAATTTACACAAATTCCAAAATCTGATCGAGTGTTTTTATTCGCGTGATATTTTCGTCGCTGCAAGTATCATTCTTGTCGAACAACAGCGCATTCATTCCGAAATTTTTCGCGCCCTCGTAATCTTTCCTGAGATCATCGCCAACGAACAAGCATTCATTCGCAGAAAATCCGCTCTTATCACGACACATCTGGAAAATTTTCGGTGACGGTTTTTCCTCGGCGACTTCCTCACTCGTCACGATAAAATCTATATAACGCAAAATCTGCAGCTTATCGAGCTTTAAAATCTGGATATACACTGTCATGTCAGTTCCGATTCCGATTCGCAAATTCATGCGCTTCAAATCCTGCATCAACTTCACGAGATCTCCGTGCGGCTGCAAAGTTTCGAGCATCGTTGACCAGTACAACTCGTAAATTTTTGCTGCGTGCGGATAAAACGGCAGAGACGCATGTTCGAGCATCTTCTGATACCTGAGCATTCTGTCTCTGCAGCTTCCGTTATAGCCAATCTGCGAGTAAATCTCGCGTTGAACCGCCAAGTGTCTCTCGTCAAATTCCTCAGCAGTCCAAGCGAAATTCACGCGCGTATATTCTCTAAGTTTGTCAAGTGCAATCTTATTTGAATAGCCAAAATCATAGAGCGTATTATCTATATCAAATATTACACTCTTGATTTTCCCAAACTCCGACATTTGCAACTAATCAAGCAAGCCAGCGTCTTTCAATGCAGTCTCGATCTCTTTGTCGGACATGACGTTCTTCAGCGTGATAAGCGTAGTTTTCGAAGTGTCGATTCCGTCAAAAGTTTTCGCGAACGGTTTTGCGCACAGAACTACATCGTAGCCGGATGCCGCGCTCTTGCCCTCAGAAACTGCACAATGACTGATTGCTGCGGGCTTGATATTATTTCGCGTCATAACTTTTTTGATCGCGTTTTCCATCAAGAGCGATGAACCTGCACCGTTTGCACAACATGCTAATAATTTCTTTCCGTCGAGTTTTGCCATAATTTTTCAAGTCCTTTCAAGTATTTATAAACTATGCTTTTTTAGCAGCCAATTCTGCTTTATGAGCCTTATACGCTTCATAATCTTCCGTTATTAAGAAATAACCCTTCGGATCCATCAAGTATTCAATCTGAGGAATCGCAAGAAGCACAACAACGACAATCGCAACTCCGATATAGCCGGCATAGTGCATTACCCAAGTGAACGCAGGCCAAACCGTATCCCAGTCAAACATTCCAAGATAACCGCCGTAATTCGCAAGTCCTACCCAACCAGCTATCAACGCAGCTCCGAAAACCTGAATCAATCCGCAAAGGAACGGGATTACCAAACATGCTTTCAAACCGCCCTTTTCATTCGCAACAAGTCCGATCGTAGCGTTGTCGAAAAATACAGGAACAAATCCGCAAATTATAATCGTCGGTGAACCGGAGAATATCAAAACCAGAATCGCAACAATCTGTCCAACAAGTCCAGCCAGGAATCCGAACGTCACAGCGTTGGAATCGCCGAATCCGTAGCAAACCGCGCAGTCAACTCCAGGAATTGATGACGGCAATAATTTATCAGCGATACCCTGGAACGATGCTGTTAATTCCGTTACGAACGTTCTGACACCTAACTGCAAAATCGCGAGATAAACTGCGAACTGTAACGACGTATTGAAGCAATAGAATATAAAATTCTCGGATTCTTTCGTCGCGCCGGTCTTAACGAAGAAGTCTTTGCCGATGATTCCCATGATAATCCCGAAGAACACTGTCATCAAGATTGCCGTACAAACCATGTTCTCGTTAAAAATCGAGAAAAATCCGGGCATGTCGAGTTCGCCGACCTTCTTGATTTTGCGTTTTCCGCCTCTGTCTCCGAATAACTTGTCAGCGAGCCAATAGCCGAATCTGATTCCGAACATCTGCTGGTGTGCAATGGCGAATCCTGCTCCGTCAGTCAATTCCTGCATCGGTTTAACTGTCAAGTTCGAGCCAACCGCCCAATACGCGCCCAAAATTACGGACATGACGATCATTAAATAAATATCATTATTCAGAAGTCCCGGCAACGCAAACATAATCAGCCAATAAGCCGTCGCTGCCTGCTGAACCTGCACGTGTCCTGTCGTGAAAAGTGTGCGGCATTTCGTGAGCTTGTTGAATCTTACGAGCAAAATATTCACGATGAACGCGATTAACAGCAACGTCATAACCTGCGAAAAGCCTTTGCCGAAAACTTCTTCGACACCGGCTGTGACAGCATTCTGTCCGTAGTACGGGTCAATAACGCACGCCGTGAGATTAAATCGCTCTTTCAAACCTGCCAAAATCGGTCTGAAATTTCCGGTCAATCCGCCAGAACCTGCGTTCAAAATCAGCATTCCGATTATAGCTTTCAAAGTTCCGGCTAACGTGTCGTACCATTTTTTGCCCATCAGGCAGTAACCCAGTAATGTCAAAAATCCGACCATGTACGGGGCTTTTTGTAGTATGTATGTTGCAAAGAAAGTCCAGATCTCGGTTAATATAAACATGTTATTTTCCCTTTCGTAGTATTAATTATTAATTAATTTAATTAGTCTTCTTCACACGGAAAATCTTTCTCAGCTTTGAGAATATCTTCCGGAGTTTTCGCCTCAACAAGCGCGTCCAGTAACGGCTCATTCTGGAAAATCGACGCTAATTGCTGAATGTTGCTCATGTGTTCTGCCGGATTCGCTGAACATAGCGTGAAGAATAAATTCGCTTTCTTCTCCTCGCCGTCCTCATCTTTGCCGAAATCAATCAGGCTTTTGCAGACCATGAAGCCAATTCCAGTCTTGTAAACCCCTTCAGCATTTTCAGTCGTGTGTGGCATTGCGACGTTGTGTTCGAACACCATGTACGGACCGTATTTCTCGATGCACGCGACAATCTGCTTGTAGAAATCCGCCGAAACACTGCCATCAGCGATCAAACTCTCAGTACTGATTTGCACAGCTTCCTGCCATGTCAGACCAGCACCGTCAATAAATTTATAATGCTTTTTCTCGACAATATCCTGTAAAACTGTTGACATAATTTCCCCTCAAATTACTTACAAGCATGAACGATACGGAATATTCTGAGGAGCTTCGAAACAATCCTCAAAGCCGCGTCTGTGGTGATAATAGATCTTGTCTTTATCTAACGGGTACGTGTATTTGCCGCCAACCTGCCAGAAGAACGGGTGGAATTTGTACTCGTTGCGATCTTTCTTGAAATCATAGACCAGCTTGATCTCTTCGCAATCCGCCTGGAAATTCGTCCAAACGTCCCAGTGAATCGGCACAACAACTTTGCAACGGAGATTCTCTGCCATGCGCAAAATATCTGTCGAAGTCATCTTGTCCTGCATTCCGATTGGGTTCTCGCCGAATGATCCGAACGCTACGTCTATGTCATAATCTTTCCCGTGTTTCGCGAAATAAATCGAGAAGTGCGAATCGCCGGAGTGATAAATATTTCCGCCGGGGGTCTTCAGCAAGTAATTGACGGCTTTCTCGTCCATGTCAGTCGGGCATTTGCCGGTTAATTCCTCGCGATCCGGGCCAGTCGAATCAGTCGTTACGATACAAGTTCTGTCAAAACTGTCGAGACAAATTATTTCCATGTCTTTAATCTTGAACGAATCGCCGGGCTTCACGATTTTGCAGCGTTCCTCGGGAACTCCCCATTTCACCCACGTCTCAACGGATTTCAAGGGACCAATGAACGGAACCGGAATTTCTTTGCCATCGCCGTCAGTCGTGGTCATATTGCTTTGCAAAACATGAGCCGCCCATTCTGCCGACATATGATCCTGATGATAATGCGTCGCCAAAACCGCGTCAACCTGCTTAAACGCGAACGGATCAATCACAAACGGAACATTTCGCAAATTCGGCTGCATTGCGCGAGCACCGCACATATTCGCCATCTGATGTCCGACCGCCATTTTGCCGTTACCGTGAGTTCTCTTGCCATTGCCGCACCACAAATCAATCGTGATATTCGCACCGCCGGGCGTCTTGAACCAAATCCCCGTACAGCCAAGCCACCACATCGCAACGTTTCCGGGCGCAACGACTTCATTCTCAATGTCCTCAACGAGCCACGTACCCCACTCAGGGAACGTACTCATGATCCATTTTTCACGCGTCATTTCCGAAATTTTGCTCACTTGAAAAACCTCCTCCAAAATAAAATAATCTTTTCTTTATTAAGCTTCAATGCTTGATTGCTAAATCACTTTCATTACGTTAAAATATACATGATTGAGATTCAAAAATCAAGCGTATTATTCTGGGAAAGGAGATTTATTTTCATGAAACCATATTCAATCGGATTGTACGAAAAAGCAATGCAGGATTCACTCTCATGGCGAGAGAAATTAGCCTGTGCCAAAGAATGCGGTTACGATTTCGTCGAGATTAGCATTGATGAGACCGACAAAAAATTATCACGCCTCGAATGGTCTCAGGACGAACGCCTCGAATTAATCCGCGACATGAAAGAAATTGGAATACCGATCAGATCCATGTGCTTATCCGGTCACAGGAAATATCCGTTCGGTTCGGCAAATCCTGAAACACGCAAACGCAGCCTCGAAATAATGGAAAAAGCCGTACAACTCGCAGACGATCTCGGGATTCGCATAATTCAGCTCGCAGGTTACGACGTTTATTACGAACCGGGCACTGTCGAGAGCGAAAAATTATTCCGGGAAAATCTCGCAAAAGCTACGTTGATGGCAGCTGACAAAGGCGTGTTGCTGGGCTTCGAAACAATGGAAACCGAGTTCATGAACACAACTGAGAAAGCTATGAAATACGTGAATATTATCAACAATCCGTATTTAGGCGTGTATCCTGACGCTGGAAATCTGACTAACGCTGCGAAAACTTACGGCACAAGCGTGCTCGACGATCTCGAAACCGGGCGCGGTCATATCGTAGCTCTTCACTTGAAAGAAACTGTCCCGGGAAAATTCCGCGAAATTCCATTCTTAACCGGTCACGTTGATTTCGACGCAATTATCAAGAAAGCTTGGGATATTGGCATCAGACGCTTCGTAACTGAAATGTGGGACGTGGGTAACGCAAGCTGGAAGGACGATATAAAATTCGCGTGCAAAACCATGTCCGAGAAAATCGACAAAGTTGCTTACTCTTACTAATCTAATCAAGTCAAATCAAATCAGGGGGGAAATTTTCACATGAAAGTCACAAAGAAAGTAATCTCTAGTCTCGAAAAGTGTTACGCAATCTCAGCATTAAATTATCACGGGCAAAATTGCTTCCTAGTCGCTGCCGAGAAAACCGATCCGTGCTACTTATTCTCCGAGAACGGCGAACAACTCGAAACCGTCTGGACAGAACCCGGCGGAGTTATGACCATGACACCCGTTCCAAATTCGGACGGACAATTCTTAGCAACACACAGATTCTACTCGCCAAACGATTCTCTGAACGCGAAAATCATAATCGCAACTCCGAAATCCAAAGATAACTGGGAAATTCGTACTCTCGCAAAAATCCCGTTCGTTCACAGATTCGGAATCCTGAACAGAGCTGGCGTGAATTACATCATTGCGTGCGCGCTCAAAACCGGTCACGAGTTCAAGAACGATTGGCGTTTCAAAGGCGCGTGTTTCGGTGCAGTTTTGCCAGAAGATTTGTCCGGCTTCAACGATTCGAACCTGCTAAAATTCGATCTAATCTGCGACGGAATGCTCAGGAATCACGGTTACGCAAAAATTTCTCACGGCGGACACGATGCTGCAATCGTTGCGTGTGAAGAAGGCACGTTCCTGATTTCACCTCCGGCTGTTCTGGGAGCTAGCTGGGAAGTCGAAAAGATTCATTCGCTGCCATCGAGCGATTCAGTTCTGGTTGACTTCGACGGTGACGGCAAACTCGAACTTGGCTGCATTGCACCATTCCACGGAAATTCCCTGACGATTTATCATCTGGACGAATACGGAAATTACGTTCCTCAATGGAAATACCCGCGCCCAGAAAAAGAAACCGAAATGATTCACGCAACCTGGACTTGCGAAATACTCGGCAAAAAAACATGGATCATCGGCTGGCGTAAAGGCACAAAGAACACGATTGCGATAACTTGGGACGCTGAAGCAGGCGACTATCACGTTGACATGATCGACACAAATACCGGATGTGCGAACGCGATGCACTTCAAGAACTCTCAGGGCGTTGACGTAATCGTTGGAACAAATCGCGAAATCAACGAAGTAGCTCTATACACAATCACCGAATAATTATTATTAGCGCAAAAATATCTCCCCAAGAAGAGCGATCTTCCCGTGGGAGATATTTTTTTTTGCCAAAATTTCTAGTCCGTGCCGAATAAATCTCGCGTGTAAACTTTCTCACGAACGTCATCAAGAATCTTGTCGTATCTGTTCGCAATTATCGCGTCCGAATCATGCTTGAACTTCGCAATGTCATTCACAACCAGTGACCCGAAGAATTTCGAATTATCTGGCAGCGTCGGCTCGTAAATTATCACCGTCGCACCGCGCGCTTTGATACGTCTCATGATTCCCTGAATGCTGCTGTGCCTGAAATTGTCGGAATTAACTTTCATCGTCAGCCTGAATACGCCGATCGTCAACTCACATTCACGCTCAGAATCCCAATCGTAACCAGCCTTCTCAAGAACACGATCCGCTACGAAATCTTTGCGCGTACGATTCGAAGCCACAATCGCCTCGATTAAATTCTCCGGAACATCACGATAATTTGCGAGTAATTGCTTCGTGTCCTTGGGTAAGCAATAGCCGCCGTAACCGAACGACGGATTGTTATAATGCGTGCCAATTCTCGGATCAAGACACACACCGCGAATTATGTCCCGAGTGTTGAGATGCTTAATTTCAGCGTAAGTGTCCAATTCATTGAAGTACGAAACTCTCAGAGCCAGATACGTGTTCGCGAACAATTTCACAGCTTCTGCCTCGGTGAATCCCATGTATAGCACGTCGATATTTTCTTTCTCAGCAGCCGCTACAAGTAATCCGGCAAATTCTTCAGCTTTGGAACGCGTTTTCTCGTCACAGCCTGCGATGATTCGGCTCGGGTATAAATTATCGTACAGGGCTTTGCTCTCTCGAAGAAATTCCGGGAAAAAGATTATGCGATCCGTGCGAAATTTCTCACGAATACGCTCAGTGAAGCCAACCGGGATCGTGCTTTTGATCACAATCACAGCCTCTTCCGAAACTCGCAACACCTGCTCAATCACTGACTCAACCGCGGACGTGTCGAAAAAATTCTGTCTCGAATCATAATTTGTCGGGGCAGCAACTATCACGAAATCTGCGCGCGAATAAGCCTCGTCTCCATCAGTCGTAGCCCTCAAAGAAAGATTCCTGACCGAGTGTTCAGCCAAGAATCTTTCGATGTATTCATCTTGAATAGGACTTTGCCACGAATTAATTTTCGCAACTTTCTCCGGAATTACGTCTACTGCTGTGACATCATTATGCTGCGATAACAGCACAGCCAGTGACAGCCCAACGTAGCCCGTTCCCGCAACTGCAATTTTCATGTGTGATTATTATTTCGGAGCGATTCTCGTTAAGCCTTCGAACTTGTAAGTCGTTTCGAGAATAATTTCCGGAGTATCAGTCGTTATGTCGCGATATGCCGGTGTAGCATAATGTCCCATGCCGCCGATATTATAAACCTTGCTCATGTCCCAGCCACGCGCGCTGAGAATCTTCATGAGATTGTTCACACGTCCGCCGCCCTGACACATCAGGAATATATTCTTGTTCTTCGGGAAAAGTGCTGCGAGAATTTCGTCGGATTCTTCGTAAACCGGAACAGGATTATCAGTCGTGCCACCGTATAATTGCGGCAATGACGGGTCTTTATTGGCGTTCGCATCGAATATTAGCGCAAAATACGGAATGCACTCGAAATTTCGCAAATGTTTCTTCGCGTAATCGGCGTAATCTCGAATGTCAATATACGCTACGTCGCTGCGTCCGAGATATTCACGCAAATTCTCGGAATTAATCGCTGAGCATGTCGGACCAAAATTCCCGGGTTCACACACAGTTTCTTCGGTGTCATCTTTGTTAGCTTTGTAAGTCTTCTTCGTGTCGACCGGTGCAGGAAGCTGTGTCTGTTCGGATTTCGCATTAGCTACGGATTTCGCGGCACTGGCTGATTCTCTCTTGCCCTCGAAAATCGCGCGCATCTCAAGAGCTTTCGGATCGCCATCAAAGAACGAGTCCGTCGCATGATAAGCGTAAATCGCCTGAACCATTCGCAGGATATTATTCGCCGAAACCGTTGCTCCAGTGAACGCATCAATCTTAAGATCCGCACGACCTTCGCCCTGAGTATAATCTTTCATGTCGTCAATCGTGTTGAAACTCATGATTTGCGCGTAAGTCTTGTTGATATAATACGGCAACATCTCAGCTTTGACTTTCTCGAATTTCGCGTTGGGATTTGTCGGAGGCGGATCGCTGTCTCCCCAGAAACCGCCCAGATAATGCTTCGTCGAATCCGAATCAAAACTCAGGAATCTAATCGCTGCGTCCTCAATTTTTCCGCTCGATGGCAATGTCAACTCGATATACGCAGTCGTCCACAAATTCGAATCGGCTGGTCTGCACGTGCAGGAAATGAACGTAACCTGATATTTCACGTAATTTCTCGCAA
This sequence comes from uncultured Fretibacterium sp., assembly GCA_937911045.1. Taxonomy (GTDB): domain Bacteria; phylum Synergistota; class Synergistia; order Synergistales; family Aminobacteriaceae; genus JAFUXM01. Next base: position 969 of record CALEPX010000068.1, on the reverse strand, counting down.
CGTACTTGAACGGCACAAACGCGTAGAACAAATCTTCTTCTTTAGGACCGTCGATATGATTAATCGGGATTACGGCAACCTGATTGGCTTTGCTTCCCTCACCGAGCTTGGCTGAACTGTTGAGAAAAGCGTTCACATCACTCAACGATAACTCCGCTGCATTAGCTCCTGCAACCGAGAACATCATGACAAGAACAAACACTAGTGCAAAAAACTTTCTTGGCATTACAATTCCTCCCTTTAATTTGGTATAAACTCCGCCGTAATCATAGCATTAATCGCACGATTCAAAATCCAGAGTATCACCGATTCCGAAACACGAGTTTTTCACGCATAATATTCGCATTCACATTCGCATTTACATGAGGCTGTGTCACCCGTTTGCCGACCGATATGAAAAACGCTGTTGGGAAAAATTCGCGCTCGTGAAAAAATTGCGAGTATAATTATTACGTCGAAAGTGAGGAAATAATACATGAAATTCAAAATGGTACATGAAAATTACAACGTGCAGGATCTGAACAAATCGCTGGAATTTTACGAAAAGGCGTTGGGCTTACATGAGAAGAGACGAAAGACTGCTCCCGATGGCTCGTTCATAATCACGTACATTGGCAACGACGAGTCGGAATTTGAGCTTGAGCTTACGTGGCTGGCTGAACACCCTGGGAAATATGATATAGGCGAGGAAGAATTTCATTTAGCGTTTCACGTTGATGATTTCGAGGCGGCACATAAACTCCATGAGGAAATGGGCTGTATATGCTTTGAGAATCATTCAATGGGGATTTACTTCATTCAAGACCCGGACGGTTATTGGCTCGAAGTTATTCCGGCGAATAGATAACATGATACAAACGCTCTCTGGCTTTCCTGAACTTCTCTGGAACGTCGGAGGGCTTCAAATTTTTCACAGCCGCTTCGGTCCCTGCCTCACACGCTGTTTCGTAATACCAGCATTTATACTCT
>CALEPX010000067.1 GCA_937911045.1 uncultured Fretibacterium sp. | reverse complement strand
TATACGACGCTCTTCCGATCTGAGCTTAAAAGTTCTGTTCTTTGGCTACATTGCGGCGGCTCTGGGAAAGCAGCAATCCTTAGTTCCGTTTGCGAAAAAGGTTACCGGACAGTTCGTTGGAGCGTCTGCCGGAGCGTCTGCTGTACAGTCCTCTGAAAAACTTGCTAAACTAGGAGAAGACGGTAATATCAAGGCATCAAGTGGGCAGGAAGCTTCTCAGCTAAGAGAAGTAAGTGAAGGACATCGCTATTTGACCTCGGAGGACATCAGCGACAAAAGCAATCCACTGTCAAGTATGAGCATGGAAGAGTTGTTAGCTCTTGAGAAAGAACTTGATGGCAAGATGAAAAAATCTTAATAAATCATCAAACCCACGATTAATGACTTCACGATGAGCGATTTTTGTAATGCTGATAAAAATTATGAATGGTTCAAAGAAAATTTGCATGAGCTTGTTAAAAGTTATGATAATCAGTATGTTGTGATAAAAAATGAAAATATTTTAGGTGTTTATCCGTCTTTTGATGATGCTTTTAATGAAACTGTTAAGAACGAAAGGCCGGGAAGTTTTCTTATTCAGTTATGTTCTCTTGATGAAACTAAAACGGGACAAACTTTTTTTACCCACAGGGTTAGTTTCGCATGAATAGCAATTATTATCATACTTTTCAACTCAATATGACAGTATCGCAAGAGAAATTATCAGCGATATTTTTATATCAGACGCTACAATTAGAATTGATTTCCCAAATTCTGATAAAACAAATGTTTTTCAGTGCAAAGTACTTTGGGATACTGGAGCGACTTACAGCGTTATCTCCGATAAAATTGTTAAACAGCTAAAATTACCAATAATATCGAAGACACCTATCATAGGTGTTAATGGGAGGTTTGAAACTACTACGCATATCGTGGATTTATGGCTTCCCAATCATGCCGTGTTCAGAAAAGTGCGCGTTATAAAAGGTACTTTTAATAAAGAGTTTGATGTTCTTATCGGCATGGATATTATTACAAGAGGAGATTTTGCTATATCAAATTTTAATGGCAAAACTTTATTTTCTTTCCGTTCTCCTTCAGTTGCTTCCGTTGATTTCGTTAAAATTGCTGAATTTTCAAACAAAAATGTTTAGCACCTTTTTATTTATAATTCATCATTTGTACACTCTCAGTTGCATAAAAAGTACTTTTTTTCATTTTTCCATGAGACTATCAAGATAGTCCGCCCAAAACTGCATCATTTTTTTGCGTTCTTCCAGATATTCGGCGTGATTGTAGGCAGCTCTCACGGAATTATTATCAGAATGTGCGAGCTGTCTTTCTATAACATCTGGTGTCCAACCCATTTCATTTAATCGTGTGCTTGCCATTGCACGAAATCCGTGAGCTGTCATGTCGTCATTTGTGTAGCCCATTGAGCGGAGGGCAATTCTGATTGTGTTGTCGCTCATAGGCTTGCCGTCATTTCGAGCCGATGGGAAAAGCCATTTGTTTTTGCCTGTCAACCGCTGTAAAAATGTCAGCACTTCGATAGCCTGTTTTGATAACGGAACTATGTGAACACGTTTCATTTTCATTTTTTCAGCAGGAATGCGCCATTCTGCATTTTCAAAATCAATTTCTAACCACTCAGCCTGACGAATTTCGCCGGGTCTGCAAAAAGTTAAAGCAGAAAATTTCAAAGCACACTGAACTATTGGACGAGGATATTCGTTGATGTTCTTCATCAGCATCGCAATGTCTGAAGGCTTTGTTAAAGCGGCCATGTGTCTGGGCTGGCGAGAAGCAAGAGCATTTTTTAATGCCGATGTCGGATCATTTTCTGCTCTGTCAGTTGCAATAGCATAACGAAAAATTTGCCCAATTAAAGTTTTCACCCGTGAAGCCGTCTCGATTATGCCGCGTTCCTCAATTTTTCGGCATAAAGTTAAAATCATTCCGGAAGTTATTTCGTTCAAAGGCATTTTCTCAAATTCAGGCAGAATATAATTTTTAAGACGGAGTTTTATTGTTTTGATGTATGAAGGTTTTTTGTCCGTCATGCGTTTTTCAAGCCATTCTGCTATAACTTCACCGAATAATATTTTTTCGGTTTGCGGCTCCGAAATTTCTGTTTTTGCTTCAACTGATTTCGCTCTTGCCTCCTTAACAGATAGTTCAGGGTAGCTTCCTATATGTTTACGTTTTTCTCTACCTTTAACCCAGAAACGAACGATCCAATACTTTGCTCCGTTGGGACGAACCTCAAGAATTAATCCCCGTCCGTCTGATACTGAATATTTTTTATCTCTCGGTTTTAACTGTTTAACTTGAATGTCAGTTAGTGCCATGGCTGAACTTCCTCCCCTTTCCCGTAGTCCTGAATTTTTATTATACATCAGACTACGGAAAAGACTACGGGATTGTTTATTGCTGTGGGTTTACAAGATTTTACAAAAATGTAAAAAAACATTGGCCTTTATCTGGTTTTGTTAATTTTATTTTTACAGAAATTTTTTAAGATTTATAAGGAAAAAATGGAGGCGGGAAGAATTGAACTCCCGTCCGGTGTTGGCAAATCTGAAATTTCTACAGGTTTAGTCTTATATTAAATGTCGTTGAGATTTGGCAAAAGACGGCCGCTTCTCTTCCAAGACTTCGATTATGAATTCTCCGTTCCTGCAAAGTCCGACAATGAAGGGAAAATCCGCCTAAATGACATCAGCAGACAACCGACGGAAAAATTTATTTGTTGACGTTAGCGGCACTAAGCCGCAAGCATATAAGTATTGACAGTTATTTTGTGCCCGAAATTTTACGGGATTTACGAGCCTGACCCGACCTGCTTAATCAAACTCTCCGTGAGCCGTCGAAAACCTGTCGCCCCCGTATAACGTTATGCTGCAAAATCTACCAGGCGAAAACTCCCTTTACCGCCTTCTCAATAGACGCGATACCAAACGTAGTGCCCCACACGCCGGCCTGCACAGTCTTCTCAACGTCCTTCACAATGTCCTTGTCAGAGTCAGTGAGGCCATACCAACCCAAATAGCCAGCACCAACAGCCGCAGCAATTCCAACAGGAGGACAAATTACCGTCAGAGTGCCGCTGAACCACCACGTAACAGCGACCATAGCACCACCGCCAGCAACCCCGCCAACAGCAGCATAAGCCGCACCGTCCCCAACAGCAGATCCGGTACGATATCCAGCAAAGGCAGAATTTACAGTCGAAAACGTGAGAACAAGCACCAGAAGAGCCACAATCTTCTTATTCATAAGCATTACCTCCAGTGGAAAATTTAGGATTATTTGCAGAATACAGTTCGTTCTTTCATAATATTTTATAAAGCATATAAGTGAAGTAATAAAGTGGAGCAAAACCGGGGGGTAACGGTTTGGACGACAAACATCTTCAATCCCTAATAGGAAGGTTCGTAACTGACGGAATCGTCTACTGGGCACAGATCCGTTGGTTTCAATCCCTAATAGGAAGGTTCGTAACAAAATATTGAATCTCACACAGCATAAAGCAACAGTTTCAATCCCTAATAGGAAGGTTCGTAACGGTACAGCAAGGTTGACGATCTTAGCGAAAAACGTTTCAATCCCTAATAGGAAGGTTCGTAACGGGAATACAGCGAAACGCTTGAGGGCACAAAAGTTTCAATCCCTAATAGGAAGGTTCGTAACTAATGGCAAGTTTCCGAGCGATTGATCATTTTGTTTCAATCCCTAATAGGAAGGTTCGTAACCCTCAACACCCCTTGCAATTACTACGCCGCAAATTTTAACACCCTTGCACGAATTACGCAAGCCCTGTCTCATGAAATTTATAACATGCTGAAAACACTGCAAAACAATTTTTTTATGTTTGAGGTAAACCTCAGGCAAAATTCAATTTTTTGAGGGTGATTTTTGTAATTGGTCAAATTCTTAAAATTTTTGCTTTGTAAATGCCTATCATAAGCTAACTTAAAAATTTGACCATTTGGAGTCGACCTAAAAAGTAACAACACCTCCCTAACTGTTCGAGATACTGTCGATAATGGCCGAAGCCGCCGCCGTAATAACTACCTTCGCAACCGTCGCAATAATCGGATCCATATTTATTTCCTCCTTGATTAACTAGTCCATAATGTCAATAATATCGCCAATAAGCTTCACGACATCCTCAATGACGTCGCCAATATCCGTATACGCAACCTTAGTCATAATCATAAGAATTTCCCCTTTCAGATTTTGTTTGATTACGTGAGTGCTACAGGAAGAAGCCAATGATGATAATCTTGATACTAATATTGATCGACCACGCAGCAGCCGCAGCAAACATTCTCAATCACCTCCACTAATTATTAACAAGTATATGGGTGAAATTAAAGCGGACTCCCAAAATCAGAATCCGCCTATGTTTATTATATTGCTTGCAAAATGTATGCTTTATTTGCCGTGTCAATACGAATTATTTTCGCTTGAACTAGATCGCCAGCGTTCACTTTCGGAAGTTTCTCAAATCGTAATGACTTTTTGTCGTCGCCTTCAGTGAATGCAAATTCGCACTTCTCTTTGCCTTTAACGACTTTGATTTTTGTGCAGCGAAGTGTGATTATTTCGTCAACATCATGAAGAAAACCTGCTTCACGATTAGCTTGTTGTGCTTTGCGTTTTGCTTGCTCTTGAATTTCTTCAGCAGATAACACGCTCTCCATTTTTCCATAGCCCGAAGTTATTTTGCCTCCTATTCCGAAATTTTTCAGTGCTTCTTCAGTAATTTTGAAAGCAAAGTCCCTCCATTTAGAATCGTAGCAGCCGATCCAAAATTCAAAAGTTCCTGATACTGATAAGAATCTAATCGGTGTTGGATCATCAAAATCTGTCGGACGTGCTGATTTACCTGAATAATAATCGCTGTGGTGAGGTGTCATTACATCGTCAACAAAGGCATTATTAACACTTTCAGGAATTAACCAGGCGTCATAAAATTGTACGAAGCCGGCTTCTTGTTCGTCATGTTCATCGCTGACTTTTCCGAAAAGCGTATCGTAAACTTGACCGGCTCCGAAAATTTTTGAGCAATAATGCGCAGTTACTCCTTTAATTGATGAGCCTGGAATCATTGGAATTCCGTACGTTGGATTTAACGTCAAGCCTGTCTCGAGTACGTTGCTGCTTCCTAAACCTGCTATTATCGTGCCTAGAGTCTTGAAACTTTTTGAGCTTGCTATGTTGCTTAAAGCCTTGCGCCTGATGTTGAAAGCTTGTGTGTATAAATCTCTTGCGTTAAAAGCAGCGGCCTTCATTGCGTCGTATAAGTCAAGTTTTGAGGAATTATTGTCATCGAGATTCTTGACGTAACGAGTCATTAATAACGAGGCATTTTCACCTTTAGTTAAATCCAGTTTATCGAAAACTTTACGACAGCTCTGCAACTTTTTCGCCCTCCTTTTTGTCCGGC
>CALEPX010000066.1 GCA_937911045.1 uncultured Fretibacterium sp. | reverse complement strand
TTATCGTATTTTGTTCCCGAACACCGCTCGAAACAAAATACCGGAAATAATTTCATGAAAACTCCTCCCATCTGCGCTTATAAATTTTTTACCTACAACTTTCGCAGAGTTTTATACTCTCTGAAGTTTGCTCGCTAGATTGAGTTGCTATCGCTATTCTTGTGTTCAGCTGCCAAGAATTTTGACTGCGAATAAATTGGATAGTTTGTTCATGTTCTCGCGCTTTAATTGCAAACTCGGATGAACGTAACGATTAAGCGTAATGTTTACGTTTGCGTGACCAAGTATTTCGCTCAGAGATTTTACGTCAAATCCGACTTCAACGCAGCGTGTCGCAAATGTGTGGCGTAAAGCATGAAAATTGATATTCTTACTTCCACTTTTCTTCAGTATCGATTTAAAGCGATTTTCCATCGTTCGTGGCTCGATGAAATAGTTCTCACTCCCGCTCAATAAATAAGCTTCGTCCGAGTAATTACCGCGCATTTTTCTCATCAAATCCATCAAATCATCAGGAATTGGAATTGTTCGAATAGAACACGGACTCTTGGGTTCTCCGATTTCAATTACAGTCTTACTTTTAAGAGAATTATCAGAGTTGCGAATCCGTTGCATAGTGCTGATTACATGAATCTCTCGCTCTTTGAAGAAAATATTGCTCCACTTTAGCGCGCAAAGCTCTCCTATGCGAATTCCGGTGAATAACGAGAGTAATATTCCAAAAGCAGTTAGACTGAAATTTTCTTTTAAGTAGCCTATTAATTTCTTTTCTTCCTCAAGTGACAGTATGCGGATTTTCTGCGTTTTACACGGAATTTTCACGCAATTTGAAACGAATTTTACCTGATAATTCTGTAACAAAGCAAACTTGCGGATGGATTTTATCCTTGAGAGAATGTCTGAGACAGTTTTGGGAGCTAAATTTTTCTCGAACAAATTATGGCAAAACGTCGCAATATTTTCATTAGTAATTTCATCAATGCGTTTATTTCCAAATGCTGGAATAACATATTTTCTAAGCTGAGTTTCATATTTTGACAATGTTGATTTTTTGCGAATTGCTTTCAGTTCATTAAACCATTGTTTTGCAATGTCCTTCACAAGAGGACTGATTTTCGCTTTCTGTTCAACTTGTGACAGTCTTGATAGAGCGTCTGACTTTTTCTTTTTCGCCTCGGCGTAAGTTTTTCCAAAAACGTACCCGTAAATGGCTTTCCCATTTTCATGTTTTTTGATGTAACGACCTTCCCAACGACCATCTTTTCGCTTAAAAATATTTTCACCTTTTCTTGGCATACTTATTGCCTCCTGACCATATTTTTGACTGAGAATAGCAAGAAATTCTCTTAAAATTCGTTATTTTAATGCAAAAAATAATAAGATTTACAGAAATGCAAGGTTAAAAACCATGAAAATTTGATGAAATAATTGACAAAAGTATGGATATTTATTAGAATATTAATCGGCTTTTTGTTTCGTAGAGTATAAAACTCTGCGAAAATTATTAAATCAAATGGCATATGCTGTGCATAATGTCATTTTTGTATTTCTGTTCCTATAGAATCGCTCTAAAGCATATAAAAGTCAAGGGCAATAGGTGATGAAATATTATAGCAGTCGATACTCTGCATAATGATTGGAATGAAATCTTCGAATAAATCGTCACACATAAAATGGAGCAAGAATTAGACTTATCCGTTCAACGAACAAGTCTAATTCTCCCCTACTCAGAAGCTCTCCTCCATTGCTCAATTAGTTCATAAATCAGAACTTCAATTTCCTGAGCCGTCATTCCTTTACAGTACGGATTTATTCGGGCATAATCCAATGAAATTTTCCTCTTGGCAGCAACTTTCCTTTCATTGACCGCCGTGTTCCATATCAATTCTTTAATCTCGTCAATATCGTCAATATCATCAACACTAATTCCGTTCTTTTTCTTACAGAACTTCCTGAGTTTTTTCGCCTGCTCTATACTCATGCTCAGATCCGTGTCACACACAAAAAGCGCATTTATTACCTCCAGTGCTTCCTTGTTTACACCTGACAAAATCTCGCCTGCTTTTATCGGGAGACGTAACACACCTTCTGCATTCTTCGCTTTATTGCCGACTATACTCAACATTTCGTCTGGAAGTTCTAGCAGTTGTGAATACCTCCTCACAGTCCTCGGCTTTAATCCAAGAATTCGAGAAACTGTGTCTGCCGTTGATTCTTCCTCATCTTTCTTTCCTCGATGGCGAAGAGCTCGGTACATTCGACCGCACGATTTTATCGTGTCCAATAAACTAATTTCCCGTCGCTGAACATTCGACGAAGTAATAATCGAGTTCGCAGTGTCATCGTCACATGGGCTAATAATTATCACCGGCACATTCTGAAATTCCGGGTTCGTCTTAGCAAGTTCCTCGCAGATTTTCTTCCTTCTGTAACCTGAGAGAATTTCATAAAAATTTTCTTGCCAGGCAGGTCTCACTAGAAGTGGAGTCAAGACACCTTCTTGTTCAATACTCGCGCGAAGTCGATTGAGTTCTTTGTCACCAGAATCAATCTCTGCCACAAAAAATGGATTCCCGAAAACAGGAGTTTCATTCCCGTTTTCATCATATAGCGTGCCCGAAAACGGAACTAAATTGTTCACCGGAACTAGTGCATATTCATGTTTTTCGTCACTCATCATTTCATATTCCTTTCCATAAAATCTTCCGTATTATACAACACAACTTCTGTCCCCCGGGGCCCGAGGTTGCTTTCGTCTCGCCTTACTGTGTACTCTGGATTATGTGTCCTCTGGATTATTATTTCTCTCAAATTCCGAGAAACAAAGCATTATGTTTCTGATGAGCTTTCAAGTAGGCGAATCAGTTATACCCAAATTCCACACTTCAACTGGACAACCTGAAATGTCATCTTGTCTCCATCTCCTTCTTCTCCTTCTTCAATTACTCGTGTAAATTTCTGCCTTAATTCAGGATCTTATAGAATGATCCTTGTATTCGTTGCTTGGTATGGCAATATTTGATATAGTATTCCCGACGTTTTTTTCAGAATACTTTACTTATAAATTCATCGATCCGTTTTTCTACGGGAGGTTTTTGGGCTTCCATCCATTGTTGTCGCTTTAAATAATAATTAAATTCCGCTCGCAAATCCTCATCGTCCACACGGAATGGAAGCAGTATCACTCCTCGCTTAAGCTGTTCAAAAGCCAGATCTATTTCGTTCAGTACATGTTCTGATGCCATGCTGCTTCTGCTTATAATAGTGACAAAATGGGTACATGAAGAGATTGCTTGTACAATGGCTAAAGCATAATTGCCTTGATGAATATCACGTGGCGCATACCATACGGATATTCCTTGTTTTTCTAGCTTCTGACAGAGAAGATCAGCTATGGAGCGGTCTTCATTCGAATAACTTATGAACACAAGCAGACTTTCTTTTTTAACATATGACTTAGAAACAGCGTTCTTAAGTTCCTGCCACACAGCATATGATTGAGTTAATGCTTCATCGAGGATGTCTGCCTTCTCCGTATTTCGTTCAATGAATGTGATGTCGTCAGTATATGGAGTTTGACGAAGATAGTTTAAGGTTTCACTTATCAGTGGGACTACAATCAGCCGAGGTTCTATGTTCTGGCGTCCGGTACCCAAGAGGGGCATTACCAAACGACGCACTGAAGTATTATTCAAAGGTAGAAGATGAAGAACCTGAAAAAATGATTGTATGCGAGACAGTAATATTTCCGGAGAGTGTTTTGCATTTACGAGATTTAGCTCAACACATCCGATTCTTTTGATATTAGGGTTAAAATCTGTCGCTGGTAACTTCCTGGATATCCAGCATCCGCAGAAATCACGAAGATCCAGTTTTGGGTTCTGTGAGAGCATTCGTATTGAAATACCCTTATTCTCAAATAAAGCCTTGATAATTGTTCCCTGTACGGGATTATAACTGTGCTCGTATGCAGAAATTGTCAAAAGATTAACAGTATCTTTGTAATCAAGTATATCTCCCTGACATATACGTATTTTTTTGCTCCCGTAGGGCGTATTGATTTGAATTTCTTTCCTGATCAGCATCTATTTCACACCTCTGTTTGAACTGTTCTAAATGTTATGTAAATTATAAAATGGATTATTCCTAATAATAAAGACTTGACCGATTTGCAGTAGATGTCAAATTCTTTTGTACAAAAATGAGATATCTGGAAGACCTTTGCTTCTCCAAGTATTTGTCATGATGTGATATATATTGAACAAAATTGTGCCCTGCACGATCTTAATGGGGTCTGAATCCCAAAGTCCCCGTATATGTACTTTAAGCACCTCCTTTTCGTGCTGCCGGAGCAGATGGATAAAGATGGAAATATAGAAGTGTCCGTTCTTGACTCTTGACGATCTGTGCCATTGCAAAAACTCTGCCAGATGAATGCTACAAGGGTCATTGAAAAATGGACTTTCTGTAGATGGGGCGGATGTTTTGACGTTTACGATGCCCCTCATTTCCTGCCCGGTTATCTCAGCAGTTGCTGAATCTTCAGCGAAGGAAGAAAGTTTATATTGGAACTGAAGATGCGTGATCCGGGTGTGTCCGTTTTTGTCACAATCCTTGCTGCCATCCGGTCGCTTTGAAGGATTCACGTAGTTGTCCGCAAGCTAGGTCAAAGTAAAGTAAATGCGATTATTTTTCTCTCCACCGGCAAACTGCACAATCTTGTGCTTATTTCTTAGTATTCATGCATGCTACTTTTACCGTCACGATGGCAGAGGTTAAAATTATCCATTTTCCTTCGCAGATTTAGAGCCTTCCTTTACATTTAACTAATGATATTGACACTGAAATGTGCGAATTTTGTGAAGACATATTCTTCAGCCTGTATGGTTATAATAAAAACTCAGTAAAAATCTTCACAATTTTTGTCACTAAAAAACACATTCAGGGATTCTAACCCTCTCCTGTGGTACTACCAACACCGACAAGGCGGTAAATTTCTATGACGCTCGACCTAAAGTTCCAGTAATTAACACTCTAGGGAACGTATTTGTCATTTCACTTTAATTTTTTTGATTGTATTATAACTCATAGCAAATCATAACCGCAATTTTACGTAATCTAGAACTAAATCGCAACATCGTGCCTAGTGGGCATAATCTTGACACAAATCGGACATGAAAACAAAACTTGTCAAGAGAATTTTGATGAGGTAAAATAAATTAACAAAGGAGAGTGATTAAAACATGCAAGTATTACCAATAGGTGTTCAGAGTTTTGAGAAGTTAAGAAAATCTAACTGTTTATACGTGGATAAAACCGCTATATTACAGAAATTAGTTGAGGAGGGACAGTGGT
>CALEPX010000065.1 GCA_937911045.1 uncultured Fretibacterium sp. | reverse complement strand
TCTCAGTTTTGACAGAGCCGCGTTGGTTTATGGGCAGCGATGATTATTTACGGGAGATTGCTCATGAAGTCTTGATACCGGTTTTGCGGAAAGATTTCACGGTTGACGAGTACATGATCTATCAGGCGAAAATTCTCGGAGCGTCGGCGGTGTTGCTGATTTGCGCGATTCTTAGTGAGACGCAGCTTGTTGAGTATTTGCAGATTTGTGATTCTCTGGGATTGTCGGCACTTGTCGAAGCTCATGACGAATCCGAAGTCAAATTAGCAATTCAATCCGGGGCGCGAATAATCGGCGTGAATAACCGAAACTTGAAAGACTTCAGCATTGACACAGAAAACAGCCGTAGATTACGCGAATTAATCCCCGAGAATGTGATATTCGTATCTGAGAGCGGCGTGAAAAATCGTGATGACGTTCGAATTTTGCGCTCGATTGGGGCTGATGCTGTATTAATCGGCGAGGCTTTGATGCGTGCTGAGGACAAGAAATCTGCGTTAGAAAATCTGAGATCATGACCAGAGTGAAATTTTGCGGATTATCCGGACTTTGCGACATAGATTTTGCGAACGAGTTGAGACCTGAATATATCGGCTTCGTTTTTTACGCGAAAAGCAGGCGTTACGTTTCACCAGAACAGGCTGAGATTTTTCGGGAGAATCTTGCGAGAGAAATTCTTAGTGTAGGCGTATTTGTTGACGAGGATTTGAAAATCGTTGCGGCTTTGGCAAATTCCGGAGTTATAGACATGATTCAGTTACATGGCTGCGAGGATTGCGAATATATTCTGAGATTGCGTGAACTGACTGGAGCGAAAATCATTCAGGCGTTCAAGATTCGTTCCAGTTCTGATATTTTTGCGGCGAATTGTTCGATTGCGGATTACGTTTTGCTCGACGCTGGGACAGGCACAGGCAGAAAATTCGACTGGGAGCTTGTATCTGGAATCAGGCGCGAATATTTTCTGGCAGGCGGATTGAATCCCGAGAATATTTCAGATGCGGTTCGGGATTTGAATCCGTTTGCTGTGGACGTAAGTTCAGGAATCGAATCTAACGGCGCGAAAGATTTTGCGAAAATGAGAGAGTTTATTTCGAAAGTGAGATGTGAGAATGAGTAATTCAAGAGGACGCTTTGGCATTCATGGCGGACAGTATATTACGGAGACGCTGATGAATGCTGTAATTGAACTTGAGAAGGCGTATGATTTTTACAAAAACGATCCGGATTTCAACACGGAATTGACGCGATTATTTAACGAGTATGCCGGCAGACCGTCGAGATTATATTACGCTGAACGAATGACGCGAGATTTGCACGGTGCGAAAATTTACCTGAAGCGCGAAGACCTGAATCACACCGGCGCACACAAGATTAATAACGTTCTGGGTCAGGCATTGCTTGCGAAGAAAATGGGCAAAACTCGATTGATTGCGGAAACTGGTGCAGGTCAACACGGAGTTGCTACGGCTACAGCTGCTGCGTTGATGGGAATGGCTTGCGTCGTATTCATGGGCGAAGAAGATATGAACAGACAGGCTCTGAACGTATACAAAATGCGCTTGCTCGGTGCAGAAGTTGTCAGCGTGAAATCCGGAACAGGCACGTTAAAAGACGCAGTTTCTCAGGCGATGCGCGAATGGACGAGCAGAATTTCTGACACGCATTACTGTCTGGGTTCTGTGATGGGTCCGCACCCGTTTCCGATAATCGTTCGGGATTTTCAGTCCGTGATTTCCCGTGAGATTAAGTCGCAAATTCTGGAGCGTGAGGGGAAATTGCCGGATTTCGTGATTGCGTGTGTGGGCGGAGGTTCGAATGCAATCGGAAGTTTCTGGCATTTTATAAATAACGCGAGTGTAAAATTAATCGGCTGTGAAGCTGCTGGCAAAGGTGTCGATACGTTCGAGACTGCCGCGACAATATCAACAGGACGCTTGGGAATCTTTCACGGAATGAAATCGTATTTCTGTCAGGACGAGTACGGTCAGATTGCTCCGGTGTATTCGATTTCCGCGGGGCTTGATTATCCCGGGATAGGACCCGAACACGCATATTTACACGATACTGGACGCGCTGAGTATGTTCCGGTTACGGACGATGAAGCAGTTCAGGCTTTCGAATATCTGTCGCGAATCGAAGGCATAATTCCTGCGATTGAATCGGCTCATGCAGTTTCTTACGCTATGAAGATTGCGCCGGAATTGTCGAGCGAGAAAATTATTGTGATAACGATTTCCGGACGCGGCGATAAAGATTGCGCGGCGATTGCGAAATACAGAGGGGAGAATATCAGTGAGTAATATTGGCAAGGCGTTTGAAAATGGCAAAGCGTTTATCCCGTTCATAACTTGCGGCTATCCGGACTTGAACGTAACGTATGAATGTGTGAAATCTATGTGCGAAAACGGCACGGATTTAATCGAGTTAGGCATTCCGTTTTCTGATCCAGTTGCTGAAGGAGTTGTTATTCAGAACGCGAATTTCCGTGCATTGGCTGCTGGCGTTACTACGGATAAGATTTTCGAACTCGTGCGCAGGCTTCGTCAAGAGATAAAAATCCCGTTAGTATTCATGACGTATGCGAACGTGATTTTCTCGTACGGTTCTGAGAAGTTCATAAGGATTTGCGCTGAGATTGGCATTGACGGCTTGATAATTGCGGATTTGCCGTTTGAAGAAAAAGACGAGTTTCTGGCGTATTGCAGGAAATATGGCGTAGATTTAATCTCGATGATTGCGCCGACATCTGAAGATCGAATTGCGAAAATTGCGCGTGAAGCTGAAGGATTCTTGTATATCGTTTCGAGTTTGGGAGTTACCGGCACGCGAGAGAATATCACGACGGATTTGTCTGCGATAATGCGTTCTGTGCGGGAAAATTCTGGATTGCCGTGCGCGATTGGCTTTGGAATTTCCAGACCGGAACAAGCGTGCGACATGTCAAGAATTTCTGACGGAGTAATTGTAGGCTCAGCGATCATAAAAATTCTGGAGAAATACGGCACAGAATCTGCGAAATATGTGGGAGAATATGTCAGGAGTATGAAAGATGCGATAATTTAAGGAGGGCTAATTTTTGCTGGATATACTGCTTGACGGCATCAAGAAGTTTGGCGGCGAAATTGTTTCGGTAGTGTTGTTGGGATTGTTGTTCTGGTTATTTCCCGGAGTGCGTAATATTTTCCGGAAGCTGAAGAACCCAGAGGACGATAATTCCGCAACTCAGCGTGTCAAATTAACTGGCTATACACGAGAAGATTTGATTCAGGAAATTTTGCACTCGTTGTCGGAAAGTGAGCGTAATGCTTGGGAGGTGATTTTGCGCGATACGCCGGCGATAACAAAGAAAACATTTGATATTGATGCGATAATTGCTGATTTTAATAGCTCAGATCCGGGCATAGACTCTTTCCTGATGCTGCGAACGAAATTTGATAATCCGCAACCAGTGTTTACAACCCAAGATTTGAACGAGGAATTGTATTGCGTGTTGAAACTCAGCAGCAATAATTCAGTCACTTTCTATG
>CALEPX010000064.1 GCA_937911045.1 uncultured Fretibacterium sp. | reverse complement strand
CAAATTTGTTACGAAAATTTAAGTTACTTCACCCAAATGAAAGCGTATCTAATTGGAACTTCAGTATCACTCCGCTTGGCAAAATCAGGGAACGTGTATCAATGTTCGAGAAAGGAGGATTATTTCCGATTAAAGGCTGGTGGGGAGATTTTAGGCTTGAAGGGAACAAGGAGCTTTTACAGGTTGCGATAGATTGCGGCTTAGGATCAAAGAACAGTTCTGGCTGGGGCTGTATAACAGAAAGGAGATGTTAGACCAATGAAAACTGTTACTGTATCAACATGCGGCACGAGTATTTTAACAAACGGAACTCACGAAGACGACGTGAAATTTCTACGAAGCAACGCTAACAAAAGACAATCAGAATACAATTCCGAAGATATTGCAAAAATTAACAACATAGTGAGCGAGAAAAGTATATTGCTCGTTAATTCAGAGCCGAAGGACGTACAAAGACTTTCAGCAGAATTGAATGGCTTTATCAGCTTTTACACTCATGAGGGAAAATTTGACGCTATCGAGGCTGGAAATCATGAGAACATTCACTACTTGATTCACACTGATACTTTTCAGGGAAGCAAGACGGCCGAAATCATCAAGGCATGGGGCCAAACTCACAACATTAACATGCAGCTTGTACAGATCGACGACCTTAATACCAGCAGCGTTGAGGAGTTCAGGATCGGAGCAAATAACTTGATTGAATGGTGCGCACAGAGTCTTCCTGGTTATCGTGAGCAGGGCTACAGGATAATATTTAATCTTGTAGGGGGCTTCAAGTCCTTGCAGGGGTATATGCAGACACTTGGAATGTTTTACGCTGACGAGATAATTTACATTTTTGAGACTGGCGGCGAACTTCTCAGGATTCCGAAATTGCCGGTGGACTTTGATACGAACGCTAAACAGTACGTGCTTGACCACTTCAATACGTTCAGGCGTATGCAATTTGTGTGCTTGCCTGTGAATGAATGCGCGGGAATCCCTGAAACTCTGCTTGAGATTATGGACGATAAGTGTACGCTTTCTGTATGGGGTCGAATTGTCTGGGAGGACACTTTGCGCGATAAGTACGGTGCTGGAGTCGTTGAGCCCTTGTCAGAGCGTATAATCATTACAGACAAGGTTAAGGACAAAATCAATGATCTTGAGAGAAACAGGCGAGTTATGTTTAATAAGCAAATTGACGAGCTTTCACGCTATATCGATTCTGGCAGCAAGAACAACCTAAACAGCGTCAACTTACGTCAGCTTACTAAAAGTCCTATTCCACCTTCAACGCACGAGTTCAATTTATGGCCGGACGCAGGAGGCTGGCGGGGATTTTGTCACAGGGACGAGGACAATAACTGGGTCATTGATGATGCAGGAATGGGACTCAATCACAATCAACATTAAGGAGGCGTAAAATTTTGCGAAGTATATCGTTTCAACCTCCAGAAATTCCACAAGTAAATCTCAACGAAAATTTAATCACTGATACGTTACATATCACTATTGCTACTCCAATGGTAGGCGGAGGAGTTGAGGTAGGCAAAGTTGATTCTGGACGGCCTGTACGAGTTTCTTCGATTCGTGGCAATTTACGTTATTGGTGGCGAATGCTTAACCTTGACGATGAAGCAGAAATATGGGGAAGCACCGACTCTAAGAGCAAAGTTTTTGTGGAAGTTACGGAGTTTTCGCAGTTGCGTTTACGTGAACATAGCAGGAATTTTGATTTTCATAGATACGGGACTGAAGCATACGCGTTATTTGCAGCAGCCACAAACTAGGACGACATAGCGCGAGAAGGATTAAAATTCACACTCAAACTTACATACCCTGAAGAATTTCAGAAAGACGTGAAGTTAGCCGTGTCAGCTTGGGTGTATTTCGGTGGAATTGGCGCAAGAACAAGACGAGGTTGCGGAACCCTATCCTGCGATGAAAAACTTTTGAGCGTCAATGAAGTTCTCAAAGCTGCGTCAGGGATAACGTTATGGAGGAAATTATTAAGAGGCAATCCGGATTCTATGTTGGCATGGAAGGAACCACTTGAGCTTTACAGGAAGTACAGACAAACTCGAAACCCCGGCAATGGTCAACGCCCTGGACGTTCACTATGGCCCGAACCTGACTCACTGCGAAAGATTACAGGTGCTTATGATCCCAAACACAAAACGCCTATAACTTCCCCGCTCCCGTCGTTCCCAAGGGCCGCATTAGGACTACCGATAATATTTCATTTTGTAGGTCGAGGAGAGCCAAAGGACGTGCAACTAAAGCCCAAGGACTCTAATCGAATGTCCAGCCCTGTTATAACTAAGGCATTGTGCGAAAATGGTGTGTGGTATTCAGCGGTGATAATTCTACCTCACGAACATGTATTCAAAGCAAAACTTGAGACTAACATTAATAAACCGGTCAATATCCCTGAATTACGAGGCTCGATGTACAAAACAGTTAAGCCAATGAAGGGACAGACTGACGCAATAGCGGGTTTTGAGGCGTTTATACGTGAGAAGGATTTCAAGAAAGAGGAGGTCAAGGCATGAATTATTTGCTCCAGATTTCGGTTGGACCTGTTCAGGATTTTATCGCAGCAGCCAGAAGAACTCGTGATTTATGGTTCGGATCAATGATGTTATCGGAAATTGCGAAGGCCGTAGCCCTCGACGTAAAGAACAACGGAGGAAAATTAATCTTCCCTGCTCCTTCAAGCGATGATGATTTGCTACCAGAGTCTGATTTAAGTGTGGCTAACGTAATTCTCGCGGAGTTTAACGACTTCGACTCTGAACAACTGCGGAAAATTTCTGACAGTGCCAAAAATGCGGCTAGGGCAAGATTGAAAATGTACGCTGACAAAGTTTATGACAAGATGAGATTGAATGTCGTTGAAGATCGCTGGAACATGCAAATTGATGACGTCATAGAATTTTATAGCGCATGGGTGCCAGTTAATGATGATTATCATTCAGCCCGACGAAACGTAGC
>CALEPX010000063.1 GCA_937911045.1 uncultured Fretibacterium sp. | reverse complement strand
ACCGGGGTATCTAATCCCGTTTGCTACCCTGGCTTTCGCGCCTCAGCGTCAGTTTCTGACCAGCAAGCCGCCTTCGCCACCGATGTTCTTCCCTATATCTACGCATTTCACCGCTACACAGGGAATTCCGCTTGCCTCTTCAGTACTCCAGTCTGTCAGTTTCAACTGCACTACACAGTTAAGCCGTGCATTTTAACAGCTGACTTGACAAACCGCCTGCGCGCCCTTTACGCCCAGTAATTCCGGACAACGCTCGCCCCCTACGTATTACCGCGGCTGCTGGCACGTAGTTAGCCGGGGCTTATTCATGTGATACCGTCACTTCCTTCTTCTCACATAAAAGAACTTTACGACACGAATGCCTTCATCGTTCACGCGGCGTCGCTGGGTCAGGATTTCTCCCATTGCCCAATATTCCCCACTGCTGCCTCCCGCAGGAGTCTGGGCCGTATCTCAGTCCCAGTGTGGCTGATCATCCTCTCAGACCAGCTACCCGTCGTCATCTTGGTAGGCCGTTACCCTGCCAACTAATTGATAGGTTGCGAGTACCTCCATCGGTGTATTGCTACTTTAACATCTCTGCCTATGGGGTATTAGCATTCGTTTCCAAATGTTGTCCCCCTCCGAAGGACAGCTCCTCGCGTTTTACTCACCCGTCCGCTGCTCCGTAAAAACCATCCATGTTGCCACTTCAAGTCTTCCGTCGCTCAACTTGCATGTGTTACGCACGCCGCCAGCGTTAATCCTGAGCCAGGATCAAACTCTCAGTTGAAACCTAGCTATATATTTCTTCGCTTAATTAGATTGATTTCTCAATTTATACGCCATATTCTTTTGTCATTCTGCTTCGTCTGGGATGCTTCGTGATTTCTCACTGCCCCATCGCCGGACGACTTGAAGAATTATACGCGCTTTTTAAAAAAATGCAAGTGTTTTTGCAAAATTTTTTTTACACGCTCTCAGGCAATGCTAAATTTTCCGGTGATTGCAACGCTTTTAATTTTTCAGATTTCGATTCTAATTCCAAAATTCGCACTTGAATCATTTCTAACATGTTCGCAATTTTCGTCTCAACTTGACCCGTCTGATCAATGATTTTCTCGCTCGCAATCGAAATTCCCATCACAAATTTTGCTTGACGCTCCGAAATCGCTTCCATTTCACGCTCATAATATTTAACTTGTGACGCCAAATCATCAGAAATTCGCTTCTCGTATAATTTATGCGCAGTGCTGCCAGCCTCGTATTTCTCAAGAATTTCCAACAACTTCGGCAATTTTTGCGTGTTATATTTCTCATTCTCAGATTCAAGTTTCGATTTCAAATCCGCATAAAAATTTTCTGACTCACGAATTATTTCCAACGAACCATTCGCAATTATCATCAATCTTTGACTCGCAATTTCCGTCATCTTCTCTTTCATCGCTACCAGTGCATGAGACATCTCAACAAATCCTCGCGCCCTGGCTTCCTCAATCGCAATTTGTGCGTCACGTTCTTCACGCAATATTTCTAATTTCGCACGCTTCAATAATTCAATCCGTTCGTTCTCAGCTTTTGCAACACGAATTTTCGATTCAGTCTCGGCTTCAATTCTCGCACGTTCTGATTCATTCACTTTGATCTTGGCTGCAGCTTCAATTTGTGCAACTCGCATTTTCGAACTTTCTTCTTCGCGCAAAATTTCCAGTTTCGCTTTCCTCTCAGATTCAACACGCTCTAAATCCAATTCCGCAGCTCTCACCCGATCAGGCTCGTAAACGTAACTCGAACTCGAACTCGATCCAGAACTCGAACTTGAACTCAAACTCGAAATATTGCTGCCCGTTTCGATTATCTTGTCGCTGTTCCCGAAAATATAATCTCCAACCGATTTCACTGCGCTAATAATTCCGCTGAAAAATCCCATTCTCATTCACTCCTCAAAATTATATTCTTGAATACTGTACTCCGACATATATTTCTATTTCCCAAAATCCTTTCGCATCCTCGACAATAACGAGTTAAACTGCTTCTTGCGATCCGATTGCGCCATCGAATATGCCTTCGCGTCTGACAAAAATATCTCGTAATTCTTCAGCTTCAACTGCGAAAATTTCTCAAACAAATTAGCCGAAATTTCATCAAGTTCACGATCCTTCACGTATTCCATAATATTATCAATCGGCATATCCAACAAATCACCGGCACAATTCAGCATGAATAATCTCGACTCAAAATCATCACTCGAAAAAATTATTTCCAACAAATCATTCTGAAATTCAAGCGTCAATCCGTACAATTTGCTAACTAACTTCCATTTCTCCTGCAAATCTCCGGCTTCGTCCTGCTCAAATTCCTGATAGATCCCCTTGCGTTCTTCAATGAAAAATTTGTCAATCGCTCGCTTGTACTTGTCCAGAATCTCAATAAATTTCTCGGCTGCAAAATCATTCTTCAACTTGTACTCGATTATCGGCAGAATTTTCAGCTCAATCTTCAGACGAATCTTTTGCCATTCAGAATACCAGCTCTCCCAAATTTCAGATTCAATTCCGTCTTCTTCACACAATTTGCGAAATTCTTCACGACGCATCAATCTGAAAACTCTGTAATCCTCGCTCCATTGCGAAAACATCTCAATCGCGTACTTCACAAAATCTCGATTCGCTTCAAAATATTCCAGCTTCTCCAACGCAGAACATATTATCTCAGCCGTATCTTCCGCAACAAACTCAAACGTCGGCAGCTTTTCACTCTCAAATTCCGCAAGTTTCACAAGCAAATCAGAACTATCATGAAGCGCGTTAAGTCTCGTATCAAGTTCTTCAGCTTGTCTCTTGAAATTCAGGATTTTTTTCCGGGCATCATTCAACACTAGCGAAAAATTTCTACCGAAAAATTCACGGCGGCTTCGCAACAAATCATTCTCTTCAGGCGCAAAATTCGGATCGTCCTCGTATTTACCGGAAAGCTGCAAACTTATCTCGTTGAAATCCTGAATCGTCTTCTCCTTCTCACGATCAAATACGTCAAGCTTCAACATCAATTCACTCGTCCATTCCTGAATCGCTTTGTAATATTTTATCGGCGATTTCGCAATTTCCGGCAAATCATAATCTCCAAGCAAACTCGCGTAATCAAACTCAGAACTCAAACCACTGTGCAAAATTTCAGGCTCATCAAGTTTCACCGGCTTCATAGATTTCACTGGCTTAATAGAAGCAGAATAAAGTTTCTCGTAAAGTTCCGTGATATATGAATAGTTGTCGAAGATCGGAATCAGTCCGTTATAAATGAAAAGTTGCAGAACAAGTTCCCTTGCTTCGCGATAATTCGTACCTTTAATCAGAACATCGTTGCACGGAATCACGTAGCCACGATCAGTCCTGCTAGTAACATTCTGAAGTCTGACGTGCTTCGAAATAACTGAACCGTAAGCATCTTGGCAAAAACAATACGATTCGCGCGACATCGTAAACGGGAAATTATTACGAATCAAATCGAACTCATCACCAAACGGGATTCGCCAACCAGAATAGCCGCCACCGTAAAAATCTTTCACAAACTGAATCGCCTCATACTTCTCAAGTAAACCTTTGGAAACATTTCCCCAAAGCAATCCGGTCGTTTTATCTAACAAAATTCCAGACTTATTCCTGAAATAAAACCAACGCTGCTTACCAATCGCCTGCAAAATTCTCGCGTCAAACTTCTCTGACAAAAAACTCGCCTCCAAAATTCAAGATCTCTCACATGATTATACACACAAAAAATGACAGCCCCGAAATTTCCGAAACTGTCATTCCCAAAATTCCCCGCGAAAATTTACGATTTATAATTCACCGCGTTCAATCGCTACGATGCCGGTGCGTGCTAACTCGATTATGCCGAACTCCTTCAGGAGCGATTCGAATGCTTCGGTTTTCTGCTCGTCACCGATAACTGAGAGCGTCATGCTGTCCTTCGTAATGTCAATCACAGAACCCCTGAAAATATTCGCAATCTGAATTATCTCGTTTCGTGCTGCTTTATCGGCTGCGTGAACTCGTACTAACATCAATTCACGGCGAATAGCTTTCTCCGGCGGCAAAATCTCCACGTAATGAATCGGCACAAGTTTCCGCAACTGATTACACAACAGATTCACTTTCGCTTCGTCCGAGAATATCTCAATCGTGAAGCGCGTGACTTTCTGATCAGTTGTCCAACCTGCGGCAATCGTCTCGATATTAAAGCCCTTGCGTGAAAATAAATGCGTGACTTGCGACAAAACTCCGGCTACGTTATCCATCGCAGTTATTATCGTGTAACGCTTCAGTTCTTTATCATCTGCCATGAAAAACACCTCCCAATTAATCAAGCATGAAATTCGCAATATGACTGTTGCCGCCAACCATCGGGCGAACCATCTCGTCAATATCAATATGGCAATCTATAACCCAGCCTTTGCCGCTCGAACGAGAATTTACCGCTTCGGTCAGAGCTTTGCGCAACGAATCTACGTCCTCAATTCTGCAGCCGTTCAGACCGTACGCCTGAGCCAATGCTGAAAAATCCGGGCCTCGATCAAGCGTCGTCTGCGAATATCTCTCGTGATAAATCAAGTGCTGCCACTGACGAACCATTCCCAAACACGAGTTATTAAACACAAGCGTTATAATCGGCAGCTTGTAGTATTGCTCCGTACAAAGCTCGTTACAGTTCATGCGAAAACTTCCGTCACCAGTCACGTGCAAAACACTTTTATCAGGATTGCCGATTTGCGCTCCGATTGCAGCCCCTAATCCGAAACCCATCGTGCCAAATCCGCCGGACGTTATTAATTGTCCCGGGTACGAGAATTTGAAGTGCTGAATCGCCCACATTTGATGCTGTCCAACGTCTGTCGTTACAATCGTGTCTTTCGGCAAAATTTCCGCTGCTGTCGACAAAACCTGCTTTGGTGTCAAGATGCCGTCTTCCGGATCGTCGTATTCGGTCTCAACTTTGAACGAGAATACATATGATTTCCAGTCCGAATGATCTTTCTTAGTCTTGAGCCTGTCCAGCAACAGCGTCAAAATTCTCTTAGCGTCGCCGATTATGTGATGTGCGGTCTTAACGTTCTTGTCTATTTCCGAAGCGTCAATATCAATCTGAACGATCTTGGCTTTCAGTGCGAAAGTCGATGGATTCAACGTAACTCGATCCGAAAATCTACAGCCAACAGCCAGCAACAAATCACACGCATCACACGCCATATTCGAAGCCTGAGAACCGTGCATTCCGATCATTCCGGTTTTTAACGGATCTGAACCTGAATACGCTCCTCCGCCCATTACAGTTATTGCGACAGGTGAGTCGAGATACTCGGCAAGTTTGCGAAATTCTTTTTCTGCTCTTGAACGAACAACTCCACCGCCACAAACTAACAACGGACGTTCGGATTTCTCAAGCATGTCGGCGAGTTTGTCAATAGCTTCGAGATCTGGCTCTGGTGAACTTACGCTCGGATGAAAACTTTTCTGCAAGCGAACTAATCTTCCGTGCGAGAAATGCTGGTCCAGCGGCAAAAATTCGTAATCAGTCTCAGCAGCCGTAACGTTCTTTTGAATGTCAATCAACACCGGTCCGGGACGCCCTGATCTGGCAACAGCGAATCCTTCTCTGATTGTATCAGCAAGCTTGCTAATATCACTGACGCTGTAATTGCATTTCGTTATCGGCAAAGTTACGCCTGTAATATCGACTTCCTGAAACGAATCTCTGCCGATTAAATCCGTGTTGACGTTACAAGTTATGAATACAACCGGTGAAGAGTCCATATAAGCCGTCGCAACTCCCGTCGTCAAATTCGTAGCACCTGGCCCGGATGTTGCGAAACACACACCGACTTTTCCAGTTGAGCGCGCGTAACCGTCAGCAGCGTGTGAAGCTCCCTGTTCATGAGCCGTGAGAATGTGGCGGATTTCCTTCTGACGTTTGTACAGCGCATCGTAAACGTTCAGAATCGCTCCGCCCGGGTAACCGAATATTGTATCAACGCCTTGTTCAAGCAGACAGTTGAGCAATATATCCGATCCGTTAGCTTTGATTTTGGATTTCGAGTTTAACATGTCAAAAATAATTCCCCTCCGTAAAATTTTTCTATGTTAAGTGCAAATTATAACATCATGCTATAATATCTCGAATAGATAGATATTCACGAGGGGGTAATAACATGTCAAAAGTAATGGAAGATCTTGCGGAAGCGTTTGCAGGCGAGTCGCAGGCTAACAGAAAGTATTTAGCGTTTGCTGAACAGGCAGACAAAGAAGGATTCCCGGGTGTTGCGAAAATGTTCAGGGCAATAGCGTCGGCTGAAACTTTACACGCGCATTCACACTTCAAGACAATGGGTGGAGTTGCTACGACTGCTGACAACTTGAAGAGCGCACTCGAAGGCGAAACTCACGAATTTACAGTTATGTATCCGGAATTTTTGAAGGACGCTGAGGCTGAAGGAAATGCAAAAGCGAAAATGAGTTTCCGTCACGCTAACGAGGCTGAGAAAGTTCACGGCGCATTGTACAAGAAGACGCTCGAAGAACTTGAATCGCTCAAAGGCAAAGACACAGACTGGTACGTTTGTCCGGTTTGCGGATATATTCACGAGGGGTCAGCTCCGGAAGCTTGTCCGATCTGCAAAGTCAAGGGCGAGAAATTTATCAAGAATCCGGCGTTTTAATCGGCAATTTAGAATCACGAAATTTTTCCCGGGAGAGCATTTGCGGAAATTCTGCGAGTGTTCTCTCGGGATTTTTTTGCGGCGTGATATTATTTATGCGTAAATTCAGATTATTTCGGAGGCAAAATCATTTATGGAATCAAACGAAAAAATATTTTACATAACGACACCGATTTACTACGTGAACGACATTCCTCACATCGGGCACGCCTACACAACAATCGCTTGTGACGCAATATCACGTTACAAACGCATGAAAGGCTACGACGTGCATTTCCTAACCGGAACAGACGAACACGGTCAGAAAATTCAAGCCGCTGCCGAAGCAAAAAAAATCACTCCGCAAGAACTGGTCGATCAGATTCACGTGAACTTCAAGAATTTGTGGCAAGTCCTGAATATCAGCAACGACGATTTCATTCGCACAACTGACGAGCGACACGTCAGAACCGTACAGAAAATTTTCAGGCAATTAATCGATCAGGGCGATATTTACAAAGGCACGTACTCAGGTTATTACTGCGTCCCGGATGAAACTTACGTCCCTGAATCAAGCATGGGTCCGAACAAAACTTGTCCCGATTGCGGCAGACCGTTGACAATCATGGAAGAAGAGAGCTATTTCTTCAGAGCGTCAAAATATGTCCCGGAATTAATCGCGTATTACGAGAAGAATTTGCGCGCAATTTTACCGGAGATTCGCTACAACGAGATCATGAGCTTCCTGAAATCCGGCGTGCGTGATCAATCTGTTTCGAGAACTACTCTCAAATGGGGCATTCCTGTTCCTGGCGACGAGAAACACGTGATTTACGTATGGTTCGATGCGCTGATAAATTACATGACAGCTGTGGGCTATTCTGACGATCCGGAAACTTTCGCGAAATACTGGTCACACGTTCGGCACATGGTAGGCAAAGATATTATCAGGTTTCATTGTGTGACTTGGCAATTAATGCTGCTGGCTTTGGGCGTGGTTTTGCCGGTCGAAGTTATCGCTCATGGCTGGTGGACTTACAACGGCGAGAAAATGAGCAAAAGCAAAGGCAACGTCGTGAATCCGTTCGAAATGGTTCAGGAATACGGTCTCGATCCGTTCAGGTATTTTCTGCTGCGTGAAGTCCCGTTCGGAAATGATGGCGATTTTTCGGAAACGGCTTTGGTCGGCAGAATTAACAGCGATCTCGCAAACGATCTCGGAAATTTATTAAATCGCACGCTGCAAATGATAAATAACTATCGCTCCGGAATCGTGCCTGCGTGTGAAAATTCGGCTTCGAACCTGTCAGAACTCGCTGAGAAAATTATCTCGAAAGTCGACGATTGCATGAATAATTACTGCTTCGACGAGGCTTTGAAATCAATCTGGGAATTAATCGGGCGCGCGAATAAATTCATCGACGAGACAATGCCATGGAAACTCGCAAAAGACGCTTCATCTGAATCACAAGCTAAACTCAATCAAGTATTGCTGAATCTTTACGAGAGCTTGAGAATTTCGGCGTTATTATTAGCTCCGTTCATTCCGGATACGTCAAAGCGAATTTGGCAGCAGCTCGGACTTGACGGCGAACCTGTGAAAATGTTCATCGATAAATTCGAGTGGGGTAGTGCAAGTGGCGCGAAAATCAACAAAGCTGAAGTCCTGTTCCCAAGAATCGATCTGAAGGAATGGCAGAAATCTCAGGATGCGAAATTAGCTCAGAAAAAATCGGAGGCGAATATCATGTCAGTCATGTCAGAAAATACTCAGGAAAATCACGAAATCGACATCGAAGAATTTCACCGTGTCGAAATGCGTGTCGCGAAAATTATCAAAGTCGAAGAGATCAAACGCTCGAAAAAACTCTACAAACTCGAAGTCGATCTTGGCTACGAAACTCGAACCGTGTGTTCAGGCATCAAAGCATTTTTCACGCCTGAAGAACTCGAAGGCAAACATGTAATACTCGTTACGAATCTCAAACCTGCGAAATTGTGCGGGATCGAAAGCAACGGAATGATCTTGGCTGCAACTGTTAAAACCGAGGGCAATACCGAACAACTTACACTCATCACACCTGAAGACAAGTCCTTGCCATTGGGAAGTTTGGTGAGCTGACATGAGTTCTGTCAAAAAGAGTGAACTGGATCTCTTAATAAACGAAGTTCAAGTCTGGCAGGATCTCGAAATAATTTCACCGGAACAGGGCGCGAAAATTCTGGATATGTACGAAATCCGCAAACGTCCGTTAAAAATGATCCTGTTAATTGCTGGCTGTGTGTTAATCGGCTTGGGAATAATCAGCTTCATCGGTGCTCATTGGTTCGAGATTCCGAAATTACTGCGAGTCAGCGTGATTTTTGCGACGTATGCGGCGAGTGTGTGTGCATATTGCGTGTTGGGTATGAAAACTTCCAAAATGGCGAGAAGCCTGTTAATTTTCGGGAGTTTCGTTTTAGGCGCGGGAATTTTCCTGATAACCCGCATGTACAATTACAAGCTGACTTCAACTTCCGGAACGGGCTGGTGGATTATCGCAGTATTGCTCGTGACGTTGCTTTCACGTGACGAATGGCAGCTGTATTTGCTGGAAATATTATCATTCGTGCATTGCGTATTCTCCGGAGCGATTGACATTTTAGCGCTACAATTCATGACGACGGCGCGAGAATCTATAACGGAATTTTTCACACCGATTCAGGCGTTCGCGTTAATCATTGCGTTGTACTTCACGTGCAGATACGTTCATGACCGGATTGCAAACAGTCTGGCGATGCTGCTGACGTTGGGAATATTTGCTTCTCGAATGACGTTGTGTTTCGGTGGAACAGCTTGCTTGATAATTCTGGTAATTCTCGGGATTGCATTGTCATTCATAAACGGTGACGCTGCGAATTTCGGGTTGTTAATGTCCGGATTGCTCGGGTTATTATTAACGTTGCCGGAATTTTGGCGCGGAGAATTTTTCAGACAGGAATTTTTCGGATTTCCCGGAGTATCGTTCTTTTCTGTTTTGACAGCCGTGATTCTTGCGACGATTATGCTGCTGCAGATTTATCGTGGGAAAGTCTTAGCTGGCGGAGTGTTTTTCGCATTATTAGCCGCGAGATATTTCTTCGACCGTATATTCGACTACATGCCGAAAGCCTGGGGATTTACGATTACGGGAATAATATTTCTGCTCGGAGGACTGTTTTTCGAGCGCATAAATCGGCGTAGGAAAAATCAAGACGCATAATCATGATCAAGAATCAAGAATGCAGCTCCTCTGAAATTACGGGGGAACTGCATTTTCAAATTTACCGTATGAAATTCGTAGCTATCCACGGCTCATAAACCGGTTTTGTGATTCCGGATTTCTCTCCGGCTTCGATACACTTCAAGAGCCACGACATATTTTCCCCGAGAGTTCGCATAGTCTGCAAGCCTTCCAAATCCTGCTTGACTTCATCTGGAGAATTTCCGTGAACCTGATTCCAGTATTGCGACGATACAACCGGCATATTACAAATCGTGAAATATTTATTCAGGCGATCGAACGCTGCTGTAGCTCCGCCTCTCCTGCACGAGACAACACTAGCTCCTAATTTCCCGGGCAATTTCGCTGAGTTTATAAAAAAGAATCTGTCCAGAAACGACAGCAAATTCCCAGCAGGTCCAGCATAATAAACCGGCGAACCGATAATTAGCGCGTTAAACTCGTCAATTCGTTTTGACAATTCATTCACTTCATCGCTGAACACACATTTGCCAGTCTTGAAACAACTTCCACACGCCATACAGCCTGCGATAGCTTTCTTGCCAATCCAGAAAATCTCGGATTCGATCCCGTTCTTGTTCAGGACTGTCTCGACTTCAGACAACGCCGTGAACGTACAGCCGTTTTTATTAGGACTGCCGTTTATCAAAAGTACTTTCATGTTTTACACACCCTCCTGCGAATATTATAGCAAGATTCGAATCGCGTTAATCACAGCCAAAACCATCACGCCAACATCTGCGAAAACTGCCAGCCACATTCCAGCAAATCCACACGCACTCGCAATCAAACACAGAATTTTCACACCTAACGAGAAATATATATTTTGCATAACGATTCGCATAACACGTCTTGAAATTTTCACGGCTCTGGAAATTTTCAACGGGTCATCGTCCATGATTACGACATCAGCTGATTCAATCGCTGCGTCACTGCCCATAGCTCCCATCGCAATACCAACATCTGCACGTCTCAGAACCGGCGCGTCATTGATCCCGTCTCCTGCAAAACCTGTTTCCGCATTCATGAGCGATTCAAGTTTCGCAACTTTATCAGCCGGCAATAACTCAGCGTAATATTCTGAAATATCGAGTTCGTGAGCAAATTCTGCGGCGGAAATTTTCGAGTCACCGGTCAAAATTATGATTCGCGAAATCCCGTTTGCGCGTAAATCCTGAATCGCTGCGTGTGAATTTGGCTTGAGAACGTCCGAGATTATCACGTGACCTGCGTATTCGCCATCGATTGCTACGTGAATCACGCTTCCTGAATTATGCTTCTTTCCGCAAATTTTGCAATCGTGAAAATCAACGTGTAATTCCTGCATGAACTTCGAATTTCCAACACAGATAATTTTGCCGTTGACTTTCGCACGAACTCCGTAACCTGTAATCTCTTCGAAATCCTCGACGTTGCAAGAATCAGATTCGTTCGGGTAAGCTTTACGCAGCGAATTTGCCACTGGATGCAGCGAATATCTCTCGACGTGTGCAGCCAAGTGTAACAGCTCGTCCTCGTTCAGAATTTCAGGGTGAATTGCCGTGACTTCGAAAACTCCGCGTGTCAAAGTTCCGGTCTTGTCGAAAATCATGCACTTCAGACGTGAAAGCGATTCGAGAAAATTCGCTCCCTTAATCAGGATTCCCTCACGGCTCGCAGCACCGATCCCAGCGAAAAAACTCAACGGCACACTAATCACCAACGCGCACGGACAGCTAATCACGAGAAATGTCAACGCACGATAAAGCCAAATTCCGAAATCATGCTGCGAACTTATCAACGGCGGCATTATCGCTACAGACAACGCTGCTACACAAACAACCGGCGTATAAACTTTCGCGAAACGTGTTATGAATCTCTCGGACTTGGACTTTTTTGAATCGGCATTTTCGACTAAATCCAGAATTTTTGACACCGTAGAATTTGCAAATTCACACGAAGTTTTCACACGCAAAATTCCCGAAAGATTCACACAGCCGCTCACTACATCATCACCGACAGAAATTTTCCGTGGCTGACTTTCGCCCGTTAAAGCTGACGTGTCAATATTCGAATCTCCGGATAGAACTTTGCCGTCAATCGGGATTTTTTCGCCGGGTTTGATAATTATCACGCTGCCGATTTTCACATCGTTGGGATTGACTTTCTGCACGCCGGATTCAGATTCAGATTCAGATTCGAGATTCGCGTAATCCGGTCGAATATCCATCAATGCGACAATATTATCCCTGCTTTTCTCGACAGCGTAATCCTGAAAAAATTCGCCGATTTGATACAGCAGCATCACCGCAACAGCCTCGGAATATTCGCCGCCAAAATTCACCGCCAGCACGAACGCTCCAATCGTTGCTACAGTCATCAAGAAACACTCGTCAAAAATTTCGCGAGCCATGATTCCCTCGAACGCCTCAAGAATTACATCATAGCCGACGATCAAATACGCGCAAAAATACGCCGCAAATTTCGCAATCCCTGACAAATTCACAAACGCAAGAATCGCCAGCAAAATTCCAGACACAAATATCCGAAGCAAAATAATTTTCTGTTCTTTGGACATGATTGTTTTTCCCCTCAACAAAATATCAAACGTTCAAACGATTATTTGAATATGCGATATGATAACGCCTGCAATATATATGTCAAGAGAAAAATTTCATTCAGACTCTAAAATTGCTCTGAAGTCGGGCACGTAATCTCGAAAAGCGAATCTATCGTCTTGTGAAGTAACGCAGCTTCTCGTGATTTTGCGAGCGAGTAATGAATTTCCTGACCGACACGTTCACTATCAACGAGACCGCCGCGCCGCAATAACTGCAAATGATGAGAGACCGCAGCTTTGCTCATTCCAACGGCAGCTGCAATATCTGAGACACATTCTTTGCTGTGACACAGAACCCACAGAATTTTTAGTCTCGTGCCGTCACCAAGTTGCTGAAAAATCGAAGCTGCTTCGGAAAATTTGTTACTCTCCGGCATTTTTTCCAAAACAGCCTGAATATTTTTGTCGTGTTCATGAGGTAGTTTGTAATTTGTCAAGATTTATTTCCCCTAGATTAAACTCCGTAAGAGACGAATGATTGCGTAACCGAACCAGAAACATGTGAAACACAAAAGCGCAATTCCTGCCAATCCCCAACCCAATCCGGACACATAATCTGATGTTTGCTCCTGCTCCTGTTCGAGTTGTTCCTGAGTTTCGCGTAATTCTGTTTCGAGTTCGTCCTGAACGATTTCGCGCTGTGAAGATTCCTGTTGCAATTTAACCGCAGCTAACTGGTTCTGAATATCCTGCAATTTCGCGAGAATTTCGCCACGTTCTGGATCAGATTTTTGCGACTGATTGTTTTTGTAGCGTGTTATCAGCGAACGCATCTTCGGAAATTTCCACATGCAAAACGCAAACAGCAATCCAGCGATAATTTCCGCAGAAATTTTCTTCACGCCCTCAAACACGATCTCAAAAAACGCGCTCATTCTAGTAAGCCTCCGCTACAAACTTGTTAATCATCGCGATTCTGTGTGGTTCGTACTTTTCCTTGACCGGATATTTTCGTGCAGTACGTCGAGCCGTCAGCACCGGTTATTTCTATCGTAGCTCCGGGTGTCATAGTTCCGTACTCAGCAGAATACGCACACTTTGCCATTGCGTTATTAGTCGTCTCATTGAGAAGTTCATACGTGCAGTCTTTTGTTGCCGTTATAAGCTCTTCTTCATTTCCGTTTTCAGAGTTGCCGTAACTGATGAAGAATTTATTCTTCTCTGCTGTCTTGTAGATCAAATTAAATCCTCGATGGTTACGTTCTGCTTCAGCCATAGTTTTTTCGAGCAACGTTGCTAATCTTTCTGCTTCACGTTTAGCGGTCTGACCTTTGGGAGAATACGTCATAGCCATGTACCATGATGCCGCCATAATCAGCATTGCGATTAAGAGTTCCACGAGTGTAAAAGCTTTGCGCGTTTTTTGCATGATAAATCACCTCATTAAGTCTTCAATGTTAAGTATCAGTGTGAAATTGATTTTGTCGCTTTCAAGTTTTTGAGAACTTGGCATTGTTATGTTCCTGAAAATTCCGCTGTGTGTCAAGCCTTCTGTCATTGCGATTATTAACTCTTCGTCCTCAGCAGTAGCTTCAAGTGTCGCAACGCAGCCTGAACGATCTTTGCCGAAATTTATCGAGCGAAATTCTATGCCGACTCCGGTATTCGCTTCGAGCGCGTTCATAACTTCGAGTACGGGTAAATCTTCGCGCTTGAAATTCAGGATTTGTAATATGCCACGCTGCTGTGAGTGCAGATAATCATTTTCACGTTCAAGGTCACGAACCTGATTCTGCAAATTCGAAATGAAATCACGTTCTGAATCAAGAGCAACGTTCAGCTTGTTCGCCTTCAAAATCGACAACACAACAGACACGATTAACGCGAATACAAGTGTCGTAATTAATGCGAGTATTGCGACACGATTGATATTAAACGAGTTTTTGCGCTTCTGAAGTGCGAGATAATCTCTGGATCTGAGATCGATATATATTCCTTTCGAATCACGAATTGCAAGTCCATCTGATGAAGCGTAATCGGACGGCAAACTCACAACTTCCGCACGATTTTCCAGATACGGGATTATGCGATTTGCAAATTCTTCGTTGCCCGTGACAATTATCTTTTGAATGAAAAATCCGCGATACTGATTCTCAGAAAATTGCGCAGTGTTCAGAATATCCGTTACTGTCGCTTCGAGATCTTTGCTGCGATTCGATGTCCTGAAGAATATTCCCTCACCGTTCCATGAAACAGTCATGCTCGTGAAAAATTCGTTCACGTCAACAATCATGCACAAATTCTCCTGAGCTTCCGGCATAACACGTAACAAAGCAGTATTCAACGGTTCAATCGCTTCGAGTTTCATCCCGACTTCCTGAGTGATTTTCAAAACCTGCTCGATACATGAACGTCTAGCCGTTGCAATCAACACGTGAATTTGCTGCAAAATATTCGGATTGTTCGACGGCAGATCAATTCGTGCGAAATCCAACACAGCTTCATCGCGTGTGAACGGGAAATATTCCTCGAAATTCAAATCAATCGTGCTTTTCAAATCTGAGTCGCTCATTTCAGGAAACGCAATCGGACGCATCATGACATCATTCGGAGGCAATCCAATCACAACCGGAGTTTTTGGCGGTACAAATTCCAGCAATGATTTCAAAGCTTTTGACAACAATTCGAAGTCACGAATCGCCCCGTTATGAACGCAACCGGCTTCGAGAGGGATTCGTTTATGTTCGGACTCATTTGGGAACGTGCAATACAGAGCGTCGGCGTAAATTGCAACTCCGATAGGCGCAATTTTTTTCTTCGAGGATTTCGGACTTAAACTCCGAGATTTTTTCGCGGGTTTGTCAGTTTTGTTCTGCTGAGAATCTTTAATTTCGGGATCAGATTTTTTCCTGAGAGAGATTTTCGGCAGCGATAATTTTGGCAGCTTGATTTCCGGATTGAATTTCTTGAGATCGATTTTTGGCATGATATTTTCCCCGTGTATTAATACCAGATTTCCTGACGCATTAATTCGCGAATTTTCGCTGGATTGCTAGTCGATGCGTTTGGTGTTGTGTCTCTGCTCACGATTGATTCGAGCATGACGCGCCCATCTTTTAACTCTGCCGCAGCTCTGAGTAAATATGCGTGATATTTCAGTTTCAGCGTTGGTTCGGAGGAAGCTGGTTCTGCTGAGACAAGATCGTCCGACATTGTTGCTACGAATTTCTCGATGTAATATTCGCGAAGATCCGACGATGTTTTACCTTCAGTATTAACCACCACTGCATCATCTGCATGCTTAACGTCAAAGCTGAGATTGTAGATCCAAAGATTTGTGAAGCTTGTCGCTTTTGAACTATCAAGCCTAAGTTCATGATTACCTTCTTTCATATCCAGCTCGAACGGTTTCGGAAAATCTTTTTCATTCGTGTTATGTGTTGCGAGCCAATATTTCCCGTACTCGATCTGACTTTCAAGATTGCGAATGGTGCGTGAATTGCTCTGAATATCAATCGTTGACAGGTGCGACCATTCCAGCAGCAAAAACAATTCGCCGATCACAGTTGCTGCCACAACCATGAATATCAAAACCGATATGAACGATACTCCGTTACGTTTGCGTATTTTCACGTTGATTCTTCCTTTCGAATGTATTTTCGTGATTCCTGATGAATAATTCTATTTCGGCTTCACAGAAATTTCTGTACTTGCATTGTTCGCATAATCTCGAATCGTAAGCTTTCGGGGGAATTTCTTCGAGAGCGTACATTCTGCAAATCGTCTCGAACAAATTCGGCAGCGCAGACGTTATCATTTCCCGAACTTCGTCTGAACTGAATATATTCGCGGGATTTTCGGATTCGCTCAAGTGTATAATCTCGATCTCCGGATAAATCCCGGTTTTCTCATGAACAAGCCACGCATAAACCACGCTCTGAGTCAACGGAACTATCACGTCGGATTTCTTGTAGCCTTTGAATTCGAAGATTCGTGCCTGCTTTTCGTCCGGATTGAATATCAGTGCGTCATATTTGCCGACAACTGTCAATTCAGTCTGAACTCCGGCTATCTCAAGATTATACGAACTCCGCATATTCCCGGAATTTTGCTTCTGAAAAACGACAGGCATAATCTCACGCGGAAATTTCAGGAGCGACGGCATCTCTGATAAAGCTTCCCACAGAACTTTCAGCCAAATTTCAGTTCCTGCAGCAAGAGCGTAAATTTGCGAACTCGGATAATTTTTGCCTTCAGATTTCACGAACTCGAAAAAGAAATCTTTGCGTATTAACTCGTGAAATGCTTCGTAGCCATGCTGAATCGCGTTTGCTATCTTGCCATTGAGTTTGTTCTGGAAATCCGAAGCTGCGTCGAAGAATTTTGCGGCGATCTTGCTGTGAAAAACCGAGCCGTAAAATCCGGTGCCCTGTATCCCGACGAAATTTGTCTTGCGTTTCATGAATATCGCGTAAAATGCAAGTCTTGGGCATTTCTGACACAAGGCTAAATTCGTTACGTTTGCGTAATATTGAGTATCATCCGACATGTTATCTCAAGCCTATCTGGAAATCTTCGTTGCTCCTGGTCTCCATGACGTAGAATCTCTCCTCGAATTTTTTCAGGAAGCTCAGTAATTGCCCACGAGTTACTGACGGTTCCATGAGATTGATTTTCTTAAGAGCAAATTTTCCGCTTATGATTTTCATCGGGGAACTGTCGAGTATTTCTGTCACAACTTGATCGATAATACGCTCGCAATCTTGCGTTGGGACAGGATCTGTTACAGTTGGCGGAGTGGTTATGTACATGTAAATTTTATCGAGTTCAGGCAGCCCGTATTTTCTGAAATACGCTCTCAAGTCGTCAATCGTAGCAGCCCGTTCAGAATTTGACATGTGCAGCATCAGTTCCGAATTTTTAATCTCGCGAATCAATTCAGCCATCGCGTAAACTGGCACACGTGACAATTTGCCGAGAAGCATGTATATCCCGCCGGCTTTTTCCAGATCTTCCAGTTTTTTGCGCGTAGTCTTATAGCCGGATTTAATAATTTGATTCTCCCCGATGAAACAGCAGCGTCGACCAGTCATTACGTTATTATTATTTTCACGCATGAATTTTATGCCATTATCAATATGCCGCATAATCTCCCAAGCAAATTTTGACATCGTAGTTATCACAGCGAACTCACGAAGCTCTTTGTAATAGCCGAACAAGCTCAAGTTGGAATTTTTCGAATACGCGATTGACAGCTCACTATCCGAACCCAACCAATATTCTAACGCGGTCAAAATATCTAGCTCACGTGGCGGAAATTGCTCCGGATTTTTCTTGACATGGCTGCAAAGTTCATCGAATCTGGTCTTGATAGCTTTCACGATTCTAACTGGATCTGGATCTGGATCCGTATCTGGCTTTGAGTTGTGATTCCAATCTCCCCAGATCACATCGTTCGTAATCTGAATAACGCTTCGAGGCGGCATACCTGCTGTGAATCTGCGCTGAACTTTGTAGAGCAGACCGTCATATATCTCGCCGGATTCGTCCTCGTGAAAATGATTATCGATTCGTGCTTTGAGAATTGCTTTTGCCTCGTCAATCGAACAGCCCTGCAGCGTCATCGTATTCGCTGAAATTCTGTCCTGAACTGCTTGGTCAAGATATTTCTTGAACAAATTATTCCAAGTGTCACCACGAACGCAAACCAGCGGCAAAACTCCGAACACGTTATTCACAAGAAATCCCAAAGCGTCTCCCCAAGCGTTGATAATTTCCCGTCCCTTCATGCTGTCAATCTGGTCAAAGCAAACTACAGCGACAACTCCAGAATATTTCAGCGTCAATCCGAGTGATACCAGAAAATTTGAAGCGTCTCTCTCGCGTCCGAAATTCGTCATTGTTGACAGATCGCGTGGCGGCACACCCAGTAATTGCGCTTCGTCATTCGAAAGCCCATTGCGAATCCACTCGATTAATCTCTGCTTTTTGAAATCGCCATCGGGATCCAAATCTGCTTTCACGTATGATAACAGGCACGAAGCGAACGACCTGTCAATCGCTGGAATGTCATGCGAGAGTAATACCAACGGATTGACTTGTGCGAATTTCATGAACATTGTCCCGATAAATTTGCGAAATATTCCTGATGAACCTGATGATTCAGTGTTCGTATTATCGTCTGAATTTGAGAGTGTGTTCCTGTTGATTGCCTTGGAATGTAAAGCTGAGAATCTCTCGAAGAATTTGCGAATAATCATGTCGAACGGGGAATATTTTTGCACCGAATCGTCAATGCTATTTCTGTGGCTCATGCTCAGAATGAATCCTGACAACATGTCTTGCATTGCGCTTTCCGGGTCTTTGAACTCGCGAATATTCACGAAGACTGTTCTCTCAGAAATATCACGCGTGTGATTGAGTATGCGTGAGAGCATGTGAGTTTTGCCTGTGCCAGCTCCTCCAAGAATCAGACCTGCAGTTGGCTGTTCTGTATGCTTGATTTTGTCGCGGATTAGGCTTTCGATACGTTCTGAAACTGTCCTGTTGATTTCGCGAACGTCTGACTCAAAATTATAGAACGGCAGCGGTGACACGGACGTTCTGAAAATATTGCTATCCCGGAGTTTTTGCTGAATCTCGTTATCTGTCATTTCGAATTACTGTTCCCATTCTGAAATTATTCTCGTCTATGAAGCAATTCTCAATCTCGTCGTCAGTCATGAGCGTAACGTCGCCTTCGTGTAATTGAATCTTAGCCTCGTCGCGTAATTTCACGAGCATCCTGTCAAAATTCTCGCGTGACCAGTTCAGTTTCTTTCGCAAATCGCAAATTCTCACGAAGATTTTCCCGTGATCCAGCTCATCGAACGCACTCATGAAATTTTCCGGTGAGACTTCCTGATACGAGTTATATTGCTCGATAATTATATCCGGCGCGTTAATAACCGGAGCTTTGTTCACATTATTCAGCCATGATCGCTGCTTATCCGTCAACGAAACTTTCGGCGAAAAATTCTCATCGAGTGTTACGCAAATTCGTCCCGAAATCGCTAATTGATTTATAATGCTCACGAACTTGTTCATGTAAAACGGACTTGAAAGCTGCAATTTCTTGAGACTTCTCGAACCCTGCAACGTCGCTAAACCAATGAAGCGCCAGATTAATTCCACCGGCGAAATATCCGGAGCAATGTAAATCACGAATCCCTTCTTGTAAAAGCAGAATTGATTCTTCACGTGCGGCTCGATTGCCCTGTGAAATTCTGACACGCGCGTACTCGAACTCAACCCCAGATTTTTCAAGAGCGTCTTGGGAAATTTCCTGATGAGACTTGATAACGGAATCAGGATTTTATTATTCTTCGTGAATATTTCGCTGATATTTTCCAGTACTTCGAAGCTGAGCGATTTGGATTTTGCTTTCATGTGAGATTCTCCTTCTTGGTCGAGATAGTGATAATATGTGTAATTATGACACATGAACCTGTAATGTTAAACGAAATCATAAATTTTCTTGAGGCGTGTTTGCGAACTCGCGAAGAAATGCGCCCACTCAGAATACTCGACGGAACTCTCGGAGCTGGGGGTTACACTCGTGCTATCCTGGAAAATTTCCGGAATTGCAGCGTAATCGGAATAGACCGAGATGAATTTGCGATTGATCTTGCGAGCGAAAATCTGCGTGATTACGAATCAAGATTCAGAGCTATTCACGGAAATTTCGGCGAACTTGAGAATTTCGAGCTTGGGAAATTTGACGCGCTTGTGTTTGACTTGGGCGTTTCTAACATGCAGATTTCGATTCCGGAGCGGGGCTTCTCGTTTCAGAATGACGGCGTACTCGACATGCGAATGGATCGCAACAATCCTGATTTATTCACGGCGTCGGAAATTCTGGAGAAACTTAGCGAACGGGAACTCACACAAATTTTCAGGGATTACGGCGAGGAAAAATACGCTGCGTTAATCGCTCACGGAATCAAGAAATATTCTAAGCGAATCAATACAACCGGTGAACTTGTGAAATTAATCCGGGAAATTCTGCCGCAACCTGTTCAGCGCAAAATGGGAACTCATCCCGCACGAAGAATTTTCCAGGCATTGCGGATTTATGTGAACGACGAACTCGGTGAACTTGAGAATTTACTCGCGAAGATTCCGGAATTTGCAAAACCAGACGGCGCGTTAATCATAATCGTATCGTATCATTCACTCGAAGACAGACTTGTCAAACGCACGTTCCGAAACTGGAAACTCGAATACAACGCAGAATTATTAACTCGTCACCCATTAACGCCATCGCTTCAGGAATGCGAGAGAAATTACAAATCCCGAAGTGCAAAATTGCGCGCAGTTTTCCTGAAATAAAATTAGGTATTTTTTGCAAATTGTGCTATTATATTCGCACTAGATATTTCAAACTCAAAAATCAATCCAAAATCAATCAATCAATTCGGAGGCGAAGAAAAAGTGGGAAACAGGAAAATCAGCAGCCCTTTCAAAGTGGGCTTGAAGTTCGTCATAGGATTGGGCGTTTGTCTTATGCTCGTACTCGGACTTGGAGTGCTTCGTTTCCATGCTTCGAGACTTGCGTATTATCTTGAATCCTTGAACAAATCAATACAGCAATATTCGGACGAGGAAGTGCTTTTGCGTCAGGAACTTTCGGCGTTAGTCGCACCGATTCGAATCTACACGTACTGTAAAGAAAGCTTGGGAATGCAGAAGGCGACGCGCGCTGACACAATGGTTATCAAGTTCAAAACCGAAACTGTCGCTAGCAGACGAAATAACGAACGCAATTCTGAATCCGAAAGCAACAAAAACTGGCGAACGAGACTTTCTTGGCTGTTTGGGAAGTAATGCTTCATGAGCAAGTCAAGAATAAAAATCAATCTCAGTCCGTGGTATTTATTCACGCTGTTTTTTGTCGTGATTGGCATAACTCTGACGGCACGACACTGTTTCCCAAATCCGAAAATCGTACAGCAATCGCAGCATCAATACTGGCGCAGAATTAATCTCGAACCGACACGTGGCATAATTCAGGACTCAAGAGGCAACGCGCTCGTAATTTCTGAATCATTGCCGAGTTTTGCAGTTGACCCCAGTCTCTTGGAAGATGATGACTTCGATGAGCTGGGGAAAGTTTTATCTCAGGAGCTTGTCGAGAAAATACGCAAAGCAAAAACTTCGAACTCAAGATTCATTTGGATTGGTCGCAAAGTTACTGGTGATGAGTTTGAACAGTTGAGATTGATTCGCCGCAAAGTTCCCGGAGTTATGATTTATCCGGAGCAATACAGACGCTACACGAACAAGAAATTAATGTCGCACGTTCTGGGATTTTGCAATATCGACAATCGCGGTCTAGCCGGAATCGAACAGTATTGGGACTCGGCGTTATACAGTCCTCCGGGTCAAAGAATCGTAGTTCGCCGTCCGGGCAGCCAAGCTTCAACTTTGATTCAGCAAGATCCGCAACAAGAATCGATTTTACCGGTTGTCACACTCACGATTGACAGCAGGATTCAATACGTCATCGAGAAACATTTGTATCAGGCCGCCTCAGATAACGGCGCGAAATGGGCAGCAGCAATTTGCATGAACCCGAACACAGGCGAGATTATAGCAATGGCAAGTTACCCAACGTATGACGCTGCGGATAGACGAGATCTCGCGATTGAAGCTCTATCGAATTGCGTCGTAAGTCGTGGCTACGAACCCGGGTCTACGTTCAAGCCGATATATCTGGGAATTGCTCTCGAACGCGGCTGGGCTCGAAAAGATGAAATATTCGTTTGTCCTGCGAGATTGAAAGTCGCTGACGGTTTCATAAAAGAATCATATCCAGTAGCTTTCGGAAATATCGACACCGCGCATTTATTAATCAAGTCTTCGAACGTTGGCATGGCTCAAATCGGAATCAGAACTGAAGCCTCGAAAATTTACGACAGCCTGTTAGCTTTGGGATTCGGCAGCGCAACAAACGTCGAATTACCCGGAGTCGCTCGCGGAATAGTTCCGTTGCCGGAGAACTGGCGCGGAGTTACACCTGCGAATATTGCGATCGGTCAAGGACTTGCTGTTACACCGCTGCAATTAACGACAGCAATGGCAGCAATCGTGAACGGCGGAAAATTAATGAGCCCGTATGTCGTGAAAGAAGTTACGGATTCGATGGGCGATGTGATTTACAAAGGCAAACCCGAAATTATGCGCGAAGTTTTCACACCGGATACGACAGCCTGGATTCGCAGCGCAATGCGTCGAGTTGTTCTGGAAGGCACAGGCAAACGTGCAGCAACTGACGTAACGGAACTGGCAGGCAAAACCGGAACAGCACAAGTCCCCGAACACGGCAAATATTCACGCCACAAATACGTCGGCTCGTTCATCGGCTTCTGGCCCTACGAAAACCCGCAATACTTGATGCTGATCACAATCGGCGAACCCACCAGCGGCAGAATTTACGGCGGCGAATTGGCAGCTCCTCCGTTCAAGAAAATAGTCGAGGAAATGGCAGAACTGGAATATTTTTCGTAATCGCGATAATTATTTGCTCTCGGATTCATTCGGGTTCATTCGGGGGCATTTTTTGTGCGCGTTTTCTGGTTCAAGTGCTAGAATTGAGCTTTGACGTATTATATCAACTCAACGGAGGAATTTAGCACTTTGGAAGAATTTAGCAAAATCAGATTCGAAAGCGATTATCAAGAAGGCTGTCACCCGAGAGTTCTGGAGCGAATTTGCAACTCGAATCTCGAACAAACTTCGGGCTACGGTGTGGATTATCATTGCGAAAATGCCGCAAATATGATTCGAAATCTCATCGAAAAACCTGACGCTCAAATATTTTTCCTGACCGGCGGAACTCAAGCTAACGCGGCTGTAATCAAGCACTTACTCAAACCATATGAAGGCGTAATCTGTGCCTCGTCCGGACATATAAACGTTCACGAATCCGGCGC
Organism: uncultured Fretibacterium sp.; assembly: GCA_937911045.1. Classification (GTDB taxonomy): domain Bacteria; phylum Synergistota; class Synergistia; order Synergistales; family Aminobacteriaceae; genus JAFUXM01. The sequence continues at coordinate 8,214 of CALEPX010000063.1, read as the reverse complement.
AATCGAGGCTACCGGTCACAAAGTCATCGCGCTCGAAAATTCAAACGGATTGCTTAAACCAGAACTCTTGAGAAATTATCTCGAAAATTTTTATTCGGATCCAACTTTTGATCACATGGTTCAACCCGGTCTCGTGTATATTTCAAACCCGTCCGAATGCGGAACTGTATACTCGAAAAAAATGCTTCAGGATTTCAGAATAATCTGCGACAAGTATAATCTCAAGTTATTTCTCGACGGCGCAAGATTAGGCGTTGCTCTCACAAGTTCAGAAAATGATCTCAGCGCGCGTGACATTGCGAATTTCTGTGACGTGTTCTACTTCGGCGGAACTAAAATCGGCGCGTTATTCGGTGAAGCTGTCGTGTTCTCAAATCCCAAACTCGCGGAAAATTTCCGGTTTCTCATGAAACAACAGGGAGCTTTACTCGCGAAAGGCAGATTACTCGGCGTGCAGTTCGAAAGTCTGTTCGAGAATGGGCGCGAGAATTTGTATTACGAGATAGCACTCAGGGAAAACGCTCAGGCTTTGAAAATAAAACGCGCGTTTCAGGAAAAGGGGATTAACTTGCTATATGATTCATACACGAACCAGCAATTCCCGATTTTGACGCAATCCCAGTACGATAAATTATCCCGGAAATTCGTGTTCGAGTTATGGCAAAGACTTGACAACGGAAATTTAGCGGCTAGATTCTGCACAAGTTGGGCAACAAGTGATAATAATATAAAATACTTAATAAACGCTATAAAGGAGCTTTAGTAAATAAATGGCAACGAAAACTAGAAATCGCAATCTTGAGAAAAATTATTCTCCGGATTCAATCGAGCAAAAATGGTACGCAAAATGGATCGAGAACGGATTATTCAACGCCGAAATCAATCCCGAAGCAAAAGCTTTCTCAATCGTGATTCCGCCTCCGAATATTACAGGCTCACTTCACGTTGGACATGCTTTCGATCACACGTTTCAGGACATAATGTGCCGCACAAAAAGAATGCAGGGTTATGAAGTCCTGTGGCTGCCCGGAACTGATCACGCCGGAATCGCTACTCAGAACGTCGTCGAAAAAGACTTGGCTAAACAGAAAATCTCACGCTACGATCTCGGACGCGAAGAATTTGTCAAACGGGTCTGGGAATGGCGAAAAATTTACGGGTCAAGAATAATCGAACAAATGAAACGTTTGGGCAATTCCTGCGACTGGCGACGCGAAAGATTCACTCTCGACGAAGGATTATCACGCGCTGTCAGAACTGTTTTCGTGCGATTATATAAAAAGGGCTTGATCTACAAAGGCAAATACATCGTGAACTGGTGTCCAAGATGCAGCACAGCAATTTCGGATCTCGAAGTCGAATACGAAGAATCTCAGGGAAATTTCTATTACGTGAAATATCCGTTAGTCGAACATGTCGAGAATGCAAACGAAATAATCGTCGCGACAACTAGACCGGAGACTATAATCGGAGACGTTGCAATCGCTGTTCACCCAAGATCTCAAAAATACAAGCACTTAATCGGCAAACACGTTCGCGTGCCTTTAACTGACAGAATCATTCCGATAATCGAGGATAACATGGTTGATCCGGAATTTGGAACTGGCTGCGTGAAAATTACTCCTGCTCATGACCCGAACGATTTTCTCGTGGGATTGAATCATAATCTCGAACAGATTCAGGTTATAGACTCAAAAGGCATCATGAACGAGAACGCCGGAAAATATCAGGGCATGACGATTGACGAAGCGCGAAAAAAATCCGTCGAAGATCTCGAAGCACTCGGCTTGTTGCTCAAAACTGAAATTATTAATCATTCCGTCGGGCATTGTCAACGCTGCAATACAACTGTTGAGCCGTATTTATCCGAGCAATGGTTCGTTAAGACAAAGCCTCTCGCTGACAGGGGAGTTCAAGCCGTAAAAGACGGGCGCATAAAATGGATTCCGGAACAATGGGAGAAAACTTATTTCAACTGGATGGAAAATATTCGCGACTGGTGCATCTCGCGTCAACTCTGGTGGGGTCATCGAATACCTGCGTGGACGTGCGACGATTGCGGACACATAACCGTTGCAGAAATCGATCCGACTGAGTGCGAAAACTGCCACAGCTCACACATTCATCAGGATACGGACGTTCTTGACACATGGTTCAGCTCAGCGTTATGGCCGTTCTCGACGATGGGCTTCCCGGACAAAACTCCCGAACTGGAATATTTCTATCCGACTTCGTTAATGGTAACAGGATTTGATATTATTTTCTTCTGGGTTGCGCGCATGATCATGATGGGGCTGGAATTTATGGACGATGTGCCATTCAGGGACGTTTACATTCACTCGTTAATACGCGACGAACACGGCAAGAAAATGAGCAAGACCAAAGGCAACGTAATCGACCCGTTAATCATGATCGAGAAATACGGTGCGGACGCTCTGAGAATGACCTTGGCTGCGTTATCCGTTCAGGGACGTGATATTTTGCTATCGTCAACGCGAATCGAAACTTACAGATTTTTCATGAACAAGCTATGGAATGCCGCGAGATTTGCGCTCATGAATCTTGACGACGAAGTTCACGAGATTAAACCGGAATTTCTGCACATGCACGACAAATGGATTTTAACGCGAACTCAGGAAATGTCTGCGAAAGTTCCCGAGTTAATTAATTCCTACGATATTGGCACAGCAGCGCGAGGTTTATACGATTTCGTTTGGGGAGATATTTGCGACTGGTATCTCGAAATGAGCAAACCGGCTTTGAAGGGCGATGAAGGTGAGGACAGGCGAAAGACTACTGCTGGAGTTTTGGAACACGTTTTCAAGACGACACTGACACTTTTGCACCCGTTCATTCCGTTTGTAACCGAAGAATTATGGACAGCTTTCGGTTACGGTGACGAATTTATCATGCGCGCGGGCTTTGTGAAAGAAAATACCGATCTGAAATTTGCGGATTCTATCGAAAATATGCGAGTGTTTCAGGACATCGTGCGTTCACTCAGAAATTTACGCGCCGAAGCTCACGTAGCACCACAGCAATGGCTCAACAAAGCAGTCATTCGCGTAAAATCCGCTTCACACGATCTGGAAATAATTCAAGCGTCAATGAATCAGGTTTCGAATTTGTGCAGGGTTCACGAAATTTTGCTGGAGGATCCCGAATCAGAATACGCTCACGGTGCTTCACTCTCATCAGTCAGCGGCGATTCTGAGATAAAATTGCCCGTCGGAGATTTTCTGGACGTTTCGAAAGAAATTTCCAGGCTCAAGAACGAAATCGCATCAATCGAGAAAAATATCGCGTCAAGTCAGGCTAAGTTAAGCAAACCGAGTTTTGTCGAACGTGCCCCGGCTGAAGTCGTTGAGAAAGAGCGTGCCAGAGTTTCGGACGGTGAAATTCAAGCTGCAAGATTAAGAGCGAATCTCGAAAGTCTTAGCAAATAATCACGTGTGTATGTGTGAAAGTTTGATTCCGTGACATAAAATCATTAGCTGTAAATGTAGCTGTAAAAAATACAGTCCCCAGACCGCAAAGTTTGAGAATTTGCGAGTTTGAGAACTGTATTTTTCAAACATGCTTGTGATTATAAAAACTTCAGTTATTTTTGAACAGCAGCGTCATCAAGTTCAGAATTTCGCGCCCCAATTCCTGATTCGTTTTCGCGAGCTGTTCGGGCGTTGGGTCTGTGTTTTCGCGAACTCCAAGAATTTCACACGTGCGGGTCTTCAAAGCCGGATTATTTTGAAACTCGGGCAGGAAACTCAAAAATTTCAGGACAAAATTCTTCAGGGTGATTCTTTCGTGACTGGATAGCCACATGCTGATAAATTCACCGTAAAATTCCGCGTCACGCTGCGTCGGCAAATTCAGCAATCGTTGAGTTTCAAGCCTGATATTATCTTCGTCCGTCAATTGGAAATAATCGTTCAGGTGCTGCCTCAACGGCTCGAATAATCTGTCCTCATCTGTTGCCGTCAACGCGCAGACAAATTCCAGAATAAACGACGAGATCCGATACTCCTGCGATAATTTCGTGCCCGGTGCGAGGCGTATAAACATGATAAAATCGCTCCACTGATAATTTCGCCCGGAAATTCCCAAATCCGGAACAATCTGCCAACCTTCAACTTGCGCAGTTTCTACCATGGATTTACGTTCTTTACCGGTGATTTTGGATTCTGGTGACGTGTCGAATTTCATGAGTTCCCCAAATTTTTCGAGCGTCGTCATCAATGGCAAATTGCTGCCTTCCGGACTAAGCGTCTCTATAAAGCCTTCGAAATCCGGACGTTCTACGAGAGAATCTGCTGCTTTGACTTCAACTTCTCCGCGCTCAACCGGTGTCAAACTCGTCAGGAAAACTTCCCATGAATTTCGCAACAACTTGAACTGCTTCGTGTCCTCGAAGAAATCCGGAATCTCTAACGGGGTGCTGGATTTCTTATCAAGCTTCACTGTCGGATTCGTCGGCGTGTACAAAATCTTCCTGTTATTTTGCGGCTTTGCGAGAATCAATCCTCCGCTGCAAATCTCTTTGTAAATCGGCGTGAATTTCTGCAGCAATTCGTCCGAGTGTGACATAATCGCAGCATTCTCACCACGCAGTCTCGCACTCGTTCGCATCAGCGTAAAAGCAACTTGTGACGGCAGCGGCAATTTCGCGTTCGCATACGAGTTCAGCAAGATACACAGCATATTTTCCGGAGCAGTGTTCATTCGCATACAAAGCGATAACATGTCCTCTTCCGGCAGCCAAATTCGAATCGCCAGCCACGTTATGAATTTCACGAGATTCTCCGCCATGACTTCCCAACGCATCAACGGCAGCAATCTAAACACTTCATTTATGCACAGGCTCAAATCCAGCTTATCGATTATTGCTCTGCGTTCGATCCCGTAAAGCCAAATCGACGGGTAACAAATATGCAACGGCGGCTGAATCCTCGCGCCCGACAGCCAAGTCAGGTAAATTCCGCGCTGCAATGGCGACATCTCAGCATACGACGCTGCACCATCTGCCGGCAAATCCTGACCATGTTGTGGAAATTCGACCGGCAACTCGACATTTATGCACGAAGGCTCAGGCGTTGAACTCTCACCGTTCGACCAATACGCAACCGGTCCGGGAATCACGAAATTCTCAATTTGAACCGAACTTGTGCGTCCACACCATCGCAGCAAATTCGACGAGGCTTTTGCTTTTTTCTCGGGAGCTGCTGAGAGACCATACGGCGAACTTTCTCCGGCTGGAGCATGTGTTGAATACGTTGCACCGTCAACTGTGTCCGGTGAAGTCATAGGTTTTGCGGATAATATAAACGAACTTTCTGAACCTGACCCTGATTCTGATTCTGATTCTAAATCTGAGCCAGAGCTTGCTTCTGATTCTCCTGATTCAGCTTGGGAATCTTCCTGAACTTGTGCGTCCGGTAAATCTTGATTCTGCTGGTCAGTTTTCCCGGAATTTTGCTGCCTGAAGAACACGAACGCTCCGACGGCTGCCAAAATTATTACGATTACATAAAGCATAAATTCTCACCCTTCAAAAATTAATCCGAGAATCTCAACGTGAATTTCCGCAGCATCTTGACCGGATTATACGACAGTTTCGCTTCACGCAGCCCAGGCTCGTTCAAATCCTCCTCACGATTCGCAAACTTGTACGCAAAGCCATGATTCTTCAAGAATAACTGATTCATCGCTTGATAACTGCCCGAATATTCCGCGAACGCCTTCTCAAATTTCACATCGAGACTTTCTCCGTCTAAATCTTCGGCAATCGTGTAGGCAATTATTGAATCATCGATTTTCAGCATCGCGCCCAAAAATTTGAAATCATTCCAGTGTTCGAGCGTCAATTTTATCGCAGTATTCTCGTCCTGAAGCGATTCGATTTCTTCGCTTTCCAGTGACAAATCGCGATTCAGACGCCAACGTTCCTGAAAATCCATAATCTCCTGAAAATTCTCTGGCTTTATCTCGTAATAATCCCATTCATAACCAGTCAAAAATGCTCGCACACGATTGCGTTTATGAGCGAAATTTTTCCCCTTCAGGCTAATTAATTCCTGCACCGAGTACACGTATTCGTCTTGACCGGGCTCGTCGTAAAATTGCAATTTCGTCCCCAAAATCTCGTGACTTGATAATATCTCTTTCACTTGTTCCGGCACGTCATAAATCAAAAGATTCGCTTCGAAATGCGAGAGCGCGTCTTGCCAGTCAATATTCGCGTCATTCCAATCACCGACTGGGCCGCAAATTCCATCAGAAGCCAAATGCTCCGTCTTGAACTTTATCCAGTACAGATTATTTTTCCTGTCGAACGCGAGTTTTACCGGATAAGAATCTTTCCACGTCCAAAGATTCGAGAACGAATATTCGGCGTAATGCACGGGTGATTTGCGATAAAATTCCTCGTATAAATCTTTATGTTGCCAAGTGAATCCCTCAAAATCCAGCATGAATAATTAATAATTTCCCTTCACAAAAATTTGCACAACTTATGAAAAAAGCGGCTCCTGAATTAGAAACCGCCTGTAAAAACCTAAAACACCCGCATTATTTCTTTTTTTCGAGCTTAACGTCAAGAACTTTCTCTTTGAGTTCTTTGCCCGGACGGAACACAGGCACTTTTTTCGCCGGGATGTGAACGATCTCTTTAGGATCCTGAGGATTACGACCTTCACGCGCGGCACGCTCTCTGACCTCGAAAACTCCGAAGCCCACGAACGTGCATTTATCACCACGAGACAACGCATCCTGAATCGAAACAAACACTTCATCAACTACCGGAGCAACGTCCTTTTTTTTCATTTCGAGTTTTTCAGTTATAGCGTCGATAAGTTCAGCTTTTGTCATGAATAACACCTCCTTGTTAAAAACTTTCTGCATTCTATCAGCTTTTATCAAATATGCAAGTGTTTTTTACTGATTTTCACAGGATTTTTGAAAATCATTTCCGCTAAACCCCGATAAATTCCGCAATCACCGGCACATGATCCGATGGACGCTCACAAACTCTCGGATTAATATCGACTTCACAACTTTTCGCATATTCAGCAAACTTTTCACTCGCAAAAATATAATCGATTCGCCAACCGATTTTCCGCTGCAAAGCATTTTTCACGCGATAATCATAGAACGTGTAGATTTCCTGATTTCCGTGAAATTTCCGCAACAAATCTACAAGCCCGGATTTCGTGTTCGCAAATATTTCCCGAATCTCCTGACAAAAGCAAACGTGATTGAGTTTATTCTGGGGATTCGTCACGTCAATATTTTCCGCAGCGACGTTCAGATCACCGAGCCACAGAAATTTTTCATTCAAGCGATTCTCACGTTCCAGAAATTTTTTCACCCGCGCAAAAAACTTTTTCTTGACCTGAAAATCCGAATGCGTAATTTCTTTCCCTTGAGGCACGTACGTATTCAGGATTTCGAGATTCACATTCGCAATCTTCAGCTTACAATCAAGAACTCGCGTGTCAAAATTATTCTCGTCAAGTCCGTCATTAAAGCCAAAATTCACGCTAATATTTCCGGCTTCGAGAAAATTTTTCTTCACGAGAGCAGCGACGCCGTTATAACTTTTTTCGCCGTGAAAATACGATTTGTAATTCAGCTCCTCGAAAAATAATTCCGGGAAAAATTCGTCCTGAGTTTTCGTCTCCTGCAAGAATAACAAATCCGGATTCGCGTCAACCAACCAACGCTGCAAAATTTCCAGTCTTGCCCGAACAGAATTTACGTTAAATGTCGCTATCTTCAAATTAAATTACCAACTTTCACCGAGTTCTCTGAGTGCGTCCTGAGCTTGTGCAAGTCCTTGGACAGCGGCTTTCCTGAACCATTTCACAGCCTCAGATTTATCTTGCGCAACTCCGTCTCCTTTGTAGAACATCAAAGCAAGATTGAATTGAGCTAGTGCGTTCCCTTGTTCAGCAGCTTTCCTGTACCATTTCACAGCCTCAGATTTATCTTGCGCAACTCCGTATCCATTGTAAAACATAACGCCGAGATTGAATTGAGCTTCTGCATCTCCTTGTTCAGCAGCTTTCCTGTACCATTTCACAGCCTCAGATTTATCCTGCGCAACTCCCTCGCCGTTGGAATACATCAACGCAAGATTGAATTGAGCTTTTGCATGTCCCTGTTCAGCAGCTTTCCTGTACCATTTCACAGCTTCAGCGTAATCCTGCGCAACTCCGT
>CALEPX010000062.1 GCA_937911045.1 uncultured Fretibacterium sp. | reverse complement strand
ATTTACCCGAGCATCGTTTTGGTGCTCGGGTAAATTACTTAGTGCCATCTTGTCATTTTTGCTTACATGGTCTCTAACGGCATTTCGTGCTCTTGTGTATCCGAGAGCTTTGGCAACGTCTTTTCCTGAGAACCACGGCTCGCGGTTTTGCACAATCACTCGAACCTGATGCTGATCCGTGAAATTAAAAACCTGAATTTCATTTGCCATGAATTATTCTCCTTCTTTTAATTTTCCAAAATTTTTCCCTGCTTGACGGATAAATTTTCTTGCACTTTTAAGCTGCTTAATGAGGTCGTTGAATTTGCTATCATCATCAAAAACTTCATAAGCACCTGCAAGATGTAACACTCCGCCAAACTGGTTCGTTAGAATTTGTGCGATACACGGCATTCCGTCCGTTACATCGAAAAATTCCTTCATGTTATCCGCCATTTTGACTTCTAACACCCATTCACCACCTCCGTTAGAATTGTCATCTGACAAAAGTTCACTTTCAGAAATATTTAAGGCTTTACAAATTTTTTTTAGCTCATATAGATGTGGTGAGTTTTTATCATTTTCCCACAAACTAATAGAGTTAAAGTGAACATTCACCATATCGGCTAAATTTTCTTGTGTTAATCCAGCCCTCTTCCTTAACCGTCGCAATTTTTGACCGAAAGATTTCTCCATGGCAACACCTTCCTTTTGAAATTTTGTGGTCATCGTCAGTACTGGCGTAACCAGCAGACCGCTCTTGAATTTTTCTTGCAACATCAACAAATCCGCTAGAAATGTACTCTTTGCTGCTCTGAATTTTTCTTGAACGGTTTCGACCTTGACACACTCATGGGATCTAACCAACTTTTGTGTGGTAAAACCATTTCTCTATTCCGTCATCTTGTGAGAATTTTGCATTCACAAGCGACTTTATTGTCATTCTGCAAGTTGTCTTAAAACAACTTATTTGTTATTCACAAATTATTTTCATAATGTATTGTTATTTTAACATAAAAAATCACAATGTCAAGTTATTTTTCACAAAACATTGTGAAAAATCTCAATAACTGTTGTGTGGCGTTTTTTTATGGAAAATTGTATAATTTTAGAAAAATAACAAAAGGATGTGAATAATTATGAAATTCGGGGAAAAAATAAGCGGTTTAAGAAAACGAAAAAAATTAAGACAACAAGAATTTGCTGATTTGCTTAATGTACATGTAAACACGCTCAGTCATTGGGAAAATCTTCAAGAACCTATTAAGGATTATTCGAAAATACAAAAACTTGCTAAAGCTCTTGATACAACGCCAGAGTATCTTTTGAGTACGGACGATGAAGAAGCGCAAGAATCTGGTAATGAGCGTAAATATTACGGAAGTGACCATCTTGTGTATGAGTGGGAAGGTAATCGCAAATTAATTTTGCCGAATACGCCTGAGACCCGATCATTATTTTTGGAACTTGTTAGTCAAGCGATTGGTGGAAAAAATATTTCCGCACCAACTGCGGTCTAAGGAGGTTGTTTCGGATTGCACTTGCACAAAAAATTTAATCGTTGAAAACAAAATGGAGTCTGTTGAGAAAATGAAAAAATATCTTGTGACTTTTATTATCCTTTTATGCTTGTCACGTTCTGCCGAAGCTACAAAAATAAAAGAAAAAATTTTGCGCATTGACGGATACGGACGTGAGCTGAAAATAACGACAAAAAAGGCGTTTACAGATTGTCTAACGGGGTAATGACGAAGGAAACACAAAAAGTCGTTGCAAAACCGGTTGAACAAAAAATTAAAAAAAATAGATCACCGAAAGAGATTAGCGAACAACGAGCATGGATCATGGAGAATATTTTTATTGACTCTGATTGGAATTTAACTGATATGGCACGTCGTTTCGGTGAATTTGAACATTATCCTTCACCTAGGTATAACCCGAGAATAATCCGAATGTTTTATTTTTCAGAAATCGACGTGACTTTTATGGTCAATATTATGACTAATAAAATTCAAACGTACCGATTCAAAAAAGCGGATGATTAATTGAAAGGAATGATTTTTATGAGAAAAATATTATTGATGTTATTAATAGTAGGATTATTTTGCTCAGGTGCGTCTGCCGTCGAGAGCGGTGATATTTACTTGCACAGAAACGAACTTGAAAATATTCTCGAATTGAATAACTTGAAACTCTTGCAAGAATTTGACAAACGGTTTAATGAACTTGAGAAACAAATTGTACGGATTGATGAGCATGTGAAAAATGTCGAAACAAATATCGGCTGGATTTTGAGTTTTCTTGGAGCATTAATCGCGTTCTTCGGCGTTGTTGTCGGTGTTCCGACGGTGCAAAAATTCTTGCAATGGATAAAAGAGAATAAAAACACTCGACAATCTATCACTCTCGACGACGTAAAAAAATTAATTGCAGAAAGCAAAATGAGCTAACTACAGTAATCTCGTTTTGCTCGCACCAGCGTTGAAACGCTAATCCCTGTCATTGCTGCAACTTCCTTATAAGAATTATTTTCCAGTAATTCAAGCGCATGACGAATTTGTTTGCGCTTGAATTTTTTCGGTCGTCCGTCCTTAAAATCCGGTTTTTGACGTGCCACTTCTTTACCTTCTCGTGTTCTTTGAATTATTATTTCTCGTTCAAATTCCGCAAAACAAAGCATAATATTTCGAATTAATTTTCCCGTCGGTGAATTATCCAGCACGCCCATGTTCAGAACCTCAACAACTACACCACGTTCATTTAGTTTTTCTAATAACTCAACGCCCTGAAGCAAACTCCGCGCAATCCGATCAAGCTTAGTTATTATCAACTTGTCACCGAATTTTATTTTCTTGAATAACTTATCAAGTTCCGGACGATTTGAACTTTTGCCAGAAAATACATCTGAAAAAATTTTTTCAGCTCCAGCTTGTATTAATTCATCAACTTGAATTTCGAGTGAATTGCCATCACGTGCTTGCCCGTTCGTGCTAACTCTTGCGTACCCATAAATCACAAAAATCTCTCCTTACTTTTGATAATGACTTTTGACTATTTAATCAAGATTAACAAAACCCGACAAGAGTTTTTTGGCGTAAGTGAAAAGTTCTGACTAATTTTTTGAAAAAAATTGAATTAAAACACGTACTAAAAAAATACGTAATTTTTCTCAAAAAAAAACACAAATAAAAGAATCGTCTTTGATATACGAGAATGCTTGAAATAACTTAACTTTTCGCTATTACATTAAAAAATTCGGGCTCGTTCTAGAGAAATATTCCATGCCAAGTTAAAAATTTCGATCTCATTCTGGAGAACGTACGCTAAAAAAGTGCAACAAAAATTTTCCCTTCCCTAAAATTTCAGAAAAAGGCAACATCAATCTAAGCCTGATAAAAATCAGGTAATTGAGTTCTTATTCCCTTAAGTTTTTAGGTTTATACTGCGCTCAGAATGCTTGGTTCCCTCCCCAGTGAGTAATACAACTCGTTCGTTTTTTCGTTTTTATGCAACTTTGCATGACTGCTTAATCCACTGAGTGTATTAGTAAACAGGTGATAAAAGTGCCGTGCGGAGCAAATTTCTTCGTTGTTATCTATCGCCCATTGCTTAAAAAGTTTGAAAAGCGTCACTCTTCGAATTACTTGTCCATTGCCATTCTTATCGAAAAGTTTTTCCTGCGTTTCGTCAATAAAATCAATCAGCGGATTGTTGTACCGCATAAATTCAACCATTAACTCTTTCTGAGATTGAGTTACGGTAAAACCTTTGTTCGTAAGTATCCTGAAAAGTCCTTGCAACGCCCAATTAAAAACGCCAGCCATCTCCTCCGGATTTTTTATGATATTTGCGATTAAATCGGCATCACGTTTCTTATCATTCTCTCCTTGTGGGTCTTCTGTGAAATTCACAGGGAACTTGATAAATAAACACCTGCGCTCAAGCCCTTTTGAACGGTCGCTGAATCTCGGGAATGTGTTGCAATTAACAATCGCTTTTGCCCTCGAAACAAAGGTAATCGGGTCTTTATTTTTGTAACTGTCCTCAATCGGCTCACCTGACGTGAGAATTTTCAAGCGCGCCTCAACTCCGCTAACCAGGCTGTCCGTTTCGCTGGAAATGTTCACCCACGAATTTTTAAGCACCATAGCACGAAAATCCTTGCTCATGCGATCTAACGGAGTTGACGTTACAATCGTGTGTCCAAGCGCATCCATGCCACCGAGCATAGCCCGCAAAACTTCTGTGACAACGCTTTTGCCGTTGCCTCCGCAGCCAAGGTTAAACAATGCTTTGTGGTAACGGCAGTCGTTTAACAAAGAATAACCGAAAAATTCTTGCAGCGTGATAATGCTATCCTCGTTGCCATCAAAAATTTCGCGAAGTGCTTTCAGAAAAATTTTGCTTTTTGCATCCGGATCATAATTGTAATGAGCCTGAACGGTTACGTAATCTTCTGGAGCATGATCCCTAAAAAACACGCGTCCTTTGTCATACAAGAAAACGAGTGTTCCGTTCTTAAAACTCAAGCACGGCATTTTATCAAGGCTTGTGATAAATTTGCGATTGTCCTTGCCTTTTGATAAAAATTTGACAAGTTTGAGAACTGCAGCAGCTTTGCGTGACGTGTACTTTTTACCAAGAACTTGAGTGACATAGTAACCAACTTCACTTTCCGTGAGGCGTTCCCAAACTCCGTTTTTCTGGTATTTGTACGCCCCAATGCGATCATCATAAATAATGTTAAATCTGTCGAGAACTTCTTGAGCCAGTTCGTTTTCTGGCAACCCTTCTGCAGCTTCTTTGAGAACGTCTTTGAGCCAGTCCGTTGGGAAATAATGCGAGACCAACTTATTAATTTTCGTTAGTTCGCTTTTTTGCACATAACGTCCGATGGCATACAAAAAATCTCTGTATTTGTTCATTACTTCTTCTTTTTTCTTTTGAGTTAAGTCTGTGAACGGTTCGCCATCCGTAAACCGTCCTGCAAGCCAAGTAAGTCCCGGACGTGTAGACTTGAGCAGACCTTCGAGACCACCGCCTATCTGAAAGTGTTCAGCAATGTCCTTACCCAGGAAAACCGCGCAATCGAAAGGAATTTCATGCTGAACGAGTTTTAACGCAGCTTTTTGTGTAAAATCCTTGCCTGCATCGTCGTTGTCAAATGCGAGGACAACTTTTTTGAAATCCTTTGCAATACTGATAACTTGCTCCCAATTTGAGCCAAAATCGCCACCAAACGCTGAAAGTACACATGCGCCAGCCTGATCAAGTAACATGGCATCGAAAGCGCCTTCAGTAATAAACAGAGCTGAATTATTTTCGTCGGGGTTATGGCGATTGATTGTGTGCAATCCCCACGGAATATTGCGCAAAAATGAGTTATCTTTCAACGACGCTTTCTTGTACTTTGGGCTGTGTTCGTTCTCATTACCGTGAATGTCTGGTAATCGACGAGTAATGTAGTACGCAACTTCCTTGCCGTTCAAGTCCCAGTACGGAATGAAAAGTCTGTGCGAGTATTCGACGCCGAGCTTGATTTTGGCGATGTACTCGTCGGTGATTTTGCGTGAGTGCAAGTAATCCAAAATGTGCCCGTTTTGCCAATGATCAGCGAAATTCGGATTAATCAAGTAATTATGGTTCTCTTGGACTTGCTCTTGGAACTTTTGACGCTCCTTAAAAAACGGATCGAACAAGTTCCTGCGTTCCGGAAGCAACTCAGCGAGCGCGGATTTCTTGTCCCCGTCGTACTTGTACTCGGCGACCAAATCCACGATGTCGCCGCCACGGTTAAGTTTGAAGTCGTACCAACGGTTTGACTCCGGATAAATTGCGAAAGCGTCCTTCCCTCCTCCGCTGCCGTCAATGCTGTCCGCTCTGATTGTTCGTCCCACTCGTTTTAACCTAATTCCTAATCCTTCTGCGATGTTGCTGATGTCGTA
>CALEPX010000061.1 GCA_937911045.1 uncultured Fretibacterium sp. | reverse complement strand
ATTACTCGAAGAAATTGCTCTCAAACGTAAATATTCATAAGCTTGCGACAGTCTCGCGAACGTGATATTATCCGAAAATATTGCGAAAATTTTTGACAGGCAGGTGTTACACGAATTGCTAATATTTGAACACGAAGATAAAAAATTAAATTACGAACAGGACAGCGTGAAAATTTCAGACGTTCTGAAAGATCTCAAACTCGACGGAAAAAAAGTTATCGCTGCGAATTTGGACGGCGAAGAATTTGATTTGTCGCGCGAAGTTTCTCACGGCGGAGTTATTAACGCAATCACGAATGATTCTCCCGAGGGACTGGAAATTTTGCGACACAGCACGGCTCACTTGATGGCTCAGGCTGTCGAAAGATTATACCCGGGTACACATTTCGGAGTCGGTCCGGCAATTAAAGACGGATTCTATTATGACATTGACGTTGCAGGCAGCATAACAGAGCAGGATTTGCCGAAGATCGAATCTGAAATGCGCAAAATCGTCGGTCAAGCCGAAAAAATCACTCGCGAAGATTTGCCGAAGTCCGAAGCTCTGGAATTTTTCAGGGGCAAAAACGATCCGTATAAAGTCGAGCTGATCTCAGAAATTGACGCTCCAACAGTCTCGCTTTATAAACAAGGCGAATACGCTGATTTATGCAGAGGTCCTCATGTTCCGGATACGTCCAAACTTCACAATTTCAAGTTGCTGTCAGTTGCGGGTGCTTATTGGCGCGGCAGTGAGAAAAACAAAATGCTCACGAGAATTTACGGTACGGCTTTTGCGACACCAGACGAACTCAAAGCTTATCTCAAACGCATGGAAGAGGCGAAATTACGCGATCACAGAAAACTCGGCAAAGATTTAGACCTGTTCAGCTTGCACGAAGAAGGTCCGGGATTCCCGTTCTTCCATCCGAAAGGCGTTGCGATTATGAATACGCTGATCGAATTTTGGCGGCGTGAACACATGAAACGCGGCTATGTCGAGATAAAAACTCCGCAGATTCTTGATCGTGAATTATGGCTGCGATCCGGTCACTGGGATCATTATCGCGAGAACATGTACCTGACCGAAATTGACGAGAAGCCTTTCGCGATTAAACCGATGAATTGCCCGGGAAGCATTCTGGTTTACAAGACGCAGTTACGCAGCTATCGTGAATTGCCGATGAGACTTGCTGAATTAGGAATCGTTCACAGGCACGAACGCAGCGGTGTTTTGCACGGATTGATGCGCGTTAGATGCTTCACTCAGGACGACGCTCACACTTATATCGAGCATTCACAAATTCGCGATGAAGTCATGAGAATTATGGAGCTTGACAAGTACGTTTACACAGAAGTTTTCGGGTTCAAGTATTACGTCGAGTTATCAACCAGACCTGAAGACTCAATGGGAACAGACGAACAATGGCAGACTGCTGAAGCTGCTTTACGTGAAGCCCTCGAAAGCACAAATACTCCATACACGATTAATCCTGGTGACGGAGCTTTTTACGGACCGAAGATCGATTTTCATCTGGAAGATTGTATCGGCAGAACTTGGCAATGCGGCACGATCCAGTTGGATTTCCAGATGCCGGCAAGATTTGACGTAACGTATATCGGCGAAGATGGTGCGGAACACACGCCGGTATTATTGCACAGAGTTGTTTTCGGAAGCGTAGAGAGATTCCTGGGAATTTTGATCGAACATTATGCCGGAGCTTTCCCGTATTGGCTTGCACCGGTTCAGGTGAGAATTATTCCTGTCTCGGACAAGCAGCTAGATTATGCGAATGCTTTGCGCGATAAATTGATGGGCGATAATTTGCGCGTTGAGATTGATACACGCAATGAGAAACTCGGGCGAAAAATCCGTGATGCTCAGATGCAGAAAGTTCCGTACATGCTCGTTATAGGCGATAATGAGAAAGATAATAATCTCGTGGCAGTGCGCGAACGTTCGAAGGGCGATTTGGGCAGCATGAGCTATGACGATTTCCTGAAATTGCTTGGTCAGGAGTTCAACCCGATTAAATAGCGATACAACACGTAATGAAAATAATTGCCCTTCTCGGAGAAACTTCGGGAGGGGTTTTTTAGCGTTCCAAAATAGAGCAAATTATTGTAGAATTACGACTAATTTTTACTTTGCGAATATCAGGAGGAAAATTTTATGGCAAATAGTAATAAGCGTGTTTCGTTGCTTGTGAAGATCTCGATTGGCTTCGTGTTGGGAATAATTTTCGGATTTTTGGTCGGTCCGGTAGTTCCTGACAGTCATGTTTTGAGCGCGTACGTGATGCCGTTCGTCGATTTGGTCGGGAAAATATTTCTGCGCCTGTTGATGATGCTGATCGTGCCGTTGGTGTTTTCGTCGTTAGTTGCCGGGACTGCTGCTGTCGGAGATGTCAGGAAACTCGGCAGAATCGGTATCAAAACGCTCGTTCTATATCTTGTGACAACTGCTGTTGCGATAGTAATCGGTCTTGCGTTCGGAAATGTTTTCCAGCCCGGAGTTGGCATGAATATTCCAGCGGGACTTACGGCGAATGCGAGAGAAGCAAAAGCTTTCACAGATGTAATACTTGACATTTTCCCGACGAATCCGATTGCCTCAATGGTGAATGCGAATATGCTGCAAATAATCGTGTTTGCGTTATTCTTCGGAGTAGCGTGCATAATCGCTGGTGAACGCGGCAGGAAAATCGCGGAATTTTTCGAGAATGTTGCTGAAGTCATGTACGCTGTGACACACATGGTCATGTCGGTTGCGCCGTACGGTGTGTTTGCTTTGATAGCTGTGACGGCTGCGAAATTCGGTGTCGCAATATTAGCCCCGTTCGCGAAAGTTATCGGAGCTGTTTATGTTGCGTGTGTGCTTCATGCGCTTCTGGTTTACTCTGGCATGATCGGGCTTGTTTGCAGGAGATCGCCAGTCTGGTTTTTCAAAGGAGTTCAGGAGGCAGCAATTACGGCGTTCGTTACACGTTCGAGTTCCGGGACTTTGCCTGTGACGTTATCGAATGTTCGCGAGAATCTTGGAGTTTCGGAGGGTGTCAGCTCGTTTGTGCTGCCATTGGGCGCGACGATTAACATGGACGGAACAGCTTTGTATTAGGGAGTTTGCGCGTTATTCGTGGCTCAGGCGTTTAATATTCCGCTGACTTTGGAAATGCAAATCGGAATCGTAGCGACTGCAACATTGGCTTCGATTGGCACGGCAGGAGTTCCCGGAGCTGGCTTGATCATGTTGACGATGGTTTTGACGAGTGTGGGGCTTCCGATTGAGGGAATTGCGCTTGTTGCTGGAATTGATGTCATTCTCGACGCTGCCAGAACTTGCATTAACGTTGTTGGTGATACGGCGGTTTGTGCTGTAGTTGCGTCAACTGAGGGCGAAGAGCTAAACTCATAACCGTGTATTTCTCCTAAAAGTGTTTATATCACTGGAATTTGTCGCATAAGTGGAGAGTCCGTTTACCGCTTTGCGTGCATTGAAATATAAGTAAAAAGAATCCTTCCCGGGAAAATTTGGGGGATTCTTTTTTGGGTTTTTACGGCAGAATTTTCTGTAGAGATTTCCAGATTATGAACGCCAAAATTCCGGAGAGTATGTACTTGAGCGTCAAGTATGGCAAGTTATAGACGATTGAGTAAATTATCACGTTCTGACCTTCCGGAGCATATTCAGCAAAAAATAACACACCCTATAAAATACTAAAGAACGCGTGACACACAAATGCCAGAACGAATCCCAGAATTTTCGGGGCAATCGCGCATAATCCTGTGCAGGCAAACGCCAACGGATAATCGAGCAAAGCCTGAATCGGATTGTAAACGTAACCACCGAAGAACATTCGCAAAATTCCGGATAAAGCTCCGGCACCAAGTCCCCATTTCACGCCGTGTCGATACGAGAAAAGCATCACGGGCAACAAACTGCAATCGACAGCACCACCCTGAGGCATCACGAATAAATTGAATTTCGAAAGCACGATTGATAATGCCAAACACAACGCACCCTCGACAAGAATTTTGGTATGTTCACGAGAATTTCTAGCCGAATTTTCCTGCGCCATGAAAAACACCTCCGTTAAGGATTAAAAATGAGAATTAAAAATGAAAAATCCGCAAGTCTAACTTATATGTTGCAAATAATATCACACAAAAAAACTTTGTGCTAGAATTTCGATATTTGATAGATAATTTGATATTTGATAAACACGGAGGAATTTTGAATGAGCAAGAATCTTGTAGCATATTTTTCAGCAAGCGGCATCACAGGAAAAGTTGCCGAAGCTTTATCCGGATTAGTTGACGCGGATTTGTACGAGATTAAACCTGCGCAATTATATTCACAAGCTGATCTGAACTGGATGGATAATCAGAGCCGTAGTTCAGTCGAAATGCGCGAGAAAAATTCACGTCCGGAAATTTCTGGTGCGTTACCCAATCTTGGTGAGTACGAGAATATATTCATCGGGTTTCCGGTTTGGTGGTACACCGCGCCGCACATAATTAACACGTTTCTTGAGAGCTGCAATATATCCGGGAAAAATATTTACGTGTTCGCTACGTCTGGAGGCTCTACGGTCGAGAAAAGTTTCCGAGATCTCAAAGCCGCGTACCCGAATGCAAACTGGAAATCCGGTAAATTAATTCGTGGCAGAATCACGCGCGACATGCTCAAAGGCTGGTTCGAGTAATTTATGATTCGCGATTTGAACACGCTGCCGAAATATTTGCGTCCTGAAGAATTTGCTGCGTTGAAATTGCGTGAGTTGTATTCGGATTACGGCTACTCGTTTTACAGAATGAGCAAGTTCGAAGAGTATGACCTGTACGCGAAGAATAAAGAGTTCTTGATCTCGCAGGATATTATCACGTTCACGGATATTGACGGCAAATTGATGGCTCTGAAACCGGACGTTACGCTCTCAATCGTGAAACATTTGCGCGAAGATGTGAATGCTGTCCAGAAATTTTTCTATGACGAGAAGATTTACAGGACTTCGAGAAATATTCGTGCGTTTCGGGAAATTTCGCAGATTGGTCTTGAATGTATCGGTGCTCTTGATGACGAATGTGTGCGTGAAGTTCTGGAACTTGCTATGAAAAGTCTTGAGAAAATCTCTGACGGGAGAGAATATGTTCTGGACGTTTCGCACCTGGGATTATTATCGGGTTTGCTGTCACGGATTGAGAACGCGAATTTACGCGCGGATATTTTGAAATTCGTGTCTGAGAAAAATTCACACGAGATAGCGAATCTGCAAATTCCGGAGCTTGAGAAAAATTTGCTGGTGAAGCTTGTGAACGTGTCCGGGATTTCTGAATTGCATGAGATTTTTCACGGGAATATTTATCTGGCTCAGTTCGAGAATTTGCTGGGGAATTTCGGCGGGAATGTTCGTGTAGATTTCTCGGTGATTAGCGACCTGAATTATTATAACGGGATAGTGTTTCGCGGCTTTATTGACGGAGTGCCGGAGAGTATTTTGTCGGGCGGTCAGTATGATAATTTGATGCGCAGAATGGGTCACGAAAATTCTCACGCAATCGGATTCGCCGTGTATCTTGATAAACTCGGGGGCAATCATGAGAATTATTAACGTTGCATTACCCAAAGGCAGATTGGGTGAACGGGTTTGCGGATTATTCGAGAAGTCTGGCTTGAGTATTCCGGGAATTTTGCAGCCGGGCAGAAAATTGATATTCGAGCGCGAATTTGCGGAACTGGATTTTGCGCTGAGATTATTTTGGGTGAAGCCGTTTGATGTGCCGGTTTATGTTGAACGTGGCGCGGCTGATATTGGGATTTCCGCCAAAGATATTTTGCTCGAACGTGAGCCTGATGTTTATGAATTGCTGGATTTGAAAACCGGAATCTGCACGATGTCAGTTGCTGCTCTGGAGAATTTCGTTGACGATAATTCACGAACGTTGCGAGTTGCGACAGAATTTCCGAATATTGCGCGGAAGTATTATGCCGGACTTGGGCGTGACATAGATATTATTTGCCTGCGCGGCTCTGTTGAACTTGCACCAATCTTGAATCTCTCGGACGTTATCGTTGACATAGTCGAAACCGGCACGACTTTGCGTGAAAATAATTTGCGAGTGATAAGTCATATTGCGAATCTTAGTGCAAGGCTAATCGCGAATAAATCAGCGTATAAATTCAAGACTCAAGAGATAAATAATATAATCGGGAAATTACGGACATGATAAAAATACTGGATGAGAATGATTTTGGGAAAATTTCGGAATCAGCTGACGGTGGTACGCAAAATTCACGGGAAAATATTACGCAGACTGTGAGCGAAATTCTGGAGAACGTGCGCAAATTCGGGGATTCTGCCGTGAAAGAATACGAACGCAAATTTGACGGCGTAAATCTTGAGAATCTTGTCGTAACTCAGGAAGAAATTAATCGTGCGCTGGAATCTGTCGGGGAAAAATATTTGCAGATTCTGGAACGTGCTGCGAAAAATATTCGGGAATTTCACGAGCATCAGGTTCGAAACGGATTCGCATTCTCAAATTCTGAGGGCGTAATTCTTGGACAACGAGTGATCCCGTTAGAGCGTGTCGGATTATACGTTCCGGGCGGCACAGCGTCGTATCCGTCGAGCGTCCTGATGAATGCTATTCCCGCGAAAATTGCCGGCTGCCGTGAGATTTATATCGCAACTCCACCGGTTATCAAACCCGAAATAATCGCTGCTGCACATGTTGCCGGTGTTGACGTGATTTTCAAAATGGGCGGTGCTCAGGCAGTCGGTGCGTTTGCGTTCGGAACTGAGAGCGTCTCAAAAGTTGACAAGATAGTCGGGCCGGGGAATATTTTCGTAGCTGAGGCGAAACGTCAGGTATTCGGGAAAGTTGCGATAGACATGATTGCTGGTCCAAGCGAGATATTAATAATTGCGGATTCGAAAAATAATCCTGCGTACTTGGCTGCGGACATGCTGGCACAATCCGAACATGATAAATTAGCAACGGCGATTTTAATCACGGATTCAAGAGAATTGGCTGTTCAGGTTCAGGACGAGTTG
Source organism: uncultured Fretibacterium sp. (assembly GCA_937911045.1). GTDB lineage: Bacteria > Synergistota > Synergistia > Synergistales > Aminobacteriaceae > JAFUXM01. Next base: position 50,823 of record CALEPX010000061.1, on the reverse strand, counting down.
GAAAAGCAAATCCCGAAACTCGAACGTAACGAAATTGCGCGCGCTTCAATCGAGAATAACGGGAAAATAATTCTGGTTCATGAACTCGGGAATGCCGTGAAAATTGCGAATGATATTGCTCCGGAACATCTGGAAATTTGCGTTGATAATGCGTTCGAATGGCTGTGTGCGGGTAAAATCACGAATGCAGGCTCGGTCTTTCTTGGGAGAAACGCTCCGGAAGCTCTGGGGGATTATTTCGCCGGAACGAATCACACACTTCCAACGATGGGCACAGCGAGATTTTCCAGTCCGTTATCGGTCGATGATTTCGTGAAAAAATCGCAATATATTTATTATACGAACTCAGCTCTTGAAAAAGTCTCGGAGGATATAGCCGCGTTCGCAAATTCCGAGGGGCTGACCGGTCATGCACAGAGCGTGCTAATTCGCAGAAACTTGGGGTAATCGAAAATTTTGACCGACGAAGAGCAACAGCAAGTTCAGAATATAATCAGCGCGAGAACGAAATTATTGACGGCGAAGATTCAGCAGCAGGAAAGCAAGATTAACTCGCTGAATCAGGAGCTTGACGCGAAACAAAACGAACTCGACGAGAAAAATAGGCAACTCGATCAACTTCAGGCTGATATGATCGAAATTCAGGAACAACTCGAAGCTAACAAGTCTGCACTCGCGGATTTGCAGGAGAAATTCGAGCGTGTTTCGGATTCTGCGTTGCCGGATTCGGATTCAGGGTTTGATTCAGGTTCGGGCTTTGATTCCGGATTTGATGACGAGCCTGAATCTGAAATGCAACAGGAGCAGGCGCAAATTCCAGAGCAAGATTCGAAACCGGTGACGTACTTGCAGAATTTGTTACAGCAGCATTTTGACCAGAAATTTTTCGCAACAGGTCAGGAGGATCTGGTTCAGGCAATTCTTGATTCACGCGACGTTCTCGCAATTATCCCGGACGAGTCTGAGCGAATCTTGAGCTTCCAGTTGCCAGCGATAATCAATCCGGCTACAACTCTAGTAATTTCACCGTCACTCAGTTCACGCAAAGAAAATCCCGCATTACCCTCGGTTTATATTCACTCATCACTATCACCGTGGCAGCGAACCGAAATTTTCGAACGCGCGCGCAAAGGTGCTTACAAGATAATTTACACAACACCGTCACAGCTCGCAAAAGATGATTTCCGGAAATTTGTCAGGCAATCAGATATTTCGCGAGTGATTATTAATTCGCGCTGGCAGGCTAATATCGCGGACGAGTTTTCCAGAATCGCAAGATTGATTAACGCGCTGAATTTCCCGAGTGCAAAACGTCCTCCTGTGGCAATTTTTCTGGATATTGCGGGCGTGCAAATTCAGAATGAGCTGGCAAATTCGCTGGGATTAATCGAGCCGTATGTTTTTGTCTCGGATTTGGATTCGGATTTTGAACGTGCAAATATTTTTCTCGACGTGGCAAATTCTGAGAATAAGCTAGCTTCGGTTTGCAGAATAATTTCCGAGCGTGCGGATTCTTGCGGCGTGATTATCTGCGACGATGTGCTGAAAGGCGACGAGATCCTGAACGAACTCGAACAAAATTCCCTGCTGATAAATCCCTACACGAGTTCAAATTCTGAGCGTGAAATTCTCGATGATTTCAATTCCGGCAAGTCTAATATTCTCGTGACAAGTCATAATTCGCTGCAGAAAATCTCCCGTCAGGATATTAGCTTCATGATACATTCTGAGATTCCGGACTCGCTGGAGAATTTTTATCAAGATATTTCGAGGCTGAATCTTCGCGCTAAACCCGAAAAATCTGAGTCTGTGATTCTGGTCTCAAGTGATGATCTCAAGAATGCAAGTGCGAATCAAAGCGTTATGGATTTCTGCAAGTGTGAAAAATGCCTGAGAAGATTCTTGCTTGAGTATTTCGGGAGAATTTGCGATGAGGATTTCAGGTGCGATAATTGCGCGTACTGTCAGGGAAGCAGTTTTGTCGAAGAACCTGATGCTTTTGATTTCGGCAAGGCGAATGACTCACAGCGTCAGGCAATCTCAACAAGTGAAGGTCCAGTTTTGGTAATCGCAGGTCCTGGAACTGGCAAGACTTTCACGATTATTCAACGGACAGCGTTTTTGATTCAGGATCGCAAAGTCAATCCGGAGAATATTTTCATCGCGACGTTCTCGGATAAAGCAGCTATGGAAATGTCCGCGCAAATTCACGCAGAGTTTTCAAAACGCAAAATACAAGCCGATGCCGGGAAAATTATTGTCTCAACGATTCAGGATTTCTGCACGAAGATTTTGCTCAAACACTCGGATTTCAAGAATCGATTCAGGATTATTAGCGATTTCGAACAGGCGTACTTGATATTCAGGAATATCGAGAGATTTGACGCGATTGACGGCATAGATTTGCTCTTCAAGACACCGGCTTCAAAATGGAACCGTTCACAGGAAATTTGCGATTATATGCGATTGCTGCTCGGTGAATTGATTGCTCCTGAGGAATTAATCAGCGATCCGGACGTTGCGATTTCTGCGATGGGTAACGTGATGAGAATTTATCTGGAAATTCTTGGCGAAAATAACGCGCTGAATCACGAGTTGATATTATTCGATACGTATAAATTATTCACGCGTAATCCTGAAATTCTCGACGAGATTATCTCACGTGTAACGCATGTCATGATTGACGATTATCAGGACACGAATTACGCTCAAGAACAAATAATTTTGATGCTCGGCGGCGATGAGAATAATATTTGCGCTGTCGGCGATGATGATCAGAGCGTGTACGGGTTCAAAGGCGCGATTGTCCGAAACATTCTGGATTTCCCGCAGAAATTCCCGGGCAGTCAGTGCAAAATCGTGCATTTAACCGAGAATTACAGGTCAGAGAAAAGCATTATCGAGTTCTGCACAAACTGGATAGACTCGCTGAAAACTTGGGGAAATTTCAGGTACTCGAAAAAAATTGAGCCGCGTAGAAAATTCGTTGCGTCCGGAAAATCTCAGAATATTTGCGTCATGAAAATTTCGGGTTTCGATGCTCCGGACGATTGGCACGAGAAAATCTTGCGCTTTATTAACACGCTGCATGATTCCGGAAAATTGCAGGATTATAATCAAGTTGCGTTTCTGTTCAGGTCAGTGAAAGATTCCCGGGTGCAGGCTTTGTCGAGTTTTCTTGAAAAAAACGGTGTGAGCGTATATTCGCCGAAATCCAACATGTATTTCAAGCGCGTCGAGATCAAATTTGCGATTGGCTGCCTGCTTGTTATGTTCCAGAGTTATGTTAATTCACTTGAGAATGGCGAGTTCAGGTTAAACGGCAAAGATCCCGAACACGTGATTTACTACAGGACTTGCCTGAACATGGTAACGCATTACGTTGAGAAAGCGAATTATGCCGGATTGAGTAAATTCCTGAGACAGACGGGCGAGTTGATTGCGAAAATTCCCAGAAAGCGCGAAGTTGAAAATATTACGTTCTCGGATTTGCTGTATAAATTATTTGCGTTTTCGCCGTTCAAAGAGACACTGAATGTGAATTTATATGACAATGCGAAAATCACACGCCGAGCGTATAATCTTGCGAAATTCTCGGAGATAATTCAGGATTTCGAACACGAGCATAATATTAATAATTTTCACCCGAAATTTCTGGATAATATCGCGAAGAATTTTTTCAACACGTATTTGCGCTTCGTTCGTGAAAGCGGCGTTCCGGAAAACAGCGGCGTATCGCATGTGAAAACCCCGTCAGGCTGCGTTGCGTTCATGGATATACGGGAATCTAAAGGCATGGAATTTCCGATTGTGTTTGTTGATTCGCTTTGGGACGTGCCTCAGGATGACAGGAAATCCAGTGATATGACGATGATGCGAATCGAGAAGAAATATTTCAGGCATTCGAATTTCGAGCCGTATGATCAAATCCGCAATTTTGATTTCTGGCGGCTGTATTACACGGCGTTCTCACGTGCGAGAGATATTCTGGTTCTGACGTGCCTTTGCGACAAAAATTCTCCGGGGAAATGCTTCAGGAAGATTTATAATTCGCTGCCCGACACGGATAACAAGAGCTTTAATATAACGAATCTGCACTTACGCAACAGCAAGAAACTCGCATTCAGAAAGATTTACACGTTCGATGAATTGCATATATTCGAAAATTGTCCGTTGCAGCATAAATTTTTCACGGAGTTCGGATTTTTGCAGTCAAGAAATAATAACGCGCACATGTTTGATTTAGTGATTCATGATACGTTGCGCGAAATTCACAGGAGGATTCTTGAGGGGAACTCGAATTTCATAAATGATGCGAATATCCAGAGTATGCTCGATGAAAATTACGAGTTGCTGTCGAAATCTGAGCATGGATATTTGTCGAAATCGCAGCGTTCACAGGCTGTGCAGGAAATCTTGCGTTACGCCTGGCAGCAGCAGGGAAGTTGGCGTTCGGTGAAAGATTCGGATTTGCCGGTCGAGTTGCTCGGGAAGAATTACGCGATTCTTGGCAAAGTCGATTTGTTGCGTGCAATTAATAATACTGACGAAGATTTAGAAATTGTGGATTTCAGATCGGGTTCGAAGCCGAATATTAATATTAATCGTGATCGTGAGAAGCTTGAAATTTGCAGGAAGCAGCTGAATATTTACGCGCACTTGTTGACGCAGAAATTTCCGGAGCAAAACTCAAATCTTAGAATCAAGCGCATGTCGCTGTATTACACCGGTGAGGAAAACGGTTCGCCGATAATATCATTCGCGTATAATAATTCGGAAACGCAACAGGCAATCGCGTTTTTTGACGGAATGATTGCGGAGATTGCGAAATTGTCTGGCTCAGGATTTTCCGGAGTTACGGATTTCGCAGTTTGCAGCAGATGCGACTTGAAGTATTATTGCGGTCGCGAGAAATTATGATTACAGGAGATGATACGAACATGATACTTGGCAATTTGAATTACCCGTCACGTTACGGCGGATTAGGCACACGAGTTTTAACTGGCTTGAAATTTTTGTCGGAACACGCCGGAGATTTTAAGAACATGCCTGCTGGACATTATGAGATTGACGCTGATAATATTTTCTACGAGGTCTCGGATTTTTACACAGTGCCGGCTCAGGCGAAATTTTTCGAGGCACACAGGAAATATATAGATATTCAGGTGACGATTTCGGGCGAAGAATGGTACGGTCACGCGATCGTCTCGTTATTGAAAGAAGAGCAGAAATACTCGGATGATAAAGACATTGCGTTTTATTCGGGCGAGGGAGTTTATTTGCAGACACCGCCGGGGCATTTTATATTATTCATGCCGGAAGACGCTCACAAACCCGGAGTATTTTTCCAGAAGCGTGAACTGGTTAAAAAAGTCGTCATGAAAGTGAAAATATGATTCCGGATTTTGAATCAGAATTTGAATCAGAATTAGAGCACGCGCATTTCATGAGAATAGCTCTGACTGAAGCACGAAAATCTCTCGAACGCGGCGATGTTCCGGTCGGGGCGTTAATAGTTCGTGACGGCGAGATTCTGAGTTCGGCAGGCGATCGAAAAAAATCTGACCCAACTGAGCATGCTGAAATTATCGCAATTCGTGAAGCATCTGAGAAGTTGCAATTCTGGAATTTGTCCGGCTGCAAGTTATACGTGACGCTTGAACCGTGTCCGATGTGTGCTGGAGCGTGCGTGAATGCTCGGATCTCGGAGATAATATTCGGCGCGAAGAATTACAGGTCTGGAGCTGTTGGCACGTTGTATAACATAGCGAATGATTCGCGATTGAATCATACGTGTAAAATTGTCTCTGGAGTTTTAGATCAGGATTGCGCGGAGATTTTGCGTGAATATTTTTTCATGCGGAGGCGTGCGAAATATAATAATATGATGTAAAGGGGAATTTGTGAAAATGATTTGTAAACATGAATTTGAATTGAGCGAATTGAGATTGTTGCTATGTTACCGACTTGTCTAATCTCGGATTTGAAAATTTACCAGCCCGGGGATTCGGCGAGGAATTTGGCGCAAGAGCTATCGTGTTCGGAATTGACGGCGAGTGTTCTGGAGATGCTCAGGGGAAATGAGAATATAGATTCGCTCAGGGATTGGCTCAGACCGGATTTTCTGGCTCAGATGGAGAATATGAATCTCGGCGCGTCGAGTGCGGCTGCGCGTGAATTATGGCGTTCGAAAAGTTCGTTTGGGAATGTTCTGGTTTATGGCGATTATGACACGGACGGAGTTTGTTCGACTGTGTTGGCGATGGAAATTTTTCGGAACAAGGCTGCTCAGGTGCGATATTTTATCCCGAGGCGAGATGCTCACGGTTACGGATTGAACGCTGAAATTCTTGATCGTGTGGCTGTATCTGGCTGCAATACGCTTGTAGTTGTGGATTGCGGCACGAATGATTCGGGAATGCTGGAGAAATTACGCGCGCGTGGCATAGATATATTTGTGTTTGATCATCATTCGGTTTCGGCTGAGATTACGATTCCGGCGATTGTGAATCCGTGTACGGTGAAATTTGCTAACGACGAAGATAATTATTCGCAAAAGATTTGTGCGACGGCTGTGTTATGGTGCTGGGCATGGAAAGAGAAAATAATCTCGCGTGACTGGCTGAAATACGCTGTAGATTTGGTAGCGTTGGCGACGATTGCGGACTGTATGCCTCTGCATAGTTTGAACCGGTCACTTGTGCGTTACGGAATGGATTTGATGCGGCATAATCCCCGGCGCGGACTCGGAGCGTTGCTGGATTGTCTTGGAATAAACCGCAAGCAGCTTACGGAAGAACATTTGTCGATGCGAGTGATCCCGTGTATTAACGCTCCCGGGAGAATTTCTACGGCGGATATTGCAGTTCGTGCGCTGTTAGGCGTTGGGAATAATGACGCGGTGTATTCGTGCGTGAATGACTTGATGAGAACGAATCGCAAACGCCAGTCTTTGACCGAGAATATTACGCGTGAAATCGAGAACGGAATTGCGACAGGAAAAATTAATCGCAAAGTCTTGTTTAACGAAGCATGGCCTATCGGAGTTTTGAGCGGTGTTGCGAGTAGAATCTGTGCGCAGTATCGAGTGCCGATTGTTTTGGCTGCACCTGTCGGGAAAATAGCTGTTCGTGGCACGCTGAGAGTTCCTGAGGGGGGCAATGCTGTCGGGATTTTGGGAAGTATCGCGGAAAAGCTCGATGCGTGGGGCGGTCATAAATACGCGGCAGGATTTTCGGTTTTGTACGAGAACTGGCTCGATGTTAGTCGCGAACTTGAGAATTTGCTGAATGAGATCAAGATTACTCCCGGAGAATTAACGCCTGTTATAAATATTATCCCGTCTAAGATTTCTATTTCGGACTGGAAATCAATTTCGGATCTTGGACCGTTCGGAAATAATAACCCGTCGCCGAAGTTTTACACGGAAAATACGATCAGCGTTTCGGAAATAAATCCGCTGGGCAAAGATAACAAGCATAGTTTCATACGCATGAATAATTCGAGATTGCTAGCGTTTGGCATTCCTGTTCCTGATGTAGTGCGCGAGATTGGCAAAGTGAAAGGCTGGGTGTATCACCCAAGGTTGGATTACTGGCATAACGAAGAGCAGTTGCAATTTATATTAGATTACGCAGTTACGGAGTGAGATGGTGAGATGTGACGAAAGAAAAAGCAGGGAAATCTAAATCCGGCAAATCGCAATTAGAATCGCAAAATCAATCAGGCTTGCAATCGGAACAGGCGTCGTTCTTGTCGATAATGAGCAGTGTTCCGTCACTTGATGACAGTGCGTCGGATTTTATTCGCGAGATGATGACGCTTCGAGATGATTTTTTCACGCAGATTCCGGATAAATCCCAAACTGAAGCGGTTCGTAGTTTGTGGCAGGAATTGTGGGCGAAAGCGTCGTTTGCATTAGTTCCGGAGCAGATGCGAAAATTAGGCGAGGCGTTTGTTTTTGCGGCTATTGCTCATAAAGATCAAATGCGAAAATCCGGTGACCCGTATATAATTCACACGCTGAGTGCGGCGTTGATATTGGCAGGAATGCGCCTTGACATTGCGACACTTGAGGCTGCGTTGCTGCATGATACGCTTGAGGACACGACTGTTACGGGCGAACAGTTGCGCGAATTGTTCGGTGAAGATGTCGAGACGCTTGTCGGAGGCGTTACGAAACTTGCGGGTGAAGATGTGAAGAAATTCATGTCACGTGAGGATTTGACCGGAGAAAATCTGCGCCGAATGTTTATCGTAATGGCTCGGGATATTCGAGTTGTGCTAATCAAGCTTGCGGACAGATTGCATAATATGCGCACACTCGGAGTAATGCGTCCGGATAAACGTGAGAGAATTGCGCGTGAAACGATGGAAATTTACGCCCCGTTGGCTCACAGGTTGGGAATTTACCAGATTAAGCGTGAACTTGAGGATTTGTCGTTCAAGTATTTGCAGCCGGATTTGTACGAGGAAATTACGCTGAGAGTGCGCCGGAAATTGCCCAAAATGGAAGAAATTATCAAGAAGGCCAGCGAAATTCTTGAGGAGAAGCTTCAGAAAGATAATATCGCGTGCAGGATCAAAGGCAGAGCCAAGCATATTTATAGCATTTACGAGAAGATGCAGCGCAAGAAATTATCGTTTGATGAATTATATGATATTCTTGCGGTGCGAGTTTTGGTTTCGGATGTATCGACGTGTTACGCAGTTTTGGGAGTTGTTCACGCATTATGGATTCCTGTCCCGGGTCAGTTTGATGATTATATAGCGAATCCTAAGAGCAACATGTACCAGTCTTTGCACACGACGGTGATGGCGTTCGGAGTTCCGTTAGAAGTCCAGATTCGCACGCACGAGATGAATAATTTAGCCGAATACGGAATCGCAGCTCACTGGGTATATAAATCCGGCGGAAATAAAAAGCTAATCAACGGATTGAACGCGAAATTAATGTGGATACGCCAAGCTCTGGAAGCTGGTCAGGATGGAAATTCGCAAGAATTCATGGAAGTTTTGAAGAGCGATATTCTGCTTACGTCCGAAGTTTATGTTTTTACGCCCGATGGCAAGCCGCTGATTTTACCGAACGGGGCTACAACTCTTGATTTCGCGTACTCGGTTCACACGGAAATCGGCAATCATTGTGTCGGAGCGATGATTAACGGCAGAATTGTCCCGTTGAATACGCAATTACACAGCGGAGATATTGTGAAGATCCTGACTTCACCGAATGGCTCACCGTCGAAAGATTGGCTGAAGATTGTTTCATCCGGAAAAACTCGCAGCAAAATCCGGAATTATTTCAAGCAGGCTGAGAAAATTGCGCGTGAAGAGAAAATCGAGCGTGGCTGGAAATTAATCGAGCGTGAATTGCGCAAACGCGGTCTTGATGTTACACGTGAAAGTTTTAATAATATTGATGAGATATTAATCTCGGTTGGCTCTGGAACGATTGGAGCCGGAGTTGCCGCTCAGAAATTATCGCTGGAATATTTGCACAAGACTTCTCAGGATAATCACGTTCATGTACTCGAAGTCGAACCGCCGAAAGCCCGCAAAAGTCCCAAGTCTGATATTCTGGTCGAAGGTGAGGGCGGAGTCAGCGTTACGTTAGCGAGTTGTTGCTGTCCAATTCCGGGTGACGAGATAATCGGCTATTCGTCAACACGCCGCGGTTTGACAGTTCACAGAGCGGATTGCAAAAGTATGCAGGCGAAAAGAGCTGGTCGCAGTATCGAAGTATCGTGGGCAAATGACGACAGAATCGATGACAAGAAATCCGGCAAATTATACACGGCGCGATTGAAAGCTGAGGGTGTTGAGCGTGAAGATTTGCTGCCAGATTCGACGCGCGCATTAAGTCTCGAAGGAGGCAGCATTCTTGGGATCAAAGCTTCGATGGTCGGCAATAGTCTCATGCGCATGAAAATCGAATTGCGAGTGCGGAATCTTGAACACCTGTACTCGATCATGGCAAGATTGAACGAAGTCCGCGGAATTATCGAAGTTACACGCGCTTAACCCAGCATCATGAGCGCAAAAACTTTCGCGTTGTTCACGAGATACTTGATTTCGGTAAATTCGTCTGGTTGATGAGCCACGCCGTCACATTCCTGCGACCAGACTACAGCCGGAATATTCCTGCGCCTGAAATATGCCGCAAAAGTTCCGCCGCCGATTCCGCCTGTTACGGGATTTATGCCGAGAACTTGTTTGATTGATTTCGTCAGTAATTTCGCAACGTCTGAGTCAGGACTTGTAACCGGAGCTGAATCGCCGCGTGAAAATTCCAGTTCGATTTTAGCATGAGTGCGTCTTTCGATGTCAGAGCAGATTTTTTTCACAAGAGCTATCACTTCATCGAGCGAAACTTCCGGCAAAATTCTGCAGTCAAATTCGAATCTCTCGCGCCCCGGGACTGTGTTAGTGTTGGGGACGTTCTGGAATCTGCGTGTTGGTTCGAACGTAGAAAATTCCGGGCTGAAAATCGGATTCGTCTGCGTGAAATTTTCGTGCAAAGCTTCGTCGATTTCATGAGCTAACATGTTCGCAACTCTGCAAGCGTTGATTCCTGTGTGAGGCAGTGCGGCGTGAACCTGTTTCCCAAGAACTGTGAATTGCATTTTCAAGTCTGATTTCTCAGCTATCTCGATAAAATCTCCGGCGTCATTTCCGGAATCAGGAACTACGATTAAGTCATCAGGATTAAAAAGCCCGCGTTCGATTAACGGTATAATTCCGAATTTGCTGCCCATTTCTTCATCTGCGACGAATCCGAGATTGACCGTAAATTCCGGAGTGATGTGTAAATCGTGAATAGCTTTTAGTGCGAAGATCGAAGCGATTAAACTCATGCCGTTATCAGAAACTCCGCGCCCGTAAATTCTCGTGCCTTTCACAACAGGAGCAAACGGGTCAATGCTCCAAGCAGATTTATCGCCTTCAGGAACGATGTCGATATGCGTCAAGAAACATAATCTGCGCGAAATTTTTCCCGGGTAATTCAGGAATATTGACGGACGATTTCCAGTTTGAGATTCTGAATCCGGAACGAGTTGCCATTCGACAGAGCCGAGTCCCAAGTTATTAATAATTTTCTCGATTTCGTGAGCTTTAGCTTCTTCACCAGTGCCGTTATTATGCGGAGAAATAGCCGGTATTCTGCAAATGTCGCACAAGGATTTAATCATGTCATTTTCGAGTTCGTCGAGTTTGTTAAGAACTTTTTCCTGCAAAATTATCTTTCCCTTCCAAAAATATTTTTTCACACGAACAGATTTTACACCACATTTTGCTATACTATTAATGAACACGGAATTTATTTTAGAATCAGGAGTATGTGTTTATGTCAGAATTTGAAGTCAAAGATATAAATCTCGCCGAACATGGTCAGAAGAAAATCGATTGGGCTTGGCAATATATGCCGTCGATGAAATTTCTGTATGAGAAATATAAAGACACGAAGCCGTTCACCGGTGCGATAATTGCTGCGTGTTTGCATCTCGAAGCTAAGACCGCGAATTTGTTAATCACGCTAACAAAACTCGGTGCGAAAGTTTCGGCATGTGGCAGTAATCCGTTATCGACTCAGGACGATGTTTGTGCGGCACTCGCGAAAAATGGCGTTCACGTTCACAGTCACAGAGGCATGTCGAGCGATGAATATTTCGGTTATGTGCGCAAAGTCTTGAATTATAGACCAAACGTAATAATTGATGACGGAGCGGATTTGGTTGCAACGTTGCATCAGGAATTTGCGGATTTGATTCCGAATGTGAAAGGCGCATCTGAAGAGACGACTTCGGGCGTGAAAAGGCTGCGCGCAATGTCAAATCAGGGCGTGTTGAAAATTCCGGTCATAGACGTGAACGACGCATTGAGCAAATATTTGTTTGATAATCGTTACGGAACTGGTCAATCAGTTTGGGACGGATTTATTCGCACGACGAACATGATCGTAGCCGGCAAAACTGTGGTAATAGCTGGTTACGGTTGGTGCGGACGCGGTGCTGCGATGAGAGCTGCGGGATTTGGCGCGCATGTTGTTGTTACGGAAATTGATCCGCATAAAGCCTGTGAAGCATTGATGGACGGATTCAGAGTTATGAGCATGGACGAGGCCGCGAAAATTGGCGATATATTCCTGACGTTCACCGGAAATATTCACGTGATTCGCCGCGAACATATCGAGAAAATGAAGAACGGTGTAATCTTGGGAAATGCCGGACACTTTGACGTCGAGATCAGCAAGCCCGATCTGGAAAGTTTGGCAGTTAAGATCGAGAGATTGCGCGATAATATTGACACGTATGTAATGCAGGACGGACGCAGAATAAATCTTTTGGGTGAAGGCAGGCTGACGAATTTAGCGTGTGCGGACGGTCATCCGATTGAGATTATGGACTTGAGTTTCTCGCTGCAACTTGAGGCGGCGTTGAGTGTTTTCACGGGCAAGATGGACGGTAAAGCTGCTGGATTATATCCGGTTCCGATGGAAATTGATAGACCGGTTATGGAATCAAAGCTTGCTGCGTTGGGCGTGAAGATTGACGCAATGACTGACGAACAGATCGAATATATGAAGGGTTGGCAGGAATAAATTATGGCAACGTTATTCAAAGATGTATTAATTCTTGATGGCTCACGGGTTGAGGCTGAACGCGGACATGTTTTGGTCTCGAAAGGTCGCATTGATAAAATTCTTGACGCGAAAGAAATTCCACCGAGTGCGGATAAGATCGTCTCAGGTCATGGCAAGCTCGCAATATTGCCCGGATTTGTGAACGCTCACACACACGCAGCGATGATATTATTGCGCGGATTGGGCGAAGAATCTCCGTTGATGGAATGGCTGCAGAAAAAGATTTTCCCGATTGAAGATAAATTAACGCCTGAATATATTTACTGGGGAAGTTTGAGCGCGATTCTTGAGATGCTGTCTTCAGGGACGACGTGTTTCGCGGACATGTATTTCTCGATGGATCGTGTAGCTGATGCGGTTTTGCAGGCAGGAATCAGAGCAGCGTTGTGTCGAGGCATTACGTCTGGAGAGCCGGGCAAAGTTGAGAAATCGATTCAGGAAAATCTCGAACTCGCGGAAAAATATCACGGTCGCGAAGGATTGATTACGGTTCAGTTAGGGCCGCACGCTCCGTACACAGTGCCGTTAGCAGACATGGTGAAAATTTCGTCAGCAGCACGAGACAAAGGACTGGGAATACACACGCATTATCTCGAAACGGAGGGCGAATTGAAATTCATACGCGAAAAGTTAAAGCTCACGCCGGGAAAATATCTCGAAGAAGCTGGGTTATTATCGGTTTCACAGTTGACGCTTGCACATTCGGTATATTTGAATCCCGACACGATTTTTGAAAAGCCGGAGAACGTTACGCTTGTGCATTGTCCGTGCAGCAATCTGAAGCTTGGCAGCGGTGTGATGCCGTTAGAGACGTGGCTTGACCGAGATGTTCCAGTTGCGTTGGGGACTGATGGAGCGTCGAGCAATAACAGGCTTGATGTTTGGGAAGAGATGCGAACAGCTGCGTTGCTTCACAAAGGAGTGACGAAGGATCCGGTTTGTGTTTCGGCACTTGAAGTTCTGAGAATGGCGACGTATGAAGGTGCGAGAGCTTTCGGATTTTCGCGCAAAGGCATGATTCGCGAAGGTTGGGTAGCGGATTTAATAGTTGTTGATCTTGATAAGCCGCATTACATCGGAGTGAACGAGGAGAATTTAGCGACATATATTGTTTACGCGGGAAGTTCGGCGGATATTCGCGGAACGATGGTTAATGGCAAATGGCTTTATCGCAACGGAGATTTCCCGACACTCGACAAGGAAGAGATAATTCAGAAAGCACGTGAAGCTCGCGAGGCACTCACACGTTAGAAACGAAAACTGAATCTGGAAAATTGCAAGCTCCCCGAGAATTTCAGGATTTGATTTCGGATTTTCTGATTTTCTGATTTTCTGATTTTCAAAGGGAACTTTGCGTTTTCTCAGGAAAATTAACAGGCTCAACGTTCCGAACGCGCACAAAAAACGCCACACGATACGAGCAACAAATGCCCATTCGCATGGCGGGAACATTATTTCTTTCTGAATGCCATTAAAAATACCAATGCTCCTAATCCAAAGCCGCTATTACAGCCGCCGCCCGATGATCCGGTAACACTTGACACAGGTTCTGTCGGAATTGTTCCTGATTCTGCGATGAACGTGAAAGTTACGGAGCGTGTGCAGTCTCCTGTGCTTGCTGCAATTTGAATTTGATGCTCTCCTTCTGTGCTAAATGTCGGACTTACGCTTATGCCTGCGTCATTGTAGATAAAATCTAATTCTTCCTCGCTGATAACTTTGCCGTCAAAATTCAGAGTCCATTCTATGTCATTCGGGTCAACATCTCCGCTGATTAGAATAGACGCGTCATCAAATTCCGTGCCGATTGAGCCACTGAAGAACACTTTATCCAGCAAAAGCTCGAAAATATTCGTTTTAGCAACTGAGAATGTCAAAATCGCGTAATCAAAACATTCTTCGGAATCCGCCGTAACAAGTGCGTGATATTCGCCGGGAGTATCCCATTCCGCAGTGATATTAATTCCGCTGTCGTTACTTGTAATAGCTGAGTTAGTTGGCTCTTTGTCCCAAAATACGCCCCATTTAACGCCGTCAGCATTCGTAGTAGATTTTATTCTGACTGACGCATCTTTTGGCTCAGACACAGTTGCGTTGAAATATAATCCTTCTGGGGCGAGAGTGAAAATCCTGTTATCTGTCACCGTGAAATTCAAAGCATCGGCATCAACAATATCACCCGATGAATTTTTCGCCAATACAAGAGCATGATACTGACCTTTTCGATCAAATACGGCTTCAACTTCCGCAATATCGCCGCTTGAAATAATGTCAAAACTTTTCGCGTGTTCGAGTGTTCCTGAGTCAGGCATTAAAGTCCAAATCAATCCGGAGGCATTTGCGCTGTATGAAGCAGTGAGAGTATCGCCTGTTTTTCCGTTGAGTATTGCGTTCTTTCTTTGAATTTCGATCTCAGAAGCTGCTGCATCTCTGACACTTTGGGTACTGGCATTTTGAGGCGGATTAAACACGATGAATATAACGCTATTTCGTGAAGCATCTCCGCAAGAGGCTGTTACTGTAACAAAGAAGTTGATACGTTTGCTAGATTCTTCAACGAAAAACTTAATTTTTGCTTCGTTGTCGTTACTTTCAGTAATTTCTGCCTTATAATCGCCTGAAAACGTTTTAGCACCTCCTTCGATGAGATAGACATCAGTATTTACGCTCCACTTTACATCCCGAATGAGTCCGAACTTATTAACGATCTTGAAAGTAGTGCTAAATTCCGTGCCCGATGTAGCGTTAAAAATAAGTTCATCTGCTTGTACACGGAAACTTATTAATGAGTTGCTAACCCACGCGAAACGGCTATGCAAGTCTCTGCCAAAATCTTCTAGAGAGTTTCCTGGTGCTACACAGACACTCAGGCTTTTATTTTGAAGTACTCCCTTGCCATCATAACGAATAACTGCGGTAGTATTTCCGAAAGCGTTTCCTCCGAATTTTATGTCTCCGGCAATAGACGGTGGAGTTACAAATGTAACGGTCTTAAGAGCCGCGCAGTTTTGGAACGCCGATGTGCCGATTTCATTCAGCGTACTGGGAAGAACAAATTCCTTTATCGTTTTGCAGTCAGTAAAAGCGTAATTGCAGATTCTTGTAACACCTTCCTCGATTGTTACACCTTTCAAAGCATTCCTGTAAGTATGCCATGGGACTTCAGTTTCGTTATTGTAATTGTATTTGCTCCCGTCCACGGCACTTTTTTCCATACCGAACACTGCCGGGTCAAAAACTTTTATGGCGAGGACATAATCTTGCTTGTTAATCTCCCATTTCGTATTTACTCCGCACATTCCGTCACTGACAATTTGCACGTCGGGGCGAAAAACAAGTGTCTTCGCGCTCAAATAGCTTATCGGAATATCCTGCATGATGCGATTTTCTCCGTCAAATAAAGCATATTCGCCGTCATAACGAATACCTGCGTTAGTAGTATTAGAATTATTCTTGATCTCTAAACTATGCTGTGAGGCGGGTTCTTTGAATGTTACTGTTTTCAGACTTGAGCAGCCCTGAAACACATTATCCCCGATAGACTCAACTGTTCCCGGCAAAGTTATTTCCGTGAGAGACGAGCAACCCTGAAACACATTGTATTCTATTGTTTTAACGCCGTTGCCGAGACTGATGCTGCGTAGTTTTGGACAATTATAAAACGCATTGTATTTGATACTCGTTACGCTGTCGGCTATAGTTACGCTCTCTAATCTTGAGAAATCACGGAACGCACGGTTACCAATTTCCGTTACTCCGTCCTCAACGATAATTTTTGTTACACGGGCAAAGTAATACAAAAGCCAGTCTTCCTCGGCTTCGTTCCCACTGCTATAATCGTGCCACGGCCAATCATTTGTGCTAAATGCACGGCTGTTATCCATTGGACCTGTACCGCTGATGGTCAGTGTTCCGTTTTCAAATTTCCAGTTTACGTTGGTGCCGCACTTACCGTATGGTGGACCTTCGATTGCCCATGCCCCCGCTGCCGAGAAAATCATCAAAAGCAATGCTGCTAAAAATTTTCTAATCACAAAGACTACTTCCTTTCTATGAGTTTTTACTTTCTTCTCTCAATATTTCCGCACTGTTGTTAAAATCTTGAATCACTGATATACCGTTTGGCATTATTTAGTTACTATTGTATTTGTTCTTGGTCGCGCAATTTAACACCTCTTATTCTACGATCTCAAAAATATAACTTGTTCGCTATTATATCACTTTTTTCAGAGGCGTCATCTCAAAAAAAACAGGACGGAATTTTGCCTGTTTAACCGTCCTGCCTCTCTTTTCTGCTAAATTCTGCTAAATGCGTTTCCTCGAAAAACAGAGCGCAAGAATCGCTAATGCCCAAGCCCCGAAACCGAATGAACAGCCTCCAGATGAACCAACTCTTGTTGTTGCTTTATTTTCGGGTTCTGATGCGGAATCAGATGCGGAAATTTCTACGTCCATCAACGTGTTCTCGAAGCCTGTATCATAATCATACGCGATTTTCGCAGGTTCGCCGCTAAATTCTACTTCTCCGCTCTCTGAATCAAACTTCACCGCAAGTTCGTTCCCAGCTTCGTCATAAGCCTTCAAGTTCGTCACGTTTTCAAGATACGAGCTGTCCTCATTTGCCGCTGAAACTGCAAAACTGCCTCGACTAAATAATAAATCTATGAAGTTCATCAGTCTTGAGATAGGTTTTACTGCACGCTGATGACTGCACTTCAAACTTCCAAGATTACGAAACTCTGACGCATTCAACATTAACAAACTGTTGTTGCTGCAATCCAAATCATTCAGTTTCTCGCAACCGTCAATTTTTAAGTCGCTTAGGTCGCATGAAGCACAAAGAAGCGTTCCCAGATTCACGCAATCCTGAACATTCAGCTCTGTTATTGCCGTCTCACTCACATCAAGATATTCGAGATTTTCACAACCCTCAAGATTCACTTCCGCTAAATTTTCACAGCCTTTTGCGTCCAGCGTTTCGACTTTGCTTCCGGATAAATTCAACGTCGTCAAAGTTTCAATCTGACAGAGCAACCGCCCTCACATCGCTGTAATATGTCTGCTCACCAACTTTAACGTAAGCAGTAACGTAATATGTTATATCATCGCTGACCGCCACATTAAAAAGCCAATTCGTATTCGAATTACTGTTTTTTTCTGCTGTTACAGCGTCATCACCCTTCAAACCGTCAAGGGTGTTTTTCGTAGTGCTGTAACGTATGCCATATTCCGTGATGTCTGATTGTGCTGTAGCCATGACGTTGAACATAATATGATTGCCTGAACGTGTTACCGACAAAAACTCCGCCACAGGTTGAGCCGTTGCTGAGCCTGTGCCGTACACAGCATTCAAGACAGTGTTCGAGTATATCGTCAGCGTCAGTTCATTGCTGTAGCTTATGATTTTTCCATCAACGTTAGTCCAGTATTTGAAATTCTTTCCGGTTACATTTGGTGCCTTGACAGTTACGACATCATACGGCGTATATGTACCTGACAGGGCGTTCGACAGCTCCCCATCTACATTAACCGTCAAATTCGCACTCCCGAACATCAGCAATGACATATCTATAGTTACGTCTTCTGCTGATGCAGGCACACAAATCATCGCCGTCATTACACACAGCATAAATATTTTCTTTGCGAACTTCATCGTGATTCCTCCTTAGTAGTTATATGTGTAAATGTTGCTGTCAGTATCGGCATTGATCGTCGAGTTATACGTTACAGCTATAGGACCTACAACTGCCATGTGTTTAGCGTTAGACGCGTCAGTGTGCTCAACAAAACCTAGCGCATAGAAATAATGCTCGCCGTTATTTTCGTTCTTTACTCCCGTGAGACCGCCATAAGCATATCCTGATGTCTGTCCCAAGCTCTGAGCCTTCTTGTAGCTTGCTTCGTGGTAGCCGGGAATGTTCACTGCTTCTCCGTTCAGTATCTTGTTACGCAGTGCTGCTTTGTTTTTGTTTTTGGCAAGAATATTATCTTCTCGGTCGTAATAATACGTCGCTGAATCAAACGTGCCGGCACTAACAATCTCAATGCCGAAGAATGGGTCTGTAATAGAGTACCAAGATGTGTTAGACCTCACGACTTTCATGTAACGCAGCATATGATTATCTCCGTACACTACAGCCGCATTTGTCGCTTTCCAGCCTTTGGGTAATGCATACTGCATCGTGAATAGCAATCCGTCAGTGCTATAAAGTTCTGCCTTCAGTGTCAGCTTGGGTGCTGTCAAACTCTCATATACTGCATGAACGCGGAGACTGTCGGGAATGATAAAGCCAACTACAGGAGTTGAAACCAAATCATGCCATGTACTGCCGTTCAGCGAACGATACTCCCACTTCACAAACTGCTTTGTATCCATTACAGGCGCGTTGAGGATAACTTCAGAATCTTTCTTCGGCTTGGACTGAATCACCATATTCAAGTCCCCGTACGTCTCCTGAAGTGTTACTTCTTCTACGGGTCTCTCTGCTCCACAAGCGCATTTACCGTTCTTGTCGAAAGTATGTCCCTCAAAATGGAACTCATCAGCCACAGAACAAATGCTGAAATGTGTATACTGTCCGTAATTGGTGATATATTCCTGTGGCATCGCACCGGGGAGCAAGTCATTAACCTTCGACAAAGGAACATTCACGTAAGAGTGTACATGCTTCCATGCTGCTTGAAGAGTGATATTCTCCGTTATCTTCGTCGTGTCAAAGTCAAAATTGCTTCCTGCCGTAAGGGTTACTCCCTGAGCGCCCTTCATGGCTCTGGTATTGCTCTTTACTATCCAGCCGTTAAAGGCATAAGCGTCTTTCGTGGGGTCTGTCGGTTGGGGCAATTTCTCTCCGATAACACTCGCAGTATTACTATTGCTCCAGCTCCCCCCGTTAAGGTCATATGTTACTGTCGAAGTCGCACGTTTCCAGATTGCGCCGAAAATCGTAGTCTTGTCGATGTTGTCTTTTATGTTCACCGTAGTGCTACCAGAGCCGGCATTTATCGTTTTATCTTCGTCATCCTTGTCCGTATATGACCAGCCAGCAAAGTTATAGCCTCTCCTTGTTGGATTAGGTACTGATATACTCGTCGTGTTGGCGGTAACAAAATAGTATTTCGTTCCGTAATCGTCTCTGAGTACTAATTCTCCGTTTATATCAGTGTCGTAAAATCCCCACATGAATTGCGCTACAAACGCCTTATCATCACCCTCAACCAGAAGCGCGTTACCTTGAGCGAGAGAACTAAAGCCGCTGCTCAGGTCAGTTACAACGTTACAGTCTTGAAAAACTCCCCAGTCGCCGCTGTTTACATTGAACGAAATCGGGAATGATGTTCTGTCTTTTACGCCCCTCATCTGACCGCCCCAAGCAGTATTACCTTCAATTTGAGTACCTGACTTCATCTTGAAGCCCGCATCTCCAGAACTGAAACGATAGAAGAGTGAAGTTATCGTACTATCCGCCTTGTAGAAAATCGTGTAGATAGTCGTCTCCGCAAACTTCACATCAAGGCTGACATCCTGAGCCGGCATCGTGAACGTGTACACCTCAACGCCCGTATCAGTGTCCTTGCTCACAAGTGCCAAATCATTAACGCCGTCAATCCCGAAAGAGAGAACTCCATAGCCCTCATCAGGTGAGATTACTAGCCTCACAGTGTTCTCATAGTTCGCAGTCTCAGGAACAGTTATAGAGCCGCTTGTTATTTCGAAAGAGATTGTGTAGTCCTTCAGCTTGAACGTCGCACTAACCGTAACAGCTTCATCAGGCATCTCAAACGATCTGCTGCCGTCCGAATTTGTAGTTACTGTGATTGTAGTATTGCCGGACTTTGTCGCAGTGATGGTGTTCAGCTCGTAGCCCGTATCAGGCATTATCGTCAGAGGCACTTCTGCGTCTACGGTCGCAACAGAAGGAGCTGTTACTGTGCCGTGCTCGATTCCTGACGCTACAGTGATTGCGCTAACACCGTATTTTACAGAAGCAGTTACATCGCCAGCCGTTATGCTTGCCTTGAAGAAGCCGTTGCCTGATGGCGCAGTTAATGTCTCTTCTCTCCAATCAGTGCCCGATTTCACAGCATACTTGATGTCAGCACTGGAAACCTCGAACGCGCTCACATCTCCGCTCAATACTGCCGCTCCTCCGCCTACAGTTGGGGCTGAGATTGTCAGTGTCGCCTTATTGTCCGTCAGTGGGCAGTCATCCGCAGAACACGTTGCCGTGATGGTGTCGCCCGCTTTATTTACGGTATAGGAAGTAAAGCTGTGGGCGTGCGCAGGCATAGCATACCCGTACACCTCAATGGATTCCACAGCGCTAAGTTCGTCAATACAAGAAACCACAAATGGTTGCGTGGTAGCCGTTTTAGTTTTATAGTTATAATCATCGTGGAATATACATTTGGTGATAGTGTATCCTTCTTTCCCCACAACGGTCACAGAACCAGCTGTATAAGTCGCCCAACTGGCAGGAACGGTTTCCAAAGCGGTCACCATGCCTTCTCTAAAGTACATGTTACCTTGAAGTGTAACTGTAACAACTCCTGGCGTAGTTTCGTTGTAGCCTTTATCCGATGTGGGGGTGATGATGGTCAGCAGTGTCTCGGAATTATCTGCATACGCCGTCAAACTCATCACCGGCAACAGCCCGATGACGAGAGCAAATGTGAGCATAAAGCCCAGGAATTTAATGCGCTTGTATTTCATGAGGTAAAATCTCTCCTTTGTAAAAATTTGTATGCAAAAAGACCGCCTCGCAAAAGTTGTCTTCCTTCTACGTGGCGGTTATTGATACCTACGTTGAATAATTTTTCTGAAAAGTTTTGGAGCTTACCAGAAAAGAATAAAAAGCTAGTTAGTGCTGTGCTGTGCTGTGCTGTGCTGTGCTGTGCTGTGCTGTGCTGTGCTGTGCTGTGCAATTCTACACATGATTTCGATTTTGTCAAGAGCATTATTATCATATTTTTATACTTCTGAGATACAGAGTGTCGGGACTAATATCCATGTCGCCCGGTTAAACAACCGTTCCATATTCAACTTTTGCCGACGAAAAAACTTTTGCAAGATTTTTGTACATCGGAATATTCAGCAATGGTTTAGCATTATATTTTTTACGTTCGCCATTGTTGAAAGTTATTATTAGAGAATAATCTGGTTCAGCTTGAACTGATGAAACTCTTGGCAACATGTTTTCTTCGCCGTGAATAATATCCATATTTTCAATCAGAACAGTTTTATAATAATTCCGAAAAACAAACTAATAGTTGGCATTTGCTAAAAAATTCCCTTCGACTCTCGAAAATTCCCGGGCAATCTCATCAGGCTTAAAACAAAAAGCCGCCACTCGCGTAAGTGACGGTTTCCTGTTATTGTGGCTCGCCGTCCTGCTTGAGGATTATTACGCGCTCACCGGACGTTACGAGATTGTATTGTTCGCGTGCTAAGTGTTCGATGCCTTCTCTGGTTTGATAGAACTCGACTTTCTCTTTGTAGGTCTGAACATTGTCGCGTTTCTCTTTCAAGATTGCCTCACGTTTTTCGATTGCCTCCTGAGTTTGCAGAATCTTCTTGTACTCGAACCAGTAATAGCTCAGAGTTATCGCCAGCACAAGAATCGCCAACGTCCAGAATAATATGTTCTTAATCGAAGGCATATCACATTTTTTCCGGCGCACTTACACCGATGAGTTCCAGACAGGAAGTTATCACAAGTTTCGTCGCGCGAATCAGATTTATGCGTCCAAGTGAGATTTTCTCGTCAGGTTCGTTCAGGATTCTGTTCGTGTTGTAGAATGAGTGAAATATTCCTGCGAGATTTAGAACGTATGCAGTGATGACTTGCGGGTTGAGAGTTTCGGATGCGTCGCGTATTTCGTCGGGGAAAAATGATAGCGCGTCGGCAAGATTTTTCGCGTCAGGATTTGTGAATATTTCATCTGGAATTTCGTCGGGATTAATTTCGCGCAAGTTTCCGCCACGTGATTCAAATTCGCGGAGTATGCTCGCAATCCGTGCGTGTGCGTATTGAATGTAGAATACAGGATTTTCGCTGCCCTGTTTCTTGGCGAGGTCTATGTCGAAATCCAGTTGGCTGTCGCTGCGTCTTGTGAGTATAAAAAATCTCGTCGCGTCAACACCTGTCTCGTCCAAAACTTCGCGCAATTCGATAAATTCTCCGGAGCGTGTTGACATGTTCACGGATTTTCCGTCACGAATAAGATTCACAAGCTGAATTAGCAACACGATGAAGTCGTCAGGATTTCTGCCCATAGCTTTCACTGCGGCTTTCATGCGTGCGATATAGCCGTGATGATCTGCTCCCCAAACGTCGATTACCCGATCGAATTTTCGTGTGAGAAATTTGTCGCTGTGATACGCAATGTCCGAGGCAAAATATGTCGGGATTCCGTTCGTGCGGATTAATACGCGATCTTTGTCGTCACCGATTGTGTCTTCGGTTTTGAACCAGAGTGCGCCCTCGGATTCGTATGCGTAGCCGTTATTCTTGAGAGCCTGCATCGTAGATTTCACGAGATTGTTCTTGTGCAGGTAGCTTTCCGGGAAGAACTTGTCGAATTTCACGCGCATTTTTTCGAGATCGCTCTTGATTCCGGATAATATTTTCTCAGCTGTGTAACGCTTGAAAAATTCCAGACTTGATTCCAGCGGCATATCCAGAAATTTCGTGCCTTCTGTGTCCAGAATTTCCTGAGCAATATCGTACATGTATTTGCCTTTGTAGCCGTTTTCCGGGAAATCGATTTTTTTTCCGGCTAGTTCGAAATATCTTGCTTGTGCCGATTTGCCGAGATTTTCGATTTGTAAGCCGTGGTCATTCACGTAATATTCGCGTTCAACATTCCAGCCCGTAAATTCCAAAATTCTCGCGACACTGTCACCAACAACTGCGCCGCGCCCGTGTCCGATGTGTAATGGTCCAGTTGGATTCGCGCTGACAAATTCAACCTGAACACGTTTATTATTGCCCAGATTTATTCGCCCGTAATTGCCGGCCTGTTTCAGAATATCGCTCGTTACGAGTGCGTAGAATTTTCCGGACAGAAATATATTCACAAAACCCGGGTTCGCAAATTCGATTTTCTGGATAATTCCGGATTCTTGAAGCTCGTGATTCGATTCGAGTGACGCGATAATTTTCTGAGCAATTTCTGCCGGACGAGACTTGAGCGTTTTTGCAAGTTTCATCGCTGCATTAGCTGCCCTGTCACCCTGACCTGAGTGTTTTGGACGTTCGAATGACGCCTGAATTTGTGTTTGCGTTAAATTTTCGATTGCGTTGTTTAGCGCGTTATTTAGCAAAGTTACGGCTGAGTTTTCACCGTGCAAATTAATCACCTTCTGAATTTTGATTGTGTTATGTTGCAATAATTATCTCACGGGAATCGGTTTTGTAGAGTAATTGTGCCATTGAGCGAAACATTGCTGCAAAGTCTGGAAATTGCCGCTGGAAATACTCGACATGTTGACTTCGAGGCGCGATTCTGTTAATAACCTGTGACGTTTGTTGCGATATGATTCGCTGTAATTGATTTTGTCGGCGGAACGTGCGATTTTGCCATCGACAAGTGCGCGTTCAGCTCTCTTGGGAAGTCCGAGCGTGATATTTTGCTCAAGAATGAACGGGAATTTGAGATTCATCGGTGGTGCTGAATCTGTGAGCGGGCGTAACGCTAACGGTTCGAATAACGGCAATATTGCGAGTAATCCGGTGCCAGTTCCAGCAACTCCGGGTTTGTTATCGATTTTGAACGAAATTTCTGCAACGCCTTTCTTATGCGAGTATTTCACGCTTGAGTAATTCGTGAGTGTCGGGAAAAGTGCGAGTAATGCGCCGCGAATTTGTCCGTCATCTGTGCCTTTGCTGAGTAAAAGTGACTGCCACGCGCCGTTAATCATGATCCGAACTGAGCCGTTTAATAAGCCGTTCTCGCCGAGTGAAAGATTCATGATTGCGTAAAGCCTGTTCTCAGAAGCTTTTGATTCCGGAATTTTGCGTGAGACTAGAGCTTCGGACTTGTTTGATAACGCGAATACCTTCGTGCCGCCGAGCAAATTTGAGTTGCGTGTCCCAAAAAACGTATTATTCACGCCCTGAATCGCTAAAACTGGTTCGAAAAATATCGCTCGACACATCGGAGAATTTTCGTCGGGTTCGAAAGGCATTTCCCAGTTGAAAGTTGATTCTATGCCCAGTTTTTGCAGCCAAGCATGAGCCAGAATAATCTTCTCGCGCTTAGTCCACGGAGCATTAGGCGGAATTTTTCGCGCAAGACCTTCGGATAAAATAATTTCCGGTTGTTTACGCAGCCAAGCCATTAATTTCGCAGCATCTTTTGGATTTCCGCGTTTGATTCCAGAATTTGCGCCCGTTGGCATCGTGATATTATTCGCGGATTCGTCGAGACGCTTCATAATATTCGCAAGCCCTGAATTGCCGCGTTTTGAACCGAATGCAACACCGGATTTCGGCACACGCAAGATTTCGGAATCAGAATTTGCAGCTTCAAGATTGATTCGTCGCCAAGTGTATACGTGTTCGCTGTCGATATTCTGAATTTCCGGAGCGATGTTTTCCTCGGGGAAAGTTTTGTAGGTGAGTTCTTCGGCTGAGCTTGCTTCGATTATTGATTCCCAGACGGGCAAATTTTCCTGAAACCAGAATAAGCCTTCGACCGAGATTTCACTGGGCAAATTCTCGACCCAGGATAACACGAGTATGAAATTTTCCGGCAAGCCTATGAATTTGATCTTGTAAAGTCCGTTTGAAGAGTCAAGTTCGGGCTGAATGTCGCTGATTTTGTAGCCGTTTGAGTTGTCGTAAACGCTGGCTTCGATTATTTCCGCAGAGCCGTTTTCCGGAATCTGCACGTTCCAGTTGAGCCACTCGGAGCTGAGACCACGACGACCCAATATTACGAACAGGCGCGTGATTTCGATTCCGCCGTTTTGAGCTTTGGAAATTGCCGTATGTTTGAGCCAGATTACGCCGTTATGATTTGGGAAACTCGACAAATCCGGATTAAGCGCGCGCATTTGGCTGAGATTGTATTCGTTGCCGGAGACGCTTTGAGCTGAGTTCAGGCTTAGTGCATGTGGTGAGAGCAGACCGGACATGTTTAGCTCAGAGCCTTCAGAAAATCCCTTACGATACGGAACTTTCAAGACTGAGCTGTCGATTAAATCATCGGCGTTTGCGCTTGTAATCGATAGTAACAGGATTATTAGCGCGAGAAATTTTCGCATAATTACAGCCCCTTTCCGTGACAATGTTTGTATTTTTTACCGCTGCCGCAAGGACACGGATCGTTGCGCCCGATTTTGACGGATTTTTTCACGGGTTCGTTAGGATTTGAGTTTTCGCGGCTGAGTTGGAAATCATTTTTCACAAGCTTAATCTCACGTTCACGTTTTTGCTCCTGTTCGGTAAGGATTCGCACACGGAAAATTTGTTCGGCGAATGAGTTTTTCACACGGCTCATCATTTCCTGAAACAGGTTGAACGACTCGAACTGATATTCGATTAACGGGTCTTTCTGACCGATCGCACGCAAGCCGATCCCACGGCGCAATTCTTCCATGTTGAGCAGGTGTTCGCGCCATGACGTGTCGAGAGTGTTTAGCAAGATATGCCGGATTATAACGCCCGCAACGTTTTGATTATTCGTGTCGCTGGTGTTGAGTTCGTGAATTTTGTTCGTGAAGCGCGTTTGAATTTCGGAAATAATATTTTCGCGGATATTTTCGAGGTCTGAGCGATTGTCGATTTGCGCGATATTTTGCTCAGCACCGTTGCCGAATACCGAACGCAATTTTGCAGCAGCACGTTCTGAATCGATTTGTGAATCAGAATCTTCGGGGAAATATTTGTCGAGAGTTTCGTTCACAACGCCTGTGATAATATCTTTGCCGTAATTTGGCATTTCATCATCCGGAGTTGATAATAAATCCTGACGTTCTGAGTAAATCGCCTCACGCTGTTGATTCATAACGTTGTCGTAAGCGAGTAATTGTTTTCGAATATCGAAGTGCATTTCCTCGACTTTTTGCTGCGATGACTCGATAATTTTCGACAGCATGCCCGACTCGATAGCTTCACCCTCAGTCATGCCAAGTTTGCCCATTAACGGCTGGATTTTGTCCGAACCGAATAATCTGAGCAAATTGTCTTCGAGTGATAAATAGAATCTCGAAGTCCCCGGATCTCCCTGACGCCCTGAACGCCCTCGGAGCTGATTATCGATTCGCCGTGACTCGTGACGTTCTGTGCCGATTATCGCGAGACCGCCAAGCTGGGTAACTTTGTCATGTTCGGATTTGCATTCGTTAGCGAAATCTGCGAGTAAATTTTCGTAGGAGTTCTTGATTTGCGTGAAGATTTTCGCGAGATTGTTTTCTAGATCAGGATTTGCCTGAACGCGTTTTTCGTGCAGGAAATTTTTCGCCAAATCCGGAACCTGCAAATTTGAGTAGCGTGTGAAGAAGTCGTAAATATCATTCTCGTCGAAATTATTCAAGGCGTAATTTTCGAGATTGAGTTTTTCGTGTTTAGCGAGTAATTTTTCTTTTGCCAGAAATTCCGGGTTGCCTCCGAGCATAATATCCGTGCCGCGTCCAGCCATATTTGTAGCGACTGTGACTGCGCCTTGGTGACCGGCCTGAGCAACGATGTAAGCTTCCCGTTCGTGATGTTTCGCGTTCAGGACTTGATGAGGAATTTTTCGAGCTTTGAGTAATTTGCTGACACGTTCGGAATTTTCGATTGAAGTTGTGCCGACGAGTACGGGCTGACCGTTTTTGTGGCATTCTTCGACATCATCGGCGACTGCGCTGAATTTCTCGCGTTCGGTTGCGTAAATAACGTCCGGATTATCGAGCCTGATCATTTCTTTGTGCGTAGGAATCGTTACGACTTCGAGACCGTAAATTTCTTTAAATTCCTCGGCTTCAGTTGCGGCAGTTCCGGTCATTCCGGCGAGTTTCCTGTACATTCTGAAATAATTTTGCAGCGTGATAGTTGCGAGAGTTTGACTTTCGCGCCCGACTTTGACGTGTTCTTTAGCTTCGATTGCCTGATGAAGTCCGTCAGAATATCTTCGCCCGATCATGAGACGTCCGGTAAATTCATCGACGATTATGATTTCGCCATCTTTCACGACGTAATCTGTATCGCGTTTGTATAATTTATGAGCTTTGAGAGCCTGAATGATTCTGTGAGCTAATTCCGAGTGAGCCGCGTCTGAGAATAAGCCCGGAATTTTGAGATAATCTTCGGATTTTTGAATGCCGGATTCTGTGATTGAGATGCTGCGTTCTTTCTCGTCTTTTTCGTAATCCTGAGTTTCTTTCAAGATTCGCGCAACGTTATCAGCTTTTGTGTATAATCCTACGTTGTCATCTGAAGGCCCGGAAATTATCAGCGGAGTTCTGGCTTCGTCGATTAAGATTGAGTCCACTTCGTCAACGATGCAGAAATTATGACCGCGCTGAACCATTTGAGAAGCACTCATGACCATGTTGTCGCGCAGATAGTCAAAGCCAAATTCGCTGTTAGTTCCGTAAGTAATATCTGAGTTGTAAGCCTGAATTCGTTCGTCATCTGGCATGTACGGATAAATTACGCCGACGGATAACCCGAGAAAATTGTAAATCGGAGCCATCCATGCAGCGTCACGTTTCGCGAGATAATCGTTGACAGTTACGAGATGAACGCCCTGATTTCTGAACGCGTTGAGTACGACAGCCAAAGTTGCGACGAGAGTTTTGCCTTCGCCTGTTTTCATTTCAGCGATCTTGCCGTCGTTCAGAGCCATGCCGCCGATTAACTGCACGTCATAATGTCTTAGCCCGATTGTGCGTTCTGAGACTTCCCGTACGATTGCGAAAGTTTCCGGCAAAATATCGCTGAGTATTTCGGAAATATTCGCCTGATTTTCAGGATTCGACGCGATGATTCTCAATTCGTTTGCGCGAGATCTGATTTCGGAATCGGATTTAGCTTTGAGATCTTGTGCGTATGAATTTATGATTTCGGTGATTCCTGAGTATTTTTTCACGGCTCTGTCGTTAGGGTCGAGACCGAGAGCTTTCTTAAGTGAGTTTAGTATCAAAAAATTTTCCCTCCGATTGAGTTGAGTTATAATTCTGCAAAATTTTTCAAACAAAATATCATAATCCGGAAAATCAGACAACGCAAGAAAAACGCAAACACAAAAAAATGACCCGAACAATCTCAGGTCACGGAAAAAATTATCACTTGTGATTCTCGGCGAATTTTTTTCTCAATCAGAAATTATCCGGCATTAACGCTCAGAATTACGTACATGACACCGAACACGACTTCGAATAATTTCGTCGGGCTGAACGCTGCTGAGCATGTGTGAAAATTTATGCGCATTGCGTGTGAATTGCCGATGATAAGAAATGCAGCCTAATCCAGATCAAAATTCCCGTTACGATTACAGTCTTGACACTTCAGTGCCGCGATAAAATTTCTGAAGCTGGTCAGTGTTTCGCAATTCAGTGAGTAGAATGTCCATTTACCCTCGCGCCGGCTTTTCAGCAGGTTGCATTCCGACAAAATTCTCATGTGGTGCGAGAGCGTTGGCTGTGTGATTTCGAAATGTTAGAGTAATTTGCAAGCGCATTGTTCGCCGTTCGTAAGCAATTTCAGGATTTGTATTCTGTTCACGTCCCCGAGAGCCTTGCATATCAGAGCAACATTAGCAGTGTGCAGACCGTCACGAAAACGCATAATAATTTCGTGACCCCAAAATCATCTGGATAAATTTCTCCGGAATCCAGTTGTGAATCAAAGCCCAAATACGTCTGAATGTACGGGATCATGAATATCAAAACGCAAAGCAGAATCGTAATCTTCACGACATCATACGGAATGAATAGATACACGCCAATATTTTCGGGGAAATTTTTCGCAATAAAAAACTCCTACCCCAAAACTTCAGGGCAGGAGTGGAGTATAGAAACGTAATGTGAAAAGAGTTTGGTTTGGTGACTGACTACTTTAATTCTGAGAAGTACTTAATTGTGCGAACCATCTGGCTCGTGTAAGAATTTTCGTTGTCGTACCAGGAAACTACCTGAACGAGTGTGCAATCGTCGCCCATCGGCAAAACTTTCGTCTGAGTTGCGTCGAAGATTGAGCCTGCAGTGCTGCCGATAATGTCGGAAGAAACGATTTCGTCGGTGTTGTACTCGAATGATTCAGTCGCTTCTTTCTTCATTTGAGCGTTTACGTCGTCTTTCGTGACTTTGCCTTTGACAACTGCGTCAAGAATCGTAGTTGAACCCGTAGGAGTTGGGACTCTCTGAGCAGCACCGTGAAGTTTTCCGTTGAGTTCAGGAATTACTAAGCCGATTGCCTTTGCTGCACCTGAAGAAGCAGGGACGATATTTTCTGCAGCGGCTCTTGAGCGTCTTAAATCGCCTTTACGATGAGGGCCGTCAAGGGGCATCTGGTCGCCGGTATAAGCGTGAACTGTTGTCATGAATCCGGAGACGATCGGTGCGAGATCATTCAGAGCTTTTGCCATAGGAGCGAGGCAGTTGGTTGTGCAGGAAGCTGCTGAAATAACTGTGTCGGTGGGTTTGAGGTTTTTGTGATTGACGTTGTAGACGATCGTGGGCATGTCGTTGCCAGCCGGAGCTGAGATGACTACTTTGCGCGCGCCAGCTTTGATATGAGCTTCAGCTTTCTCTTTCTTGGTGTAGAAACCGGTGCATTCAAGAACTACGTCAACTTTCAATTCGCCCCAAGGAAGTTGAGCAGCGTCTTTTTCTTCGTAAATCTTGATTGCTTTGCCGTCGACAGTGATGGTTCTGTCCTCATTGTTGGACTCAACTTTGCGGTTATAGCGTCCCTGGGTAGTGTCGTACTTGAGCAAATGTGCGAGCATTGACGGCTCCATAAGGTCGTTGATTGCTACAACCTCGTAACCCTCTGCTCCGAACATCTGACGGAAAGCAAGTCTCCCGATGCGTCCAAATCCGTTAATTGCTACACGTACAGCCATGATTGAAATTCCTCCTGATTTATCAAAATTATTTTCGCGAAAATTATTTTCGTACGCATTAATTATAAACGACAGAACGTGAACATGCAAGAAAAAAGCCCGAGAGTTTGAAAACTTTCGAGCCTTTTTCTATTTCTATGGGTTGGATTTTAGGAATCGGAAAAGTAAGGTTTTGGGTGCAAAATTATGATTACTGCAACAAGCTGAGAATCGACTGAGGCAGCTGATTCGCCTGAGCAAGCATTGAAGTTCCGGACTGATTGAGAATCTGTAATTTCACGAACTCCATCATTGCCTGAGCCATGTCTGCGTCTCTGATTCTGGATTCTGCCGCACTCAAGTTAGTGCTGGTTGTCGTCAAGTTATCGATTGTGTATTCGAGTGAGTTCTGGTAAGCTCCGATTTTCGCGCGCTGGGTTGAGACTTTGTTAATTGCCGCGTCGATTTGTCCGAGAGCTTTTGACGCTGCCTCACGGGTTGAGACGTTGACTTTGCCGACACCGAGAGAATCTGCTGACATGTTGCCGATGTCGATTGCAATATCTTCGCCTTCATTTGCGCCGATCTGGAACACTGTGCTGCTGTCAACGATGTGAATTATCGCTTCGTAAGCTTCGGTTTTGGGTGTGAGAATGAAGTTGTCCTCACTTTCGCTCCAAGTTGCCTCGATTCCGGCCATTGCGTTGAACTCAATGTCAACGTTGTCATGTAACACGCCGATCAAGTGATTATCCGAGACTTTGACGTTTGTTGCGATCGGTGTGCCGTTGTGAGCGTCATAAATCGAAGCCTGGAACGCAGCTGCCGAACCTTCACGAACGACGTTCATAGCCAGAGTGTTAATCAAGTCTTCATCACCGCTGAACGTAAGTCCGCCCGCGTCACCAGCAAGAAGCGATCTGAATATGAAAGTTCCGGGGACTGTTTCGAGACCCTGAGTTGGCATGTCAACACCCTGCTGTTTCTCGACGAACGTGCAGAATTTGTTAGTCTTCGTGCCGTTGACGTAAGCAGCCTGACCGAGATCGTTTGCGATTGCGTCGTTGAATTTAGCCTCAAGTTCTTTGAGAGTGTCGGTTGCGTAAAGAGTTACAGTTGCTTGCTGACCGTTGCCCTGAGTAATCGTGATTGTCTGAGGTGATTCGAGCATGAATACGCCGGACGTGTTCCAGAACGTGTTGAGGTCGCGAAGTTTCGTGTCGCCGGTTGCGGTCTTGCCGATGTAAGCAGCCGTGAAGCTCGCGAGTTCATCTCCGGCAGCAAGAGGAGGAGTGGCAGTCGTATCGAAATCTTTGTTAGTCGTGAGAATTATATCTCCGTCATAAACTGTTCCGTTGTCAGCGTTGATGTAGAAGTTTCTGAAATGAAGCTCTTTGTTCTGAGTGTAATCCGTGCTGAGATTGAACGTAACTGGTTGAGAAACAAGTGGCGTAGTATTAGTGGTATCAAACTCACCGTTTTTGTTGTCGTCCCAAGAATACGGCCAGTCAACATCAAGTTCGCCAGTGATCTGAACGCCGATCATATTCTGAGTTGTGTTTGAAGTGTCACCACTTGTTGCAGTCGAGTTATTTACGCCAGCACCGGTAACGTTGTAGGTAAATTTCGCTCCGACTGAGAAATCATCGAATTTTACGTTTGATGCGTTAAGTGCGAGTGTGAGCTGACCTCTCTTTTCATCAGTTGCCCAAGCTGGAGGTGTAGCAGAGCTATCCCAATATGTTTCCTCGCCGATAAGCTTTGTAAGGTCAATGGGTGTTCCAGTAGTTCCGTCTGTTTTGAGAATGATGTTGTCCATCGTTCTGCTGTCAACAGTGCCGTCAGCTTTGAGAATATTTGACTGAGCCTTGAGAGTGATTGAGCCGTCGCTCTCGGTTCCGGTCATTGACGTAACGGTGAAGAGAATGCTCGCGTTATTTTCCGCGCTTGAGTTCATTGAGAAATACGTTCCAACTGTGGCAGCCTTGAGTACCGTGTCAGGATTTCCGTTTGCTACATCTTTGAAGCCGTAAACGCCCGTCATAGTTGCGGTTGAACCTGTAGCCGTAACAGCTTCGACTTTGTAATTTGCTGCCGGAAGATTATCGACTGTAACGTCCGTGATGCCCTTCTCGGAATTTTTTGAAACGTCCGTGATAACGTTCGGGTGCTTGATTGTCATGATCGAGGTTTTCTGAACCTGTCCGCGTCCAGTTTGGTTAGGATCGACG
The DNA here is from genome assembly GCA_937911045.1 of uncultured Fretibacterium sp. Classification (GTDB taxonomy): domain Bacteria; phylum Synergistota; class Synergistia; order Synergistales; family Aminobacteriaceae; genus JAFUXM01. The sequence continues at coordinate 17,916 of CALEPX010000061.1, read as the reverse complement.
GTGATTCTGATTTTGTAGTTGCCCTCGAAGGATTTTTTCTGACCGAACTGGTCGATCTCGCGTAATGAGCCGTTGACGTAAGCTTTGACATCGAGACTGCTTGTCGAAACGATGCCCGCTGATGAGCCGTCAAGCAAGCGTTTCTTGTTGAACTGAGTTGTGTTAGCGATTCGGTTAATCTGGTCGCTTAACTGGTCAATTTCGAGCTGAATGTAGCTTCTGTCCTGAGCTGTGAGAGTGTCGTTTGATGCCTGAACGGAAAGTTCTCGCATTCTCTGGAGCATTGAGTTCGTTGCTTCGAGAGCACCTTCCGCGACTTGGAGCATTGAGTTTGCGTCCTGAGCGTTGCGTGCAGCTTGTTCGAGACCGGAGATCTGAGCGCGCATTTTCTCGCTGATTGCGAAACCTGCTGCGTCATCTGCTGCGGAATTAATTCTGAGTCCGGTTGATAATGTTTCGATTGATTTCTGAAGGGCGTTGTTCGTGGAATTTAACGAGTTATACGCCGTCAGAGCTGGAATATTGTGATATATACGCATTGTTTAAGCCTCCTGCAAAACGGGTTTTTATCCTAAAATTTTCAAATCCCGTATGATTTCTGAATTTAAGATTTTGATTTACGTGATATTTATCGGAGCGGAATTTTGCACACTTTAATTTTCGCGCGAAATTTATTTGAACAGCAGCGTGATGAAAGTTATGATTGCGAAAAAAACTGAAGTTCCGGAAATAATGATCATGATTTTTGCGAGTTTTCTGAGTTCGGCGATTTCGGAATTATTTGCGTGTGAAATTTCGTATAGGGCAGCGAATTTTTCGTGCAGGGAATCGGATTTTGCGGCGAGATTTTCGCTGAGAGATTTTTGCAGCTTGTTTACAGTCGAGATTGAGAATTGTTCGTTAGCAGCGTAGATTTCGTTAGAGAAAGTTTCGAGTTCGCGTGTTTGAGACATGCTGTGCGCTCTGAGAACGCCCTCGATGCCGTGAATGTATTCGCCGAGATTGTTGTCGTTTGGGATTTGCGTTTGAGTTTGAGCTTGAGAATTTGCGTTTGCGATTTGCTGTTGAGATTCGATTTTCTGAGCGATGCTGGTGAATTGTGCGCGTAAAAATTCGTGCAGTTCGTGAAAATCCGGTTTGGAATTTGCGATTTTGTCTGAGATATTTTTCGCTTGAGTTGCGATGATTTTATCGAGATTGGTCTTGATATTCGCGGACAAGTTGTCGAGAGAGCGGCGGGTTGTGAGTAATTCTTCGATTATTTTGGGTGTAGATTTTGCGATTAAAGCTATCTCGTTTGAAATATTTTCCGGGATTGGCGGTTCTTGAACTTGCTGCGGGGGTTGAGTTTTTTGCGCGTCCTGAGAAATTTGTGAGAGCTTGGCTATTTGAACCTGAAAATTCTTGAAGCCGGCTGCCATATTTTCGAGAACGATTCTGAGACCGGAAATTTCTTCGAGGATATTACCGGTTGATTGAGCGAGTGAGTTTTGATTATTCTTGAGTTCGGATTGAGATTTGTCCAGATATTTTTCCAGCAGGTTAATTTGCGCTCTGAGATTCTTGAGAGTGTTTGCGATATTTGGCTGTGACGACAAAGTTGCGGTCACATTTGCGAGTGAGCTGTTAATTTCGGATTGAGTTTTCTGCGATGAATTTGCCAAGTTCTGTAATTGTTCGAAAGCCTCCAGAATTTTGCTGGTTTGCATAGCTGCGTTGAGATCTTTTGCGAGCGGTTTGACGAGTGCCGAGATGATTTTGCCTGTTGTCGGGTCTAGTTCTGTTATTGATTTGTCAGTCATTAGAAATTCTCCAGTGCGAAATGTGAATGATTACGTGAGCAATTATAAATCACTTGACAAAATATTGAACTAGGGATTATACTTTTCGGGTGCATTCGGGGGTATAGCTCAGTTGGGAGAGCGCTTGAATGGCATTCAAGAGGTCAGGGGTTCGAATCCCCTTATCTCCACCAATATTTGATTTGGACGCAGCTTTGAAGTTTCAGGTCGAAAAACTACACATAGCTTATATTACAACAATCGATGATTCGATAACACGATAACGAAAGCACTTCTCTGGAAAATTTCGGGGGAGTGCTTTTTGGCGCGTGAAAAAAGATCGGGTGAAAAACTCTCTCACCTGATCTAGTCAGCCGCAAATTATTATGAATTTCTCCAGTCGTCAAAGCCTCGTTGTAATCCGCGCCAATTTTCTGCTTTGTCGGCTAATTCCGCGCGTTTGTCATCATCAATACGAGAGTCCCGCGAATATTTATCAAAATTTCTTGCCATATTTCCCATAGCGTTTGAAGCAACGTCGCCCCAGAATCCCATTAAATTCACCTCCCTTCACAAACTCAAAACGCAATTTCTATCTAAACGTAGCCGATTCTCATCCAATCATGAGCTTTGTAGCCATGACCGTCGTCGTTTTTTTTCGAGCAACTGCCGGGATTTTCGGGTGGAGGACCTTGTAATTCGCTGCGAATTGTGGTTTGGTGACAATTTCTGCACTGATAGCGTATTTGTCTTGCCATTGATAACATCTCCTTTCATATAATATAATTCGTTTAATATAATTCGTTCGAAAACGTTGTGAAAATTTTACGGGAGGATTTGCGAAAAATCGAATGCGTTTGATTGCGATTAACAAGATTCCGAAATTTAATCTGAGCAGGAATATCATGAGGCGTATGGAGCGGAAATTCCACGAGTTCGAGCAGGCACGCAAATATGTTCGTGAATTATTGACGGAATACGTGAACGATTACAAGAATTTTCAGGGTTCTGACGATGACAGGCGCGAATTTTTGGAAGATATTTACGGTTCTCGTGCTGCACAAATCAGCCATTTGCTATTCGAGAATGCCGACAGGAAAATTTACTGGCATGTTCAGGACATTGCGATAATTCTTGGGCGCGACACGTCAACGATAACGCGAACTTTAGCCTCAATGGAACGCGAGAATGTCTGGTGTTCGAAATTGCTGGCTCTCAGAAAAGATGCGAAATCCGCGAATAATAACAAGATTTACGTTTATCACGAAGAGATTTTCGAGTTAATTCTGGATCATTACGAACAGGAATATTTGCTGCGTTTTTCGAATCCGAGACACGGTGAAAAATCTTCCGCGCCGGACATGTCTGAGATTATGCGGTTCTGGAACTACCTGAAAAATTCTGAGAATGCCGCGAAACTGAAATTCGAAAGCGAATCCGCTGAACTTGACGAACGTGACGAATTTCCTGAAGTTCCGCTGATGAGTTGGGGCGATGTATTTGCGTTGATGTGGCGAAAAATTCTGACGGTCAAAACCGGAATATTATTCTCGATTATGTTCGCGTTCACGTTTGAGATTGCGAGAAAATTTTCGTGGTTAGTTCCGTATTTTTTCGTGATTTCGATTTTTGCGCTTGGAATTTGTGCGATATTTCTGCGCCGGAGAATTTCCAGACTGGATATTATTTCGGATTCTGGAGCGTTGGCTTTGTTATTTGTGTTTTCGTGGGGAGCGGGCTTAATTTCCGGAACGATTTACACGCCGTCCGGAGCAGTTTTCGCGCTGAAGCATGACCTGAAGATTTCGCTTAAACCTGAGCTTTCACGCGACAAAAGATTGAATTTCGCGATAATTCCCGAGGATTATAACAGGGTTGCAAAAGTCATGTATCGAATCAGTCCGGAGCTGGAATTTGTTTCGAGTGGCTTCAACGATTTCGGTTATCCGGTATTATTCATCGAGCCTGAGCAGCAAAGCGGTGTGATAAAAATCGACGTAAAAATCACGGACACGGATTCGATTGAGCATGAAATTTTCACGTTTGAATTTGATATTGAGCGCGAGAGGGCGGATCTTTCGAGTAAAATCCGGAATCAAAAGACCACCCTGTGAATTACTGGGGGGTGGTCTCGATATATTTTTGAAGGCTTTCACCTGATTATGTGCTGGTGGACTGTGAGGGACTCGAACCCACGGCCCGCTGATTAAGAGTCAGCTGCTCTACCAACTGAGCTAACAGTCCTTTTGATTGTGAGATTGTGATGTGAGAAATCGTGATTCATACCTGGCGCGCCCGGCAGGACTCGAACCCGCTGCCTACAGATCCGAAGTCTGTCGCTCTATCCAAATGAGCTACGAGCGCAAAATCTGTCTTGTGTTACTTGGGGTGAGTGAAGGGACTTGAACCCTCAACCGCCGGAACCACAATCCGAAGCTCTAACCAATTGCGCTACACTCACCATGCTGCACGTTGCAAAACTTGGCGCGCCCTGCAGGATTCGAACCCGCGGCCTACGGCTTAGAAGGCCGTTGCTCTATCCAGCTGAGCTAAGAGCGCGTATTGCTGAGAAATTTCTGGAGCGGGAAACGGGATTCGAACCCGCGACCTACGGCTTGGAAGGCCATCGCTCTAGCCAACTGAGCTATTCCCGCAGATGCTGCTACAAATCACTCTCTCGTTATTACATTTTCAATCTGCTGAGCTGCTGCGTTTTACCTGGTCGGGGCGAAAGGATTCGAACCTTCGACCCCCTGCTCCCAAAGCAGGTGCGCTAAACCAGACTGCGCTACGCCCCGCAACTCACGTCACACAAACGTAAACACGTTATTCGCAACAGCGTTTATTATATCCACGTTCAGGAAATTGTCAAGTCAAGATTTGCAAGTTTCGCGAATTTTCCGGAGCATGAAGACTTCACCCGAGCGCAAAATTTCCCGCACGCCATCTTCGCCGATTATTTCAAGCCCGCCAGAGTTATCAATTCCGAGAACACGCGCCTTTCGTGATTCGTTGCCGATCATGTATCGGATATTTTCACCGGTCAGAATCGATCGCTCTCGATAAGCTGCAATTATTTCCGGAGCGTCAAGTTTTCTCGAAAATCGCATAATGTGTTCGGATATTAACGCTGCAAGTTCGTTGCGTGAGAAAATATTTTCCGTGTCGGCATTCCCGTCAAAAATCGAGCCTGCTATACACGCAATCTCCGGAGAAAAATTTTCCGTGCGAATGTTCACGCCGATTCCGATTATTACGCTTTCAATTTCGCCGCTTTCGATACTTGTTACGGCTTCGGTCAATATTCCGCAGATTTTCTTGCCGCCCAGAAAAATATCATTCACCCATTTAATCCCGAGCTTAATTCCCGGAACCAATTTTTCGAGCGCAAAACATACGGCGACTGCTGCGGCAACAGTTATCATTTGAAATTCCGGTGTCTCAACGTTCGGGCGCAAAATCAGCGTCATGTATAATCCGGTTCCAGCCGGCGACACGAATGAATGACCGCGCCTGCCACGTCCGGAAGTCTGATGATTCGCTGTTATCAACGTTCCCTCAGGTGCGCCATCGAGAGCCAGTTTCTTCGCGTAATTATTCGTCGAGTCAATCTCGTCAAGGCAAATTATTTCCCCGAGAATATTTTCGTCGATTAAATTCGCAATTATCCCTTCACGTGACAATACATCGCAGAATTTTTCCAAACGATAGCCGATTTTCGTCGAAGCACTTATCATGTATCCCTCACTCTTCAAAATTTTCACGTACTGAGAAACCGTCGCCCTTGTAACGCCGAGCTGCTCTGCGATATTCTCACCCGAGACAAATTTCTCACGTGATGCCTCAAGTATTCTCAAGATTTTAGTTTTCATGCTGATATTATTATTCATGCGCAAAATTTTACAGGTAGAAATCAGAAATTCAAGTTCGCAAATTTTCCGCAAATTTTTCTTGCAAATCAATTATTTTTGAGTATTATTATGTGTAAATGATTCTTTTTTGAATATTTTGACGTTTTATTTTACAAAGAGGTGTTTATTTATGAGACTAGGGAGCAAATTGAAGCTGTACAGGAAAAGAGCCGGTTATAATCAAATCGAATTTGCAAAGGAAACAGGAATTTCAGTCGCAACTATCAGACGCTGGGAAAACGGTGAGAGCTATCCGGATGCCGCAAAAATTGTCAGGTTAGCAAAAGCTTTGGGCGTGAAACCTGAGGATCTCTTGTCGGATTCTCCGTTGCTGGCGATTCCTCAGAGAAAATCTGACGCGCGCACAGGTGAAAACACCAAAAATGATCCAAAATCTCTGAATCCTTCGGTCAAACTTGAGAATCTCTCGGCAGATGAACTCGGCGAAAACATGCTCGTAATCGAGGACACTCAGAACGGCGTATTATACAAGATTCCAGCAACAGAAGAAGGCTACAAGTTATTCTGGAATCTTTACTTGAATGCTCCGGCCTCTTTCAAAAAATTGCAGCAGTTGGACAAGTTGGACAAGTTGGAAAAGTTGGAAAAGTTGGAAAAACAATCGTCCTAAATTCGCATTTATATCGCGCGACCTGTGTGTTATGTGTTACAATAGGCAAGTCATGCTCTAGTGACTAACTGGTTGTTTATAATACATATTTTATCTACACTTAGACTTAATTAATACTCAGAAAGGAAATTATTTAACAATGCTGGATGACGAAAACACAAGCATAAGCGCAATCGATAATACTGAAGAAAATCATTATAACCAGACACCTGATTATAACTTATTTACGCAGGAAACTCCGCTTTCTACAGAGCCAGAACCGGCTGCGGATTCATATTTCGTTGAGCCTGTAAATCCGACAGATTCAGATTCAAATCCGGATTCAGCTTTAGAGACAAAATCAGAGCCAGAGCCAGAATTATCTACAAGCCCTGAAGCTATTTCGCAACCAAAAAACAGTGAAGCTCTTCAGGAAACTCAGCGCAAAACTTACAAAGACCTGACTGACGAAGAGAAACGCCGAATCATAGCTCGTTCGGACGAAGTTGGCATTCATCAGACAGCCGTGGAATTTGGCACGAACTGGCAGCTTGTAGTCGCGGTCAGAATGCGAGGCGGTGCGGCAAATACAATGTCACTTGCCGATTACGAGACGAAATACAAGAAACGTCCGGATAAAGTCAACACGCACAAAATTACTCGACGAACCAGACGCAGCAAGACGCTCATTCAAAAGAAAACGCAAATTCGATCTGTGCCTTCAACTTCAATAGTTAGCACGTTCTCAACTGACAGAACCAGTGAAAAGGCTCGACAGCGCGAATTATTAAAAGAGAATGCTATGCTTCAAAAAGAAATTGCGACGTTATCGTGGCAGATTGACAGATTGCGTTCTGCAGTGAGGGACCTTGTCGAATAATCTCATGGCTTACGATTTCGAAACAGTTTACAAACGCTTTAACAAAGGCTCTCATAAATGGGACGAGCTTCAGGAATACGGCGTCAACGAATCCGAGAATATCATTCCGTTCTCAGTTGCTGATCTTGAATTTGTGACGCCTCCGGAGATAATCGCGGCTCTGAAACACGAACTTGATACGAACATACTAGGCTATTCGAACGCTACGGACGAGTATCTTGAGTGTGTTTGTGACTGGTTCAGAACTCGCCATAACTGGGACGCAAAACCTGAATGGATTCTGCCGACTCACGGTGTAGTTGACGCATTCTTCGAGTGTGTGAAGACGTATACGTGTGAAGGCGACGGTGTGATTTTGACAACGCCTGTTTATTATCCGATGTACAGTGCTGTGAAATCCAACAACAGGCTGTTAATCGAAAGCGCGCTTCTGGACATGGGCGATCATTACGAGATTGACTTCGAAGATCTTGAACGCAAAGCTTCACAGGGGAACGCAAAATTATTAATACTTTGCAGTCCGCATAATCCGTGCGCCAGAGTTTGGACACGAGACGAATTGACGCGAATAGGCGAGATTTGCCTGAGAAATAATATTCTGGTAATCTCCGACGAAATTCACTGTGATCTAATCATGCCCGGGTATACGCATACGGTCTTTGCTTCGATTTCGGACGAGTTCGCGAATAATTGCGTAGTCTGCACGTCACCGAGTAAGAGTTTTAATATCGCCGGTCTGCAAACTTCGAACATATTTATCCCGAACGAATCTTTGCGCGAGAAATTTCTGGCATCACTCAAGCGTAATAATCCGAATCCGAAATGCAACATTCTTGGCTACGTAGCGTGCGAGGCTGCGTATAAACACGGCGCGAAATGGCTGGAACAAGCTCTTGAAATAATCAACGCGAATAAAAATATCATATGCGAATTTATCCGGCGCGAAATTCCCGAGATAAAAATTTACACACTCGAAGGCACGTTTCTGCTATGGCTGGATTTCAGGGGATTGGGCTTGAGTTATCACGAACTCGAACGCATAAATCACTACGACGCGAAATTATTCTTTGACGAAGGCTACATGTTCGGAAAATCTGGCGAGTGTTTCGAACGATGGAATCTGGCATGTCCGACGCGCTACATACACGACGCACTATCACGACTGAAAGCCGCATACAAAAAATAACGCCCCCAAAGCTTCGGGGCAATTTTTTTTGCACGAATATCATTACGCAGAAAAAAAGCGTCCTCCCGAAAATTTGGGAAAACGCTTAATTCCGCGAATCTCGTCACATAATCACGCCAGGGAAAATTATCGGCACGAAGACTATCACGAGAAACACGATTATTAAGCCTATCAGATACGGCACGACTGAATGCGAAACTTTTTCAAGCGGCAATCCCGTTATGCCTGACGCTACGAACAGATTTATCGCAACCGGCGGCGTTATCATTCCGATCGCAATTCCCACGACAAATAACACCCCGAAGTGCATCGTCGAAATTCCCAAAGCTTTTATCAGCGGCAAAAATACCGGTGTCAGCAAAATTATCGCCGACGACGTTTCCATGAATACTCCGGCTATTAAAATTATTATCGAAATCAGCATCATGATCACGTATTTATTATCCGAAATCGACAACACCGCGCTCGAAATCGTCTCCGGAATTTTCCAGTTCGCTAAACACCAGCCAAACGGTCCCGAAGCAGCTATTATAATCATGATTACGGCACTGGTCTTGGCTGAACCGAGCATAATCTCAAATAATCCCTTCAGCGTTAAATCTCGATACACAAATCCCGAAACTAAAACCGCATACCCAACAGCAATCGCGGCAGCTTCAGACGGCGTGAATATCCCCGAGAAAATCCCACCCAGAATTATCAGCGGCATCAAAATTCCCGGGATTGCAAAAACAAAACTCTTCACAAGGCGTGCGAACGAGAAATTGCTGCCCTTGGGATACTTGTATTTATGAGCTTCGTATAACGCGATAATTATCAAAACGCTGCCCATGATAAATCCCGGAACAAATCCAGCTTTGAATAAACTGCTAACACTCACTTCCGCAATCACAGCGTACAAAACCATCGGAACTGACGGCGGAATTACAACTCCAATCGTACCGGCAGCAGCTATCAACGCAGCCGAATCGCTCACATCATAGCCACGAGCTTCGAACTCGTTAATCAACGCGCCGCCAACCGCAGCAGTCGTCGCAGCTCCAGACCCAGAAATCGCCGCGAAAAACATTCCTGCCAAAACCGACACAACTGATAATCCACCGCGAATCATTCCCAAAATCGACTCGCAAAACTCGACCAGTAATCGCGAAATCTTTCCCTTCGACAGCAAATCTCCAGCCAGGATAAAAAACGGAACCGCTATCAACGAGAACGAATTGCAACTCTCGAACATTCGCTGCACAACCATCATGAGCCTGTTCGTGCCAAGTCCAAACGCTATCGTAATCGCTGCTGCGGAACCAATCGAGAACGCTACCGGAACTCCGATTATCAGCAAAATTATGAAAACCGAAAATAATATCGTCGCCATGATTATTTACTCCCGAAGATCTTCTCAAGAATCATCGTAACTGAATGCAGTGCCAGAATTATCATGCTTACAGGCATACACATGTACACGTATTTCATTTTAATCGGAATCGCTGCAGCAGTTCTGACCTGTCGCGCACAATACATGAATCCGTAATAGCACAGCACGCAGAATAACGCGAAACACACAACATGAACGACAATCTCAAGAATTTTTTTCACGGCGGAATTTGCGAATATATCCTGAAAAATATTTATCGCGATATTTCCCGAATGACGATACACACACGTAGCTCCCAAAAACGTTGACCATATTAACAAAAATCTGGTTGCCTCCTCCGACCAAGACAACGACGTGAACCAAGTTCGGCACACAACCTGCGCAATCGTGAAAGCAACCATCAAGAACAACATCAGAGCTATTAATACCCCGCAAATTTTGTCGAGTATCAAGCTCAATCCAGACAATATTTTCATGCAGAAATTATTTCGCGAGTTCAGACTGAATCTTCGAGATATAATCAGCATACTGAGGATATGCCGAGTAAACCGATTGAACAGCATTCCTGAACGAATCTACGTCCGGATCTTCGACAATTTCAACACCGTGAGATTTTATCGCAGCGAGCTGTCCGGCCTCCTGATCGGCTACCCATTGACGCTCATATTCCGCAGCTTCCTGAGCCGATTGCTTGAAAATTTTCTGAGTGTCAGGATCAAGTCTCTTGAAAGCTTCCAGACTCATTGTGATTATCGCCGTAGAATAACTGTGTCGGTCAAGCGTTACGAATTTCTGGTTGTAATCCCAAAGCCCGTACGAGTAAATTACGTTAACCGGATTCTCTTCGCCCTCAATCGTGTTCTGCTGCATAGCCGTCAAAGCGTCCGCCCACTGCATCGGTGTCGCATTCACTCCCAACGCCCTGAACGTAGCCGTGTAAACTTCATTCTCCATTACACGAAGCTTCAAGCCTTTAATATCTTCAGCATTTTTCACGGGTCTGATTGAGTTCGTAACGTTCCTGAATCCGCGTTCAGCATAAGCAAGCCCTTTCAAATTCGCAGCCTCAAGAGTATCCAGTAATTCCTGCCCGATTGCGCCATCAAGAATTTTATACGCTTCGGAATTATTCGCGAACAAAAACGGCATATCCAACACGCCCATCATCGCCGCAAAATTCACGAACGGTCCAGACGTAATGATTCCCATATCGAGCATATCCATCGACATCGAGTCAAGCATGTCACTTTCGCCGCCGAGACTGCCGTTGGGATAAATCTCGATCTTGTAATTTCCGTTTGTGCGTTCTTCGATTAGAGCCTTGAATTTCTCCGCAGCAACCTGAAACGAATCCTGTTCATTAACAGTTGTGCCGAGTTTGAGTGTTGTCGCAGCAAATGCCAGTGTGCTGTTAAACGCGAAAATTGCAACTAATCCGAGCAATAAAGCTTTCCTGAAAATATTTCTCATGTCAAATTATCCTCCCAATAAAATTTCCCCGTAATCTCAGTCTTCGTCGTAAAATTTGCCGCTGTCCAACGAATTGTCCTCGATTGCATTCATAATAAACGTAACCCTCTGAAGAGTAACTTCTGTGTAAGCATTGAGCCGGGTTTCCCCATCGCGAATCAATTCCCTCGCCTGACGATCACGCCCAGTTTTGAGCCATTCACGCTGAGATTTTCGCAACTCCGTGAAAGCCGAGAAACTCATCTTGTCTTTCGCATCGTTGTAAACCCTGGTTAATTCTCTGTCTGCTTCAGCAAAGTCACGATTTTTCTTCATGCGCAAGTACTCCGCGTCACTCAGAGCGAACGCCGGAATCGCAAACACGCACAAAATTACTAAAGCTGAAATTATACGTTTCATGTGAAAACTGCCTTTCCAAAAATAAATTTTCACACATTATAGCAAACTTGAGATAATAATCACGATATAATTATAATTATATAATTACTCTATGATTTTGCTGCGGTTCTCATGCAGCGGTTTTGGTGAGGGTTCTGCGCCGTCGATATATCCAAGCAACACGAAACATCGAGCAACGTAATTTTCCGGAACTTGCCAATTCTTGAGAAATTCGCGTCCCTCTGGATTATCAAACGTCTCTTCACCGCGAGCGATTATGCACGACGAGATTCCGATTGAGTGAGCCATCAAGATCATATTCTCAGCACAGCAGAACGCGTCCGCAACACTGTACAGGAAATCTTTCGCTCCGAAAATTACACATACACTCGGTGCGCCGTAAAATCCGCTCTTGATTTTGGGATCGTCGATTATGCTTGGCTGTTCGTGTGAGACGTAATTTCCCAACAATGCGCTGCGATCGAAATTCGCGATATTCAGTTTGCCGATTTGCTCAGTTAATTGCGCGTTATGAATGCCGACGATTAAGCTGCCCTGACGACCTCCCGCATTTGGAGCGCGTAATCCTGCCTCGATGATTTTCTCAAGATCGTCACGTGATATTTGCTTAGACTGATATTTCCTGATTGAGTGCCTAGTGCGTATTAATTCGAGTAAGTCCATGATTAAATCAAATCTCCTTCCAAAATTTTCCAACATTGAGGATCTGCTGCGTAAAAATCTCCGCCACAACTTCCAGACGCAACTGCCGGACAACCTCTGCAAAATCCCAGCAACTCACATCTCGAACACTTCGCAAATTTATCATACTCACGAAATTTCTCAAGCTCATTCAGCCACAAATCCGACAGATTATTTTCGAGAGCGTTTCCGACTTTGCTACTCAGAACTCTGCGGCAAGCGTACACATCGCAATTCGGCAAAATCGTCAGGTGTGCGTTTCCGCAGTTACAGCCAGAATATATCACGCCGTTTTCTGAATCATTCGGGATTGTGAAATTTCCGTTCTCATAATCATACAGCGTCCAGAGATGATCTTTCCTGTCGAAATACGTCGCGCAATTCTGAGATTCGTAAAACCTGAATTTTTCGTCGCAAATTCTGAGAAAGTCGCGATATTCTGAAGGCGAGATTCCGTTGCTAGTTTCGCTTCCTGTTGGACAGTATCTCGCGAATGAGTAAACGTCAACCCCGTATTCAACAACTGTGTCGATAATTTCGGGGACTTCGTGAATATTTGCTCTTGAAACCGTCGTCATAATAACTGAACATAATCCGGAATTTTTTATGCAGCGTATTTTCGAGAGTGTGCAGTCGAATGAGCCGGTTTTTCTGAACCAGTCGTGAGTTTGTCTTGTGCCGTCGATTGATAACTGGTAATTTTCGCAGCCAAGATTTTTCAGGCGAGTGCAAACTTCCTCGTCGATGTGAAACGGGTTGCCAAAAATCGAGAACTGGATATTATGCTCTCTCAATAACGCGAGAAATTCCCAGAAATTCGGGTGCAAAATCGGATCGCCGCCGGTAATATAAAAATACGCCTGACGCTGGAATCTTTCACCGAACGAAACGCAATTCGACAGGACTTTCTGAAAATTTTCCGGACTCATGCTGATTAATTTGTGAGTTTTGCTGCCAGAGAATATGTAGCAATGTTTGCAGCGTTGGTCGCAGTTGTCTGTGATGTGAACCTGAAACGAGAAATAGCGCATGATAAAAAAATTGCCCCGTAACGAGACAGGGCGTTCATGAAATTATTAATTATTACTTTGATGCACCGCAAGATGACGGTTTCTTTTCTCCGCCGCATGACGATGCTTTGCTGCCACATGATGACGGTTTGCTGCCGCCACAGGACGATGACTTGCTGCCCCAATCGGCTAAATCTGAAATTGCCATTACGAACATTTCCTCCCGCAAAATTAATATTAACGCCGAAATCATAATCCCGAAATTCGCATTTACACAATAACGCACTTTTTTGTTACCCGTATAATATTCGTGAAGGAGATGTGAATGAATTGCTCAGTAAAAAAGATTTGCCGGATTGTCCGGTTGCTACGACTGTTGATTTAATCGGCAGCAAATGGAAATTGTTAATTCTGCGCGACCTGCTGAATAAGCCATGCAGATTCCAAGAACTGAAACGCGATCTCGACGGGATAAGTCACAAAGTTTTGACAGCGAGTTTGCGCTCAATGGAAAACGATGGACTTGTTAAGCGCACGACACTCAGAACGATTCCGGTTGGCGTTGAGTATTCGTTGACGGAGCTTGGCGAAAGTATGCGTGAAATATTATTCTCGATGCAGAATTGGGGCTTGAAGTATCGGGAGCTGCATAAAAAAGACGAGCCCTGAATTTCTCCCGAACTCGCCGTAATTTTCGTATCGTATATACGTGTATATTATCTCGGAGCTGCCAGAATAAAATTCTCGTTCTCAGCTGCTAACGTTGGCAGATTTATCATGATGTCTTTGCTCAACGGACATAATTTGATCTCTCGTTCGATAGTTTTCGTAATATCGCCGCGATCATCAAAAATTTCTGCTTTGAGCGTGAATTTTGGTCCAACGATTTTTTTCATGTCACGCTCTCTCGATGTCAATTCCGAAACTTCACCGCCATTTATGCTTACGTTCACCTGAGACAATGCGCGAAATTCTTCGTTAGTGCGGTTGTCCAAGAAAATCTGGTGTTCACGTCCTATGTAAAACAGCCAAGCCCCCAGCAATATCAACGCAGCTAATAATACCAAACGTTCAATCCAGCGAATCAGAAATTTCACAAATCTCACAAACATGAATTACTCTCCTTCCCTGTTATTGTTATCGTTCGAATTTCCGCGGAGACTTCTGCGAGAGACTTCTGCTTCACGATTGCGTTTCCATGCGTGCAAGACTAACGCGAGCGCAATTATTCCGTACGAAACGAACACTCTGAAATATTCGCCGATCTGCGCGTCACCGATAAGATTTTTCCCAGCAACCGGTGCAACGATGAACATCAAGTGAAATAATATTACGCCGACAAATACGTTCGTGATACTTGCCTTTGATACACTCGCGCCTCCGATTAACAACGCTGCGATTGAGAACATTCCGGTCTGATCATGGCTGTTATATGTGTTCAACGTTCCCATGTTCTGCAAGTAAATCACCTGTCCGATGCAAGCCAGCACCGTAGAGATTACGATTGCGATCACACGTGTGCGATTAACTGCAATTCCGGCTGAATCTGCAACTGCCTGATCCTGACCGATTGCGCGCATATCCTGACCCAGTTTCGTTTTCCTGAACCAGATTATGAACAGGCAGAATAACGCAATTAACAGGAACGTCGCTAACGGAATGCGAACTTCGCCGTCGAAACACGGAATCTGTAATGCCATGAACGTTCCAGAACCCTGCATGTTGATAAAATTCTTCGCACGATCAGCACCTGCTACAATCGTAGGGATCAGATTATCAAGCACACCGCGTATTCCTAACAGGCTCACAGCGTTCCTCACACCGTAACCGCGCGATAATAATAACGACGGATTCGTTACCGGAATCACCCAGCCCATCAAGTACAGCACGAATAACTGATACACGCCGTTAATAAAGAATCCCAGAATATACGACGTGACCATCTCGCGCCCCTTCGCACGATTCAGAATATTTCCGCAGAAGATTCCCAGAATTATTGCGATCGGTGTTCCGAGTAATATAGCAAGAATCATTCCCGGAATGCCAACAACGCCCCAATCAGACATGAATAACAAGCCAATCTGACCAGCCATCGCTCCCAAAACCATTCCGAAATTCAAACCCATTCCAGCCATAATCGGGATCAAGAGCGATAATATCAAGAACGAATTTCTGCCGATTCGCGTGAGCAATTCCTGAATCAAATAGCTCGCCGAATATCCGCTCAATGGGATCGCAAATGCCGAAATGATTATGAAAATTGCCGGTACTGCATTGCCTGCGATAATGTCAAATAACTTTCTCATGATCAACTCTACCTCCCGTTACGAACTTTTCGCGTCAAAGCATACAGAATCATTCCGTTGCTGACGATTAAGCGAATCACTTCGGACATATCAGTCTGTAATACGCTATTTATAACTGAAGGTGTCATCGTCAAAATTCCCTGGAACAAGAACGTGCCGACAATTACGTTCACGATTCCGGCTTTATTCACACTCGCGCCGCCTAGCAAAACTGAAGCTACTGCCGGTAACGCCATGTAGAACGGTCCCATATATAACTGGATGAATCCGAAGCTCTGTTCGTAAACGATAATGCCAATCGCTCCGAGTACAGTCGATAACACAACGGAAATCGTACGCATCTTGTCAACGTTCACGCCGGACGCGCGCGCAAAATCCGGATTTGATCCGACAGCTGTGATTGCTGTTCCAGTTTTCGTCTTCATGAATATCCAGACCAGAATCGCCATCATAGCGAAAAATATTAACATTCCAGTCGGAATATACAAATGCTCGTTCACGTTAATCGCGAGTGAATCACTCAGAACATGCAGCCAATATCCCTCAACGCTAATCGTAGTTCGCAATCCCTGACCAGCGTATCCCCAAACCATCGTCGGGTGTTTATACGGAAGCAGCAGCCACGCTATGCACATGAACGAAACTGACGAAAATCCTACGTATGTCGCAATCATCATTTCGTCGCCTTTAACGCGATTCAATAATTTCCCGTAGAACCAGCCAAGAATCGCAGCAATCGGCACAGCCATTATTATCGCAGACGCAAAACCAATCGCCTCACGATGCGCAATCACGAACTGCTCACTCAAGAACGCAAAATTATATTTCGTCACACATTCCAGAACTAACGCGAGAATCTTGTCGTTAAATTCAATCGATAATGTCGCGCCCAAAAGTCCAGCAATAATTCCCAACGGCAAGCCGAAATTTAATCCGCAGCCAGCTTGCACCATCGGGATCATCGCCAAAACCATCACGCCGTTCATGCCGAATCTCACCAGCGTATTCGACAACGACGTGTCAACTCGCACTCCAACAAACGGAGCCGCTATGAATAACGAAAGCAAGAATAACCCGATTATTATTCTGGGCCAACCTGCCTTTGCAATGAAATTTTTTATCATGCTGATATTGCTTCCCCCTTGCTAAGCTTACTAAGAATTTGAATTTGCGTTTGCATTTGCGCTCGAAAGTTCCCCGTACGCCGTCTCAGGATCAAAGAATTTCTGACCCATCATGAGCATTCCGAAATCTTCAGCTGGACTTGTTGCCGGCAAAACTCCAGCAATTTTCCCATCACCGACTATTGCAACTCGATCACAAACCGAACGCAGCTCCTCAAGTTCCGAACTCGTGATAATTATTGTCGTGCCGTTCTCCTTGTTGTAATTCTTGAGGGTATCAAGGACGAGTGATTTTGCTCCGATGTCAATTCCTCGTGTAGGCTCACAGATGAGTAAAATGTTCGGCTTCAACACGAACGCTTTAGCTAAACAAACTTTTTGCTGATTTCCTCCGGATAATTCTCCGGCCAATTGATTAGGTCCTGTGCACTTTATGCTGAGAGCTTCGATATACTTTTTAGCCTCTTTAGCCATTGCGAGCTCGTTTCTGACCTGGAAGATATACGGGATTCCGAGCAAAAATCTTCCTTGAGTCTGCATAGCCGTAAAAGTTATGTTCCAGTCGAGAGGCTCATCAAGCAGTAAGCCCACGCCTCGCCTGTCTTCACTGACAAAAGCCATTTTGCGATTTAAAGCTGCACGAGGTTTATTCAGCGTTAAACTTCTTCCGAACAGTCTTACTTTTCCACCAGCAGGATATAATCCCATAATCCCGTTTGGAATGCCGAGTTTTCCGTGTCCTGCAAGTCCGCCAATCCCGAAGATTTCACCCTTCTTGACTTCGAACGAAACATCACGAACAGTTTCACCGGGCATGTCAACCCATAAATGTTCAACTTTCAGGGCTGGTTTAATTTTCTTCTTCTTTTTCTTGGGCTTGATAATTTCCGAGTTAATATCATTTTCTTTAACCGGCTCAGGTGAAAACTCAGGAATTATCTCTTTACGCTCACTTTCACGTCCAACCATTAAGGCCGCAATCTCCCTAGTTGATAAATTTTCGGCGGGCTGATCCGTGATTAATCTTCCGTCTCTGAGAATGATTACACGATTGCAAAGCTCTTTAACCTCGCTCAATCTATGCGAAATAAACACAATAGCTATTCCCTGTTTAGCAAGTTTCTTAAGGGCCGTCAATAAAATCTCGGCTTCAGTCTCAGTTAATACGGCTGTCGGCTCATCAAGG
>CALEPX010000060.1 GCA_937911045.1 uncultured Fretibacterium sp. | reverse complement strand
AAAAACCCTCATCCAAATAGGTCGGGCAATATGGCATCTGATCGCATTTCATCATAGCCATATCTGCGACGAAAACTTCACCTTGTATCGCTTTGACAGAATCGACTTTATCCGCAGGTGCTACCACCTTCGTGCGGGTGCAGTCCAGTGTTCACAGTCCCTTGGTTTGGGCGCCAATCCTGTTTGTTTATAACGTGCGTACTTTCGTCTGCGCCCCGATATGCTCTCCACTGTGAGCGTGTTCGAGTTGCAGTGTACAGGGCTTATAATTACACATTTATGCTTTGTGGAATTATCTTAACTTGCTTTCAGTGCGCTCAAACTGTTGAGCTTGGAAACATCACCGTAAAATGCGGCAATGGGAATCTTGTTTCTTTTGATCTCTCTGGTGAAGTAATTCCACCAGTGCCAGGTGTGTTTATACTTTCCAGCCATAGTAGCATGGCTTTTGGGAAGAAATTTTACCAAATATGCGGGAATGCTTTCGTTGAGGCCCATGCCCCTGCGGGCAATCACATAGGCCGCCGCCTGATGTACAGCCAAACCCTTGGGCCGCATGTACTTCATTTTGCCAATCTGGGATGTGTACGCAGGATTTATCCAAATTACACGGATACCATATTTGCGGCTCTTGCTTTCAATGAGTTCATGGATTTTATCATATGCAAACATGGAAATTTTCCTGTTGCGCTCGTAGGATCGATCAAGTTCCTGAACGCGCTCCTGCTCCTGAACCTGTCCCTCAGTTTTAACAATTCCAGTTGACAAATAACCACGCAATGATGGTCTGTCTTTAATCGGCATGACGTTCACCGCCTTCAAGTTCAAGTTTATCGAGTAATTCGTTGGCAACTCTCACGTAATCTTCTGCACCGTTGGATTTCGGAGCGTACGTGAAAATCGATTTCCCCAAGCTGGAAGCCTCAACAAGAGCTACGTTTTTGCGAATGAAATTTTCAAATAACTTGTTCCCGAAGAAATTCTTGACTTCCTTGCGAACTTCTCTGTACATGAAAATTCTCTGCTCAAAGTTCGTGAATAATATCCCGAGCAAATTTATGTCGATATTCAATCTGTCGTGAAATACCGGTAATGCTTCGTTAAGCAATTTCAGCCCCATCAAGCTAAAGAATCCCGCATCCATCGGAACGATCAAGTGTTCACAGGCGGCGAGTGCGTTGCGTGTGAATACGCTCAACTGCGGCGGACAATCTACCAGCACGAAATCGTATTTGCTCTGATCAAGTGAAGATATTACGTTCTTGAGAATATTGTCTTTCGATACGGGGTCTTCGGGGTTCAGCTCTACCAGGATCAAATTCAGCGAACTCGGAATGACATCGATTCCCTCGCGAGTTACTTTCACGTCATCCCAAGTTGAATTTCCGGATAATATATCAAAAACTTGCGGCTCAACGGCTGATAAAGTCAGACCAAATGACGCGCTCAAATTGCTCTGCGGATCCATGTCAACGACCGCGACTTTTTTCCCGAGGGATCTCAGAGCAACAGCGATATTCTGGCAAGCCGTGGTCTTTCCGACTCCGCCCTTCAAATTGCAAAAAGCTATCGTAATCAAAATATTATTTCCCCTGATTCTTTAAGAATGCCTCGATTTGAGGGTTAGCGTGAGTTGTTAGGCTCTGTCTGTATAACTCGATTGCTTCTTTTGTCTTGCCCTGATTGTAAAGCTGATTCGCACGCGTGATTAACTCGTTTGCTGCTTGAACTGAGCGTCGTTCACGGATATTTGCTTCGATATTTTCGAGCCATGACTGAATCTCAGGACTTGATGAGATCGATTGCGCTCTCCTGTATTTGACTGCTGCTTCTTCGAGTTTGCCTTGATTATATAACTCGTCGCCTTCCTGAACAAATTTAAGAGCATCGGCTTTAGTTCCGATTCCGAAATCTTCGGGTGTGCGCAAGACTGTTCCCTGAGGAAGTCTGATCGTGCGTTCAAGCTGTCGAACACGTGTAGCTGCATCATCAGTGGGATTTAGCAACAAGCTCTCGCGGTATAATTTCAAAGCTTCCTGATTCTGGTTTTTGCTCTGACGTTGGCGTGCCTCGTTGAAAAGAGTTTTGGCTTGACGTTCGCGTCTCTGGACAATGCTGGCGAGTTCTTTTATATGCTGCGTCAATGCTGCGTCGGAATTTAACTGTGCGCTGGCGTTGTACATGTTAAAGGCTTCCTGTAATTTGCCCTCGCGTTCGAGACGATTCCCTTCACCTGCGTATCTGTCGGCACTGGCAATTCGTGACAGGCGTGTTTTGATACTTTCGATTCTTTCTGCGACGCCTTCGAGCTTGTAAATTTCCAGACTTTTCGCGTAATAATCCAGAGCGTCTTCGTATAATCTTTCGTTATCATAAGCTGAAGCCGTGTCTTTGAGCCAAGTCGCCTGCTGAATGAGCTGACGTTGTTTCTCGGCATTCTGTTCGGCATTTCGGATCGAAGTTGCGCCGTCATCAAGAGGCCAAATAACCTGAGCTGAGCGTAATCTCTGCAAAGCGTCGTCGAATTTCCGCTGTGAGATCAAACCTGCTGCTTCTTCGCGTAATTTGCTGGCACGGTTAAATCTCTCGAAATCAGCCATCATGACTTTCAATCCGTTGGAAATTTCGGGGTCTCTCGGTGAAAGTTTCAGAGCGTTGGTTGCTGCCTGAACTGCTTCGGAATAATTTTTTGATTCCCAGAGTTCCTGAGCATTTTGCCAGGTTGTCCAAGCGTTGCGTTCTTTCGCTGCGTTCTGGTAAACGTATGTCGGCAGAGTGATTTTGATCGTCTGAGTTCCGCTGCCGAGTTTGATCCCTGCTGAGTTGAAAGCTGTGACTGTAACGACAGAATCACCGATTTGAGATCGCTTGATAAATATGCCTTCGTTATCGGGGCTTAAAATTGCGGTTGAGGCGTCTGCATTCCATTGGAACGAATGATCCCCGTGAAATTCCGGTTTAATTTCAGCTTTGATTCTGACCGGAGAATCTGCGAGTAAAACATCTGGACTTAACGAGTAATTCACGCGTTTTGCAGCATCCCAGAGCGTTAATGGCTTGTCAATCACGGTCGAAATATTCACGTTAAATTCTTTTGGAACGATTGTGATCTCACTTGTCGAAATAATATTGCCGTTTGAATCCTCGATGTAAGCGTTGACTTGGATTGGCTCAGTATCAATCGGTGTAAAAGCAAATTCACGTCCACCCGAACGCAGCGAAATTCTCACCGGATTTTTCCCCGTCGTAGGAGCAACTGACCAGCCAAGCGAGGCGTTATTTGGCATTCTCGCAGTCTGCGCGGATAAAATCACCTGTTCACCGATATGCGGTTCGTTCTCGATTGAAATTCTCGGGGCATCATCAGCGGCGAAAATTCCTGGACCAGCTGCGAATATCAGGCATACGAGAAGCGTGAAAATAAATACGAATCTTTTTCTCGAAATTTCTGCGTGTAATAATTTTTTCATAATAATAACTAAAAACCTCCTTTTGAGTTTTGCAATAATATATTATTATAAGACAAATTAGAATTTTCAAAAGGGGGCAATTTAATAATGGCGGGAGCAATACGTCATGGAGTATCACCAATTACGGACTATGATATTTTTCTGTTCAAGCAGGGAACGCATTATCATCTTTACGAAAAGATGGGCGCACAGAAATTCACGGATTCTGACGGAACTGAAGGCGTTGCATTCTCAGTTTGGGCACCGAATGCTCAATCCGTGAGTGTCGTCGGAAATTTCAACGATTGGAATCCGGATTCACACCCGTTAGCAGCACGTTGGGACGGCAGCGGAATTTGGGAAGGTTTCGTTCCGGACTTGCAAAAATGGGAGTTGTACAAGTTCCATATCAAGAACAGTCACGGCGAATACAAAGAAAAAATGGATCCGTTCTCGCGAGCGTTTGAATTACCACCGAGAACATCGTCAATCACGCACTGGTCAGAATACGAGTGGGGTGATGAAGAATGGCTCAAGAATCGCGGCGAAAAAATGTCTCTTAATGCACCGATGAGCGTTTACGAAGTGCATTTGGGATCATGGCGACGACACTGGAACGACGGTTTATCGCTTTCGTATCGTGAAATAGCTGAAGAACTTCCGGGTTATTGCGAGGACATGGGCTTCACTGCCGTGGAATTTCTGCCAATAATGGAACACCCGTTCTATGGCTCATGGGGTTATCAGACTTTGGGATATTACGCGCCGACTTGCCGATACGGAACGCCTGAAGATCTCATGTACCTGATCGACAGCCTGCACAAGAAAGGCATCGCTGTAATTTTAGATTTCGTGCCGAGTCATTTCCCGACGGACGATTTCGGACTTGCGCGCTATGATGGCACAGCACTCTACGAACACGAAGACCCACGCAAAGGCTATCATCCGGACTGGGGCAGCTATATTTTTAACTACGGGCGCAATGAAGTTCGCAGCTATTTGATTTCGAGTGCGGCGTTCTGGATTGATGTCTATCACGCGGACGGCTTGAGAATTGATGCAGTTGCTTCGATGCTGTATCTTGATTACTCGCGGAAATCCGGCGAATGGGTTCCGAATATTTACGGCGGTCGTGAAAATCTTGAGGCAATCTCGTTATTGCGCGACATGAACAGCGAATTATTCGGGCGTTTCAAGACAATCCAGACAATCGCAGAAGAAAGCACTGACTGGCCAATGGTGACCCGACCGGTATTCTTGGGAGGCTTAGGCTTCGGAATGAAATGGAATATGGGCTGGATGCATGACACTCTTGACTACATGAGCTTAGAGCCGATTTATCGCAGCTGGCATCAGAACCAATTAACATTCTCAATCTGGTATGCTTTCAGCGAAAACTTCATGCTTCCGTTGTCTCATGATGAAGTTGTTCATGGTAAAGGCTCATTGATTAACAAGATGTCCGGCGATTGGTGGCAGAAGAGAGCGAATTTGCGTTTGCTTTACGGCTATATGTGGGCACATCCCGGCAAAAAATTATTGTTCATGGGCGGTGAATTTGCACAGGGCCTCGAATGGAATCATGACAGCGCGCTTGAATGGCATTTACTCCAGAAGGACGATTTTAGAGGCATTCAAGACTGGGTACGCGACCTTAACAATGCTTACAAGAAATATCCTCCGTTCTATGAGCTTGATTTTGGCAACGAGGGCTTCAAGTGGATAGACTGTTCGGACTGGCAGGAGAGCATTGTAGCCTGGCTTCGTAAGGGCAAGAGCGACGACGAATATATACTTTGTGCCGCGAATTTCACTCCTGTTCCTCGTTACGGTTATCGCATTGGAGTTCCTAGAGCCGGCTTCTGGAAGGAAATTCTCAACAGTGACGCTACGAAATACGGCGGTGGCGGACTTGGCAACTGCGGAGGAATGGAGGCCGAAATGATAGGCTGGCACAATATGCCTTACTCACTGCCGTTAACTTTACCACCACTCGGAATTGTAATGTTCCACTTCAGCACGAAGAATACGGAAGGCCAGGAAGAGGAGTAATTCGCTGGGAGATTTTCCACAGAAACGCTTAACACGAAATAGACTGAACACTGCGGATATTCTCGAGCCGCAAAGATTAACGCTCCCTGTGTTTCGACGATGGGAGCTTTTTTTATGATGCCATGAAACAGTAACCAGTGCAAGACAAACCGGCCGCATGAAATTATAATTACACAAATCTTTTCAAAAGGAGATGACTTCATGAAAAACTTCTTTAAAATTTTACTCGGCATTATCATAATCGCAGGCATATGTTACGGCCTGAACACCTTACGACAAACTCAAGCCCCCGAACCTGAACCCGAAGTTGTTAGACCAGTACGGACGATTACGCTTCAAGGCGGAGGCAATGAGTTCACACGGAGATATTTCGGTACAGTTCAAGGCGGCAAACGTGCGGATTTATCGTTCAGAGTATCAGGAACTCTCAGCAGAATTTACGTTGAGAAGGGAGCAAGCGTAAAGAGAGGAACATTGTTAGCGACGCTTGACCCCAGAGACTTCAACACGAGAATATCTCAGGCACAAAGCGCATTATCTCAGGCACAAGCTCAGTACAATAATGCTCAGGCGGATTTTAAGCGTTACGAGAATTTATACAAGCAAAAAGTTATAGCCAGACAGCAATATGACAGCGCGAAAACTCAGCTTGACGTTGCCAAATCAGCGGTGAACTCGGCCAATGCAAACTTGAAATCTGTACATGATGCCTTAAAAGATACGGAATTGCGAGCACCTTTTGACGGGATTATTGCCGACAGGACGGTAGAAAATTATCAAGATGTTACGGCCAAGCAAACAATTTTCAGCCTTCAAGATTTGAATGCGCTCGAAATCGTGTTTAATATCCCGGATAATGACGTGCTCACAGCGCCTGTCACGGAAATTCGGAGCTTGAGAGATTTGCAGACACATTCAGACCTCTTTAACTTAAACGCGAGATTTGAAGCTATGCCCGATAAAGTTTTCCCGTTAAGAGTAAAAGAAATTGGGACATTGGCCGCAGCTTCGAACACTTACCCTTTTACGGCGTTAATGCCTTCGTCAAGAGAAATTCGTGCGCTTCCAGGAATGGCCGTGACTGTCGAGATGAATTTTGTGAGCGATAAATCACCGGCTAAAGAGAGCGAAAAATTTTTAGTTCCGATTACGGCGGTAAAAAATCAGGACAATAGCAATTTCATCTGGCGTTATGCTGTCGGTCAAGTCTCATTAGTTCCCGTTAATGTCGGCCAAATGCGTAATGATTCTTCTGTTGAGATTGAGGGCAAAACTCTCAAGAACGGCGATGTAATCGTAACGGCTGGAGTATATTTTTTACATGAGGGCCAGAAAGTTAGACTGCTGGAGGAGTAAAGACATGACATTAACGAATGGCGATAACGGCGGGGGGGGTTTTTTT
>CALEPX010000059.1 GCA_937911045.1 uncultured Fretibacterium sp. | reverse complement strand
GTCCCACTCGTTTTAACCTAATTCCTAATCCTTCTGCGATGTTGCTGATGTCGTATTTGTCTTGTACTGCCTTGAAAATATTTTCTTCTTCTGTCATAATTAAACCTCCAATTTGAAGATTTTTTTTGTTCATATATTATAAATCAATTTTACGATTTAGTGTACAACATGCACTAATTTTTTTTATTGATCTATAATATGTTAATCTAATTGGCGATTAGCCCAAGATTCACGTTAATTCTCCTCCTGATTTTGATCCTTAATTTGATCCAATACTCCCTGCAAGTATTTTTTCTCGTTGAATTTTAATCGGGAAATTTGTTGTCCAGGACGTAAGCGTACGAAGTTCTCGACGGCTTGTTCTGGAATAAGCCACCATCGATTTTGTAACTTTCTCGCACCTTCGAAACGTCCCTGCTTGCATAAAACCCCAATTCTTTGTGATGTCAAATTCAGACGTTTTGCAACTTCTGGCGCTGATAATAATATTTCAGTTATTTCCATTGTCATTCACTCCTTAAATATTTTTGTTTTTAATATTATACTATGAAATATTTCAATATAGAATATATTACGTATTTTTACGTATTGAAATATTTCAATATTGAAATATAATATTAACCATCAAGCGCAGAACACCGCGCTGGGCACGGAAAAATATCCGTGAGTAAAATGACAACTGAATATGGAGGAAACATTATGGAATTTACGATCCAAGACGGGTTAATCGACCGAATTAACGATTGTGACGCTTATAATTGCGAGTACATGCAAGTCAGTGTAAACGCAAAGACTGGAGAAATTTTCGGGGACTTCCATTGCTCGCTCGGAGTCAATGAGATCACTCGCTATCATGATCCTGACATTATCACCGTTGCAATGCTTGGGGATCGCACATCGCCGGCTAGCGGTCATTACGGGAATATTTACGCCGTAAAAGGCTTATACGGCTATGATAATCCTGAGGATAATTTGATCGAGGCTGCGGAATTTGTAATCGAGGAGCATAAAGAGCGCGAATATTGGCGCAAATAAGACGAGCGAATGACAGCTCAAGAGCGTGCGGATTGTGACGCAAAAATCGCGGAATACGAGCAAAAAATTAATGAGTTTTTAGCACGGTTCTAGACTACTTTCCCCCGTCATCACGACGGGGTAATAACAAAAAAATTAGGAGGAAAATATTATGATAACAGAAATCATTCCAGAGGATTTTTAAGGCAGCAGCATCAGCAGAAAAAGCAGCAAATTACCTTCTGGAATAAGGCACAAAAAAAGCAGCCTCATGACCGAGCGATCATGAGGCTGCTTTTTTTTCTTCATCTTTTTTATCTTTATTTTTCATTTGTAAAAATAATTCCCTTAACTTGTCAGGGATAGGCACGCCAATGTTGTCAGCATTTTCGAGAATTGACACGCCTTCGTTCGCGCAGAAGAAAAGGATTACAGCGTCTCGTATAACCGCTGTCTGTCCTAAAAATTGCCGGTCAATAATATGAGTGATACCAACAAGGACGAAAATGACGATTTTTTTGATAATGCCTTTGAAGCCAACGCCACTTGATAGTTTATGCTGCACTGCAGCAGCCAGAACTCCGGTGACGTAATCCATAGCCGTAAAAGTCACAAGTGCAATTAACAAGCCATCAGCTCCGCCCAAAAACCAAGCACAAATTGCGCCGATGCCAGAGCAAATCCAATCAAAATATTCACCGAGTTTATTCATGCTTTGACCTCGTATAAATTCCTGCGCTTCTGACCACAGTCAATGTGTACCCAGCTCTTGTATAAAATCGCGTAACTTAAATCTTGGAGTTTACCTTCCTTGTCGTGCAATTCGTGAATTGCCTGCCAGATAGCTTTAGCCCCAACGGAGCTGGAAATATCTGCAGCAAGTCCGCGAGTGTGAGTTGAGTTCTTAACACCGCCAACTTTAGCGTTATGTTTCGCGCAACGACAGCCGGAATTAATCTTGACCGCTACACCAAGCTTATCACGAATTTCTTGGCACATATTGATCAGACGCTGGTCAATATTATCAAAACCACAACCACAATGACATGCAAATTCACTAACCTTAAAATTTTTCGTATCATTTGCCATTATTTTTCGTCTCCTAAAAAAATTAAAGGAGCTTCCAGCAACGGAAACTCCTTTAATTTATCCTACAAAAGTAAATGATTGCCTGTTTTTACTGCGCCGAGGATCGATTCTTGATTGCACGGGCTTATGATCAACGAGATTGGGGACTACATTCCAGTATCGCATATTCTTCGAATACAAAAAGTACGCTATCATCATATCGAAATTTGCGGCTCCTGGATATTTTGGCGGATATAATGGATGTTCACTCCATTTTTGCCCGTATTCCAAAAGTTCAAGCCCGATATTTGCGGGCAAGTAAAAACACTGGCAAAAGCGAAAATCATTGCCTAAGATGTGCCTGCTTCCAATTTCCAAATCATCTTTCCTGCGCACGCTGAAAAACTGTATAACTTCGTCAGGACGCGCCTCGACCTCAGCCGAGACACGTTGAACGAAATTTTTACAAAGAACGATGTCGTCCTCCAGATGGACACAGGGTTCAGCACCTGCCAACTCAAGCGCATTCAAAAAATTTTGATAAGCATCTTTAGCTTGGTCAACACAAAGTTCGAGCTGTGGAATTGCGTTAAAGTATTCCTCTGTGTTCCAGCCTGGAGTTGTCCGCATTATAAAGCGCATGTTTAGGCTGAGTACTGGACGGTAACTTTGTCTCCGACCTTCATAGTGTTGTACAACCCAAGACTATTGTTATCCCAACTAATTCGTCCGTACCCTTCATAGTTCGATGTTGTGTAGTCAGTAGAATAATCCTGTAAAACGCCATTAACAAAAACTAACACCTGTGCCAGTTTATTAGTTACTATTTCATGTGATAGATCGAAGTGCCGATACTCAACATCATTGCTTGTGATGATATGACGCTCAGTGATTATTTCACCGCTCACTGAGTTTGCCTTAATGACACCAAGCGTTGAGTTGTAGGCATAAATTGATAAATCATTTTCCGATACAATGATACACCCTTCAGGTAATTCGCTACTCGTATATGAACTACCGGATTTTGTGTAGATGTTATAGTCATACTTTGAGACGTATTTACCGTCTGAGGCAGTACTTGAAGCTGCAACCCAGCTACTACCGTCGTAAGTATAGATTTTATTATCATTAGTATTAAGATACCTATCTCCGGTGCGATGAGTTTCGCCACTATAATTGGTATAAACTTTATCTTCGAGAACGTCTTTAACGTAAAGATAAGTTTTTAAGACTCCAACGACTGCCCAAGCTGTCCCATCGCTCTTGATGATGTTGCCATTTGTAATATCGATGAACTCTAGCTGGTCTGCATTATTAGGCGGAATTCTGATCCAATTATTGCCATCATACTTATGGATGCCCTCAAATGAACTATCGGTAGAAAAAACAATATCTCCGGCAACTGGATTGCTGGGAGCGTACCCCCCGTCCGAAGCTCTATTGATGATGAACCTAGCGTCTAAAAACCTTCTGTCAATTTTCATAAAAAATCAAATCCTTTCTGTTATCTGTAATAATTAATGATAAAAATATCGCCTTCACTGAGTCCAAAATTCTGAAGTGCTTTGTTATTCCAACTGATTGAGTTACCACTGATTTCAAAATCTACGTTGATAACTTGAGCAACGCCACCAAGGAAGAGTAAGATGCTATTTTCAGTGCCTTGAGCGATTGGATGATTAAGCGTGAATGACTTAGCGAGAATTTCCGCAGCGGTCAATGTGTGAGTTTCTGAGATTGCTACATTTCCGCTAGAAAAATCGAATTTTATTAACTCGTCAGCGGTTGCATCATAACTCCATAAGCTTTTATCCGACTTGCAGAGGAAAATTGTGCCATCAGGAATGGAGATATTCGGGTAAAGTTTTTTACTGGTGAGAGAAACGTAACGGTCATTGTTGCTGATTGCTGTACCGCTATCCCAAGTATTTTCAGCCGTTGCAGTGTAAATTTTGTTATCTGTCGTGTTGAGGAATTTATCGCCAGTAGTTGCCGTTGCTGGTAAAGTTGCGCCAGTTTCGATAACGTCAAGTACAGGCGCAAAATAACTGGAAGCAAGTGAAACTACACTAGCCCAAGCTGATCCGTTCCAATCCAGAATTTCGGAAGTGTCAAGATTGAGAACTTCAAAGTGATTTACTGAAGCCGGAATGAATTTCCAAGCTGTACCATTATAAATTGCGATTGAATTTGCTGAAGCATTAGCAAACGCACCAGCCGGATTTGCACCAACGATGTACTGATCACCAGACAAAACGCTAACTGGAGGCTCGTTGACAATGCCCTTAACGCTAAATTTTACGTTTAGAAAACGTCTATCAAAACTCAAAATAAATCAGCTCCTAAAAATTAAATTTTTTTGTAATAAGTAATATTAACCTTGTCACCAACTTGAGCAATTTGTTCAAGCTGCAAACTGTCCCAAGAAATTAAATCAGGTTGCGGATATTCATGTTCAATCACCTCCCAATCAATCTCCCTAATTTGTGGAACGCTGGCAAGAGTTAAAGTAATAGCTCTTTGAGCGTCGCAATCAAAAGGAAGTTCAATGCATTTATTAGAAACCTGCGATTGTGTGAGAGTCAATTCATAATTAACTTCAATCGCTTGTTCTCCGATAATTTGGTTATTCACGATAAAATGTCCACTAGCATCAACTTTGAGCGAGTTTAGCAATGCTAAATTTGTGTGAGAGTGGTCAGCAGTTCCGCCACTGCCTGAATTATCACCACGGGGAACGATAATTACACCCATTAGCTAACCACCTCCACAGCTGATACGCTGATGTGTACGTCGTTTTCAGTGGTATTCTTCAAGAAAATTTTTGAGCATGAGAACCATGGCATGACGTGAATGAAGCTTCTAACATCAATCGGGATCGGAGTGTTAGTGTTGCTGTTAAATCTGCATTCGCAACCGGAGTTAGAAGTCATACACATGATGCTTAATGCAACATTCTTAGCGAATGTAGGCGTGTTAAGTTCAATAGGAACTTCCGCCCCAGCCGAAATGATTAGATCATCATGAAAAAGTACCGGCTCAGGCTCGTTGCCTTCTTGCGTGCAAGTAAGTCCACAAATTGCCGGAACTGAATAAGCTAATTCATGCTCTTCATTCGGCTGCCAGATAACATTATTAAACATTATAGTGTTCTTTGTATTGTTCTTAAATTTCCATTTCAAAGTCATTTGCTCCTTTCGTATTCAGATTGAAAGTCAAAAATTTTATTATCATTAGTGTAAAAAATAAAGAGTTTGTCTTTGAAAAATATAAAAAACAAGTGTCTACCATCTATTTTATGTTTATATCTAAAAACTCTTTCATTAGTATTTATGTCAATATTAAAAGTCTCATTGTCAAGATTTTTAGGCATATGTATTATAAAATTTGTTTTCGTATTTTTTTCTTTAAAAATAAAATCTGCGTAGCAAGGTTCGGTCTTATAAACGGAGGAAAAATCTAACCCCTCATCAAATCTATCAACGTATTCCCACTCAGACTCTGGAATACCCATATCATTTGCACTAAATTCATAGGACTTCTCTATCGCTCGGAAAAAGTATCCTCTATAACCATAGAGATAATTATAAACTTCTAAATGTTCTCCTTTATCAGAATATGCCTCAAAATAAGGATAATTAGATGCCCCATAGTCGTTTGATAGTCTTCCTCTCACTATTGTGTCGCCGTCTCCCCATAAGCCAGAGCGATATGTAGCCCCATATCTAATTTCATGGTAATAATAGACTTTTCCGTAGATGATTTCTACATATTCAAACTCGGCTTCTTTTTGAAAACCTGCCAAATGCCATAGAGAATACCATCGGTGCCTAACGTAACCGTCTCCACCTATATAAACGGATACAAAATAATCGGGGTAAATCTCATAGTCTGTCCCTATGGGAACAAAATAATAATCACCGTACCAATAACCGCCATCATATACTGATTCCCATCGTTTGAAAGTATTTTCAAACGGTTCAAAACCTTCTTCTCTGTCTGCATTCCTTATACTATCAAAAGATATAGAAATATTGCGAACATTGAAGTTATTATTTTGAGAATTAAAACAATACCATTTTTTAGGAAATCCATCGGTATCTTTTGATAGTAAGATTGGTGCAATATATAAAAAACCGTCGTTTAAAGAAGATACATCAAAGACATTGGCAAAATCAATATTTACTGTTTTTTTGTAAATATTATTCCAAGTAATATCCCTTAATTCTTTTTTATCGCTTAAATATATAAACGGTGAAAAGAATTCATATTTATTAATTAAAATCCTATTGAAGCCCTTGGCAATATCAGTCTTAACAAGAATGTTATCTGTTGACGAAATAACACTTATCTTCTCTATACTCTCGACTTTTTCTGTAGGGGCAAGCCAAGTTGGAAGATTTTCACACTCATAACTGTCTCCATTGTGCGTAACGCCTTTCTCACCTAGTGCTAGCCAGTTACCATTAGATGTATCAACTATAAGTTTGCTATTATCGTACGGACGTGGAGATTCCCACTGATTATCCTTCAGTGAGAGTAATCCTTGTGAAGTTGCATCAACGCACGTACTAGAAGTTACAGGATCGGATTTTTCGCTCATGAACCCAATTACATTCTCAGCTCCTGCTATTGAAAGATTATCCCAATCATCAACAGATAAGTTATTTTTTCTATACTCAGGACTTATGTATAGATAATATTCTTCTGGCTCTCCATCTTCAGTGAATACGGCTGGAAGGATAGAAACTTTACCGATGTTATTAACACCTTTGCCCCATAATTCGCCATTAATCATAGCAAGCTGAATACCTCGTTTTGTTGCGCTGTATCCAGCCCCGTATGAAGGATCAGCACCGTAGTTAAACTCAAGTGGTATTAATGGACGTGCTTGTAATAGTCCTGTATTATCTTCACTCACAGCCAGCGGATTATCTGGACGGCGTATCAAAAAATCTTCAACGATCTGCCAATCCCCCACCGCTGGTAGAACTGAATAGCAGTGTTCCATTTTGTGAGTGCCAGCCGGATAAAGACCTTCTGAGCTTGTACTAAAAGTCCTATAGCTATTCCCCCATGTTGTTATTCGTAACATTGAGTAGAAGAATGTATCATTACTCGTATCTATTATTGTTGCTATACGTATATAAGGAGCTGTATCGAACCATACAATGAATGAATGTTGCAGTAATATCCAATCATATCCACGCGCTCGAACAGTTTCAACTGGGATCGTTAATATCTGTGCAATTATGTAAATATTGTTTTCTTCATCGAGCTTTAAAGCTGTAACGGTTAGGTATCCAACTCTGCTTGTGTGAAGCCATAACAGTCCATTCCTTGAACAACAGACAAACTCTTCAGAAAATTCAGCTTCAAATTTAGGCATGAACTCTGTAATGTCACGAGTTAAAGGAACTGTCATGAAGCGTGAACTGTCGATATTGTTAGCTTTGCCCAATGCGCCTGAGAATAAAGCGTTATCAAAGTCTCTCAATAATTTGCCCCCTTAATGAATTGCCTGAAGTGAAAGAAACAAGAACTGCGT
The DNA here is from genome assembly GCA_937911045.1 of uncultured Fretibacterium sp. GTDB lineage: Bacteria > Synergistota > Synergistia > Synergistales > Aminobacteriaceae > JAFUXM01. The sequence goes on along the minus strand of CALEPX010000059.1, from coordinate 28,591 downwards.
CTCCTGTGCCTAAATTTACTAACTTTGTGTCACATGTGTAACTCATTCCTCCGATTTGCACAATAACGGATTTATCGTCGTTGATTGTCGTAACTGTGCCTGACATGGGCTTTGTTCTCCGTCCGGCATCACGGTCTGAAATAATTGACGCAATTCCGGCAACACTTGACGGAATCATGAAATTTGGAATTGTCCCAGATGTTAGATAATTTATTGTTGTTTGCAGATTAGCCCAATTATGTTCAACCGAGATTATATTACCGTTTGGCATAAGGCTAGGATCGTAAGGAATAACTACACTCTTTCTAATTCCCTTCGTCCCCTTCACCTTCAGGATATTATTGGCAATATTATCAGCAATTTTTTGAGCATCTGATTCAGAGATAATGTCGTCAACGTAAATTTCGCGCTGATACCCTGCTGCCGGAGTTGTGGAGCTAGCTCCTTTTGACTTCACACTAATCACAGGAGTATCGAGCAATGGAGTATCATATTCACGCCGTGCCTGTTCAAGAGCTGCGATTGCTCTAACGCAATTACGCCAGCCGAATTTTTTGTACGGGCAAGCATCACCATCAAAGTCACCCACAGCAGAAATTCCATAAATGCTGCACTTTTTGTCAGAACTTTCGAGATGTGGACAAGTTTTAGATTGCACATATGTACCGTTGTTGTACCAATCCGCCATAGTTGCAGATGACGGGTTATTATTTTCATTTTCTTTATAAGTTCTCGTGCGTCCAGCTAACTCAATAAATTTCCAGTTATCCTGAGCAATCCCTCCGCCATTCGTTGATACTTGTAGCCCACTAGATATTTGCGAGAATTTTGAGTAATCTTCTTGATATTGAGCAATTTTTTGTTCTAGCTCAGTAGCATTAGCTTTTTTTTCAGGCAAGTTTTGTACAAGCCATTTTGAGCCATTATCGTTAAACTCAGATTGTGCGGAGACTTCACAAGCACCGTCGTTATCGTAACGTTCATAGTAAGTTTTGTATTTCTCAATTTTGACCCATTCTGGAGTTGAATGTGTTGGAATTGCTAGATAGCTATTACTTTGCTGGAAAATTTTTGGTATTCCGTCCTGAATAACAGGGGCAATGTTCCCAACTTGTCGCGATTCATATGATATTTCAGTTTCGACGCAAACTACACTATTTCCTAGCTCATGTCTTGAAAATTCACGTGTAATTTTGCTGTCAAACGGAGGCGAGTAACTTGGCATATTAGATAATGGAGTTTCTCCACCTTCACGAACGGTTGAGCGAGTTTTTGTTTCCTTGCTGACGTACCAGAGCTGATTAGTCCAATCTGACGGAAACCAAGGCATATTCCCCATGGAAAAATCGCGTTCCAGTTTTTCCGTTGTAATTTCTTTCAAATGTGTGGTCGAACTATCGGCTCTCCTGTAATCTCCTTCAATGATTTTTGTGTGCGTGTATCCTTCTTCGCAAAAAGCAAATAAGACGTATTCTTGATCTCCTCTCCAAATTTTTTTTGAATGATACCTGTAGTCGTGTTCTTCTTCGTTTGTGACTGTAATTCCATCACGTGTGACCGTGTGAGTGGCTGATTTAACGACGCCGAACGGCTCAAGTTTAGTAATGTCATAACTTCCAGAAACGCTAATTCCTTCTGAATCAGTAAAGTTAAAAGAACCGCTTGTATTTTCTTCATGTGGAGAGCTAGCAGGAGTTCGTCCTGAATATTTAGTTTTACCGGAATTTGTGTTTTCTTTTGACTCTTTCCTGCGATTAATGACGACAGTAACTTGAGTTGCATACCCGTCTAAATCAATGCTTGAGCCAGAATCATCAATAATGGTTGAAAAACTCGGAGGTACTGAGCTTGGAGTTGTAACACATAATTTGCCATCATTGTTAATATAAGCGATTAGCCCGCTTAACATAGCAAGTTCTAAGATTGCTTCAGCGCAAGTTGTTCCGGTAACGGCAGAACGCACATTAAAACCTGATAATCCATTTTCACTCATTTGAAGTGTAATTCTACAAAATTTTGCAAGATAAGAAATTACCGATCTTGCATTCCCTGTTGGCAATAATGATGCAGCCGGAGTAGTCCTCATGAGTTTAATCCCCGCGTCATAACCTTCAATGTGCCACAAACCTTGATTATCTTTGTAAGCGTTTGAGATCACACCACCCGTCAACACACCACTAATAGTAATGTTGCTGCCAGCTAAAAAATTACCGCCAGCAACTTCAGCGTCCCAAGTTCCCCCAATTTCATTGAGGCTTCTGGAGTAATTAAAGCTGGTAATCTTTCCGCCATTTAAGTTTTGGTTAAGATTGTAAGTAATAGTCTGCATTAAGCTTCAACCTCGATCTCGTGCCGATAGTAAACTTGAACTTCAACGTCATCAACTTTAATTGATTCTTTTGAAACAGATTCGCTAATAACAGTACCGCCCCCATAACTACTTCCTGGACTTGTAATACTTGACTTATTCTCATTATAAACCGTGAACGTTTTTTTTATGATCGGGGTATTTGACCGCAATAGCACGATTAATTCGCCAGATACGCTTCGTGTTGAGCCACCGTTAATCTCATATGAACTACTTTCCTCGTCATCCGGAAGTGTGTAGTTTTGACTGCTGGCTGCTTCTATCCTTTCTCCCTCATAAGTGATTGTATTTCCACTTACTTGCACTCGAACACAAGTAAAATTTCCAGCGTTAGGGATCGAAAAACTTTCTCCAATTTTAAGCAATGTTGGGGTATTCCCAGTGAACGAAAACTCTTTTGAGCCGGTGTATTTTCTTACGCCGTTATTTTCTTCATAGGAATAGCTGTACGTAATTCCACTTTCGCTGCTAGCCTCTTCAATCGTTTCATCTGAACCTTCATATGTTACAATCCATCGCCGTTTCCCGTCCGACGTATATTCATCATTTCCACTAACTTTTATGCAGTTAAGAGAGCCTGCACCTGGAACTGAAATTTTGGAACTAATATTGCTCGGCACAGTTGAAATAGTTTTTTGTATCGAGCCAGAACGTGTGATTGTACCATTGCTATTTCGCACAAACGAAAAACTGTATTTATCGCGGTTAATGGTCGTTTCAGAACTTTGCTGCTGAGTACTTCCCTCATAAGTCACGTCCCATATGTGATTCCCTTTATCGTCATAGGAGTCACCGCCTCTGAGCTTAGTGCATTTCAGACTGCCAATCCCAGGTACAGTAAATGAGTCTCCGATATTGACATTGAAGGCAGGTTCTTCACCGGTATTTTCAACTTCCATTGTCCCAGAATGAAAAACGTTCCCCTCGTCATCTTTATCGATCTCAAAAGTGTACTTGATTTGCGCGATTTGTTTAACGCTTTGCACATCAGTACTGCCCTCAATCGTGATTTGCCATTGTCGTAATGGTTTTCCGTTTTGTTCACCTAAAACGTTATCATTGATTTGGACTTTATTAACGGTGAGTAAAGCTCCACCCGGGACTGGCTGAAAAACATCTCCTACATCATAAGGCGATTGTGGATTATCTTCCCAAAGAGTGAGAGTTCCAGAAGTACTAACGCCATCCGAGCTTTGAGTTTTTTCAATGGAATGAGATTTATATAGTTTATCAGGCAATCTAGCTCCCCCCGTTCCCTAATCCAGTTTTCAGAGCGTTTATAGTCGCACGAGCAAGCCTATCAGCATCATTCTTTTCTTGGATAACAAAACCTTGCTGGTTAATGTCAATGTTGTAATTATTGCCAGCGTCCATGGTATTCAACACATTTCTTATTTCATTGAGTGCGGAAATTACTGGCGAAAAATCTATCGTCTCAGAATCATTATTATTTTCTATCGTTGTTTTAATAGCTTCAATGGACTTAATCACACTCTCAATCGTAGTCGTTTCAGTTTGAAGAGTGTTTTGCTGTTGAGAAAGCAGCGTTACGATCGGACTAATACTCGAACTTACAGCTTGCGAGATTGTGCTGCTGTCAAGAGAAACGGAGGCTTGAGATTGAGATTTAATAGCCGTTTCGACAGCATTCACTGCGGTTCTAACTTCACCAACATCAGTTGATACAGTTCGGATAGCTGTGACAATTTCACTGACTACACTTGAAAAGTTTTGCACGTCTAGGACAGGTGAGACTTGTTTGACTTCTTCTAATTTTGTAACAAACGGAGCAATACCACTCATTATGCTTTCTGAAATACCAGAGATTTTGATTTCCGGTTGTGATTTGTAAAAGTTCTCACTAACTTGCTCAAGTCTTGTCATAAACGGAGCAAAACTATTCGTAAAAGCTTGCGTTAATCCGTCAATCTGAAAAGTTCCCTCGTTAGCTTTTATGCCCTCACGCTGAATATCTACGCCGTTCAATTTGAACGTCGAGGAGGACTTTCCAATTCCGGAACTAACTTGTTTCAGAATGATTTCACCAATATTGTTCCAAGCGTAAGGATTATCAAATTCTTTTTTTGCTTGTTCAAGCATAATCTCGCCACCAATTTCGCCAATTTTTGCGAAATATTCAGAAGCGACAACACCTTCATAAGCTTTCTGGTCTTTATATTCGCTGCGTGTTGGTTCAAGTTCTGTAACGATTTTCAGTTTTAGTTGTTCAGATAGTTGCTTAAATTCACTTTCAACGGCTTTTTTATCAACAAATCCGCCCTCGTAAGCTTTGCGCAATGCTTGAATGCGTTTGGAAATTTTGTCAAAAGTAATATCATTCCAAGACTTCAGCGTTTCGTAAACTTGTTTGAATGATTCAGTTAATTTTCCCGTAATCGGATCGATTTTCTGAATGCCACTTGCGAGTTTATTAAGAGTCGGCATGAACTGTGTTGGAGCTGCACTGAAATATTTGATTGCCTCATTAGCTTTGCTTGTAAAATCCGAGATTTCATCTTTCGCACCTTTCCAACCATTAACCATAGCTTGTGCATATTTATTCCCTTGTGCAGCAAATTGCTTAAACTTGTCAATAACGGCATTCTCAACAAGCCCTTCCGAGAGCCCATAATATTCAGCTGTAGTCTTAATAAATCCTTTATTTGCTTTTAATTGTTTCCGAACTTCTTCAAGATTGAACGAAATATTCAGTTCTAAATCTTGCTCACCCAAAAATTCTTTAATTCTCGCAACCCCGTCTGGAATATCATACTGCAAAATTCGTTGAATTTCATTGCTTAAATCTTGCGTCCAGTATTTGAACGTCGGTTGTTTGATTTCAGATGTATCATTTGTTGAACTTTCAGGAATAGCAGCAACTTCAGTTTTGAGTGCTTTATAACTCTGAATAAGTTCTTTAACATCGCCTTGAGCTTTTCCTGCAGCGACTCCCATATCAACGAGTTTATCAACTACAGCTTTCCAATAATCCGGTAATTTCTCAAATTCGGTTTTATTACCTTGTAACGCATTTGTGAGCTGAGTGGCAAGTTCATCGGTAATATCTTCGACCGTTCCCGTGAAACTTTCATCAAGATTTTCGAGTTCTGAATTTACACTCTGGATAGCAGTAAAAACTTTATTTTTGAATGTAACTTGTAATTCCTCAAGTACCGAGTTTATATCCAGTAATGAATTTTTAGTTGCTTCAATTTCCTGAGAAGCGTCCTCAAACCCCGTTAAAAATTTCGGAGTATCGTTCGCGTTTTTTTCCTGAAATTCTGCAACTTTTTCCTGAGCATCCGCAATTTGTTGATACGCATCGAGTTGTTCCCAGAACCCATTATGACTAAAATCCCATGAGAGTTTTGACAGCGCAGTTAAAGCTGGCATAGTAGTCCCCAAAGCCGTTCCAACGACAGCTAACGATCCACCTAACGCTTTGAATGCAACAGCAATTCCCATGATCGCAGCCGGAATTTGAAGTCCTTTACCGAGTATCCAGCCCCAGAACGAAATCTTAGCAAGCGAGTCTAGATGTTCAATAAGGAATAGCAACGGAGTTTTTACTAGACCAAAGAAATTCACAATACTGTTAGCAATATCATGAGTAGTTACCCCGAAATCCTCGACTTTTTTCAGGAATGCTTCGATATTAAATTCATCAAGCATCTTTCTGAAATCTTCAACGCCCGGAATTTCAAACCCTAGCCCTTTAAGGAAAGCTTGAAAAGACTTGCCAGCAATATCAGTTTCTTTAATCCAATTACTGAATACACGAGTTAAATCAGCAATATTTGAAACTACATCTTTTGATTTAATTTTAATTTGCTCAAAAATCTCAATATGTAATTCTTCCGTTGCCGAACGAAAAGCATTCATTACATTCGGAAACGTTTTCATTTTCTCGTTGACAGCATTGGTAGTTGCTCCCATTTGCTCAAGGCGTTCTCTGAACGTATTAAGGTTGCCTACATTTTTTACTAAATTTAACGCAGCTTTTGCTCCACGCTCACCGAACAATCTGCTTGCGTCTGCGAGTGTAAATCCTTTTGCAGCTAATTCCGTGAAAATATCTTCGAGAGGACGCAATTCGCCGTTGATTGTTTTTGTCTCAACACCTAAAACACGAGTATTCTTGGCAAGTTTAGATAAAACCATCGAATACCCAGTGCCTGACATCATACCAGGAAGACCTGAATTAGCTAAAATTTCAAGAGCAGCGAGAGTGTCTTCAAGCGAATATCCCACAGCAGCAGCAGCCGGAGCAGCATATTTCATAGCTTCGCGTATCTTGCTTATATTGAGCGCTGATTGATTGCTTGCGTTATTAAACAAATTCGTAATTCTCGTTGCGTTGTCCACAGAAAGCCCGAAATTTTGCATAGTTGAACCAAGTAAATCAGCAGCAGAAGCCATGTCAACACCTTGCGAAATTGCAAGTGCAGCAACGTCTTTAACGTTAGCCATGATATTGACAGCCTGTGTACCTCTTTGAGCCATGATAACCATAGCATCGGCAGCATCCTTAGCAGTGATTGGCATAGTTGCACCCATTTCACGAGCTTGAGCCGTTAATTTTTCTAATTCTTCAGCCGTTGCACCTGAGATAATTTTCACGCTTGTCATGGAAGCCTCGAAGCCTCCACCGATAGCAAAAGCATTCCGAGCAATTCCTGAAAGGACACCACTTAATTTTTGAGCAACGCCTACAATTCCTTTGAAAATGCTTCCAAACGTATTCTCAAGTTTTGAGCCAAAGTCTGTAATAGCAGAGAGCGCATCAATCTTGAGAGATGTCGCGATATTTTTGCCAATGTCAGTACCAATGTTCTGCAAATTTTGAAGGTTGACATTAATTTCCTTGTCGCTCAATCCACTCATGGCATTACTGAGATTAGCTAGTTCTTTTTCAGCTTGTGTCCCGTCCGCAGTAATTTTGATTTGTAATCCATCTTCAGCCATTAAATCTCACCTCCTTTGCTTGTAAAATTATTAAAAAGTTCCTGAATCCAGAATGGAGGCATTAACGCAGCATTGAGTAATTTTCGCGCCCATGTCTCCGGATAATCAAATAAAATTTTATAAGGTTCAATGTGTGAAGCGATTAAAGCTTCGGCGAACGGATAATGTCGCCCGCCAACGAGATAAAATTTGCGACAAAACCAGCAAAATCGTTAATCGCAAGCACTTTTGATAAAGCCTCGCGAGTTTCAGTTTCTGAAACGTTATCCCAATCTGTGAATTTTGGAATTGACAACCGCAAAATCTCCGGAAGTAGATTTATACTGCCCATGAGAATTTTGTCGATGTTAAATTCAGCCAGGTTAATTTCATCTGGTAAATCAATCTTAAAGCCATCTTTACCATTCTTTTTGAGCGAGATTTTGTTAGCAATATCCTTAATAAATCCAGAAATAGGCTCAATAATCGTAATTTTCTGAGCGAGAGAAAGTTCCCTGATCGAATATTCTTTACCTTTCAGCGTAACTACATCATTCTTTTCGACAAAACTTTCCATTACCAACCGCCTCCCGGAGCTGCGCTTGCATCATACTCAATCTGCTCGTAAATATTGCGTTTTGTGTCGGCAATGGTATCATCTGCCATCAAAGTTGTGTCAATAGCAATCGGACTTTCGTTATCTTGATTAATCTGGAACGGTGTGAAATTTCCTGAAATCTTAGCCTTGAACATTCTCAAGCAGCGATATTTACCAGAACGTTTCTTGTGCCAAAATTCGAGTTTGTAAGTATCACCGGACTCAAACGATCCCATGCCATAACCGCGCCCTTGAGCGGAAGTATAAGAATAATCCACGGCAGCACCATCACCAGTAAGTAAGTTCGTCGAATTTGCAACACGAGTAATCAAGCCTAACAGTGGATAAAAATTGTAATCAGTGCCAAGTTCATACTCTTTGCTAGCCGTTGTAATTTTTACGAGTGAACCAGCCGAAAAAGCGTTTAACAAGTCATCTTCAAGAGTAATAACTCCTGTCGTAGCGTCAACTGATTTAACTGTCGCGTTTTCTTTGTGAGAACCTTGGATAAATTCGAGTGTGTCTCCTATAGAAAATTTGCGAATGTTATCGACCGTGACTTCCGTGTCACCTGTTGAATTTCCAGTTGTTAGCACTGTAGCAGGAAAAACTTTGATCTGAACAGTTTCAGTAATCGGAATATTTTTCAAGCCGTTCGACTTGCCTAAATCAGCAATATATTCATTCTCAACTGCTTTGATTTCCTCGCCGTAATTAATCTGTGTGTACGACGGGTTAAGCATTCTCAGTGTGTCGAGATTAGCTTCCAAAAGGTTAAATGTGAAGTGAACTTCTTTATCGAGGTTAATAGTAACGACTGTTGCGCCTTCACTTTCCTTGATTACAGTTGAGTTCCCTTGTTCTTCAACTTTTATTTCCCCTGATAACCAGCCGATGTCATGATTGTCAAGAAAAACACGACCACCGCCAACTAATACATCATCTGCAATGCGTGGCATAAATAAGCACCTCCATTATAAATAAATCGAAACTGTAACTCTGAGGGAAACAGTCCATAATTTTTTTTCTGTATCTTCCTCCGTGATTGACGGAGAGATTTTTGTTATGTAATTTCTCCTTAACGAGTGAGTTCTTTGTTCATGCGCAAAAAACGCAGCAATTACATTATCGAGAAAATCATGACAATTTCGAAAACTGTTAGCACTCCAGAACGGTAAAGAGAACGTAATTGTGTAATCTACATTCTGCATAGCATTCTCACCTCTTGAAATTGCACCGCCTTCGAATGAGATAGCAGCGGATGGAGTTGTTAATTGCGCACCACTATCAATAATTGCTAATTTTTTGTTCGTAACTTTCTGAACATACTCGTTAAGTTGCGCATCGTTAAGAATTTCAATGATTAGATCATAAGCTTCTCGATACATAGCTTCTCATCATATCCAAAATTTTTTTCTTATCAGCCGGCGTAATCACTAAGAACGGTCTAGCCGGAATTTTTACCGTCCATGACTGCGTGCCTCTATGAACATTAATATTCGCTCCGAAATTGTGTACACGTGAATATTTTAAGTTGCTACCAATGACAAGATAATTAACTCTTGCACCTGAATAAACCTGATAACGCACACTGCGCCTTAACTCACCTGTATCCTGCAAAATTTTCATATTTCCTGTTTTGTGACGTTTGAGTCGTTGCTTAATTCTTGCTTCAGATAACGGTTGCCATTTCACACCGTAAGGTGATTGTTCTTTATCAAAGCATTCTTTTATAGTTCGTTTTTTAAGATATTCGCCGATCGAGTGCCAGAATTGCTTATTAAAACTAATTTTACTAGCATTTCTGAGTTTATCTTGTAGTTCTTTTAGTCCTTCAACTTGTACGTTGATTACCATAGTTCCAACTCATCTGATGTAAAAATTTGCTCATTTGAGCCATAAAGAAGTTTTGGATTTTCTTCCTCGTCCTCTTCTTGTGAAAATTCCTCATCAACAAGCAACGAATTATTAGCTTCAACAACGTTATCTAACATTTCTTTCGCTATTTCGTACTTGTCCTTTAGAATTTCTTCTTTCTCCGTGAATGCAGCAGCAGCAAAATATGCAGCAATTTTACATTCAGCCGAAATAACGATTGAACTTGCCTTTTTCAGTGGCACGCTATAAGCACGAGAAAGGGAGGCATTGACAAACGCCTCCGCTTTAACTATATGTGCTTCAATCACGCTGTTAAAATTATCAGCATAATCTTGCTCCATTTGGAGCTTGAGAGTCGGGTGGACTTCGTGCAGTACATCGTCTATGGAGCAATACATTCTTATTCTGTAACTTTTGCTTTTACAACACCAGAATTGCTCACGATAACTGGCAACGGATGACTTTCCGCAAAAATATCCATAACTTTGCCATCTTCGCTCTGCTTCATCTTGGAGAATAATGCTCCCGTAACAAGTGGCGGATTGCCTGCATCAAAATCATTAATCGCGCCGTAAAATAATCGCCATAAGGTTGAATTTGTTAAATACACGTAATCTTCTTCAATGTATGGAGTAGCTTTGCCTTTGTCATTCTCATAAGTTGCGGAGTACTCAAACAATTCAGCGTTTTGCAAACGTGCTATAGGGGTTGCTTCACCTTTAGCCAAATTTGTTTGCAACTGTACCATCTGAGTATCAGGACGTTTGAGCCATTCTTCAACATGAGGATTATTCATAAATGCGTCTCCAGCCTTACCTCCAAGAATAATCAAGTCTGGGGCAAGTTGATTGTTAATTGCTCTAAAATGTTTTGCTAATGTTCTGAGATCGTGAATAGGATTGCCAGGATCATTAACTTTATCCCAAGTGTTCCCACCAAGAGAAATTGCGTTCGGAAGTTTGTAATCAAACGCGAAAACACGTCCTGTATCGCTTGTGTAATTAATTTTTCCTTTCAAAGCTTGAGCAAAGAGCCATTCAGTTCTACGGTCAATTAATTTTCTGAGACCTTGTTGTTTATTTGCAACAATCCTATCATATGAAGTGGCTTTATTCTGCCTACTCATGTTAATCGGATTCATGCCAGCGACACGAGCCTTGTTAATCTCACTTGCCGTAATTCTGTCACGCAAATAAATTTGTGGAGGCACAACCGAGTAACTTGTTATTTTCCTTGAGATATTGATATTTGAAGCCGGATCATTCGGATAACCGACCGGAGCAAGATTGTAACTTGCTTCTTCAACTTCAAAAATGCACACTTCGTCTAACATTTCTTGAACATTCTTGCCAAGTCTGCTTTTCAAGATAAGTGGTTCATTAGTCTTGATAAGACTAATGCTTTCCGTGAGCGTTATAGGCGTAAAGCCATTCAAAATTTCTTCAAAATCCATTGTAATCACCCCTTAAATTAAGCTTGCATAACATCAACAAGCTGGAAATTCCATGCTTCAAACTGTGAATTTAATGCAGTTTTTTGCTCGTCTGTTAAATCATTAAAAGCAGTATCTCCAATGAAAATTTTTGCTTTATCAATTTGTCCTGAAATGCCAATCAAAATCGATCCATCCTCAGTAGCTTCTGTGTCTGCAATAATTCCCAATCTAACACCAGGTAAATTCTCAACATCAGCAGCAATAATATCGCTCGTTGTAAACGGAACGAATGAGCCGTCTGTAATATCCTCTTTAACAACTAAGCCAGCAGAGATTGTTTCTCCGTCAGCTAAAGTATTTTTCACTGCTTTGAACCATGTAGATTGCGGAGAACCTTGCCAAATACTGTTCTCGTTTCGATAAGTAGTGCCAACGGATACTCCGGGCAAAATTTTATTTCCGTACATTGTATCACTCCTTTAATTTAAGCTTTCTGCGATTGTTTTCGCATGTTCTTTTGCTTTTTCAATGTCTGATAATTCGATATGTGTTGAGCCTGAACTAATCTGTGACATATTTACTTTCGGCATGAGTTCTAATAATTCCCCGAAAAATTTAATTAACGGAACATCTTCTTTCTCATTATCGCTCAGTTTAATAACATTGTTTACGTCATTGAGCAGCAGTGGTTTAATTTTCTCAAGTAATGCCGGAGGCACGCCCTTGGCTGCCCACTGATCAGCAAAATTTTTCACTTCAGTCTCATGTTTTTCCTTTTCAGCCTTAAGTTTTTCAGCGAGCAATATTGTATTATTCGCTTCTAACTCTGAGAGTTTCTTCTGCAATTTATCGTTTTGTGCCTTTTGAGCATCAATTTCCTTCTGCATATCCTCAGTTAAAGCTTCCTGTTCTTTAGTTTCTTTAGCCTCATATGCTTTTAATTTTTCATTAGCATCATTCAATTTTTGTTTTAAGACTTCTAATTCGTCCATCTTCTTACTTCCTTTCTTTTTTGGATTAATATCATCAGCCAATACAAGTGGCTGCATGTAAGGATTAGCAGGTTGATTGACAAGAGCTGCCCCAAGTAACACAGCTCCCACATTTTTCCCTGTCGTCTTATCCTGATAATTCTCGTCAAATTCTGCTGACATGTAGCGATATTGCTTACTCCGGATTGCGTCCGAAGTATTCTTATCAACGCTCATAGTAATTTCTAGCCCTTGAGATTTAGCTTGAACGTCAATAACTTTGCCCGGAGATAAAGCACCGTCGTTATGTCCGAGTTTAACTGGAACTTCGTAAGCTGGGAATTTTCCAAAATTATCCTGCATTTGCTTTAATAGCGTGTCTGAAACATTGATTTCACCGTAACGCTTATCGTAAAACCTTCCAACTGGCAAAAGGTTATAAATAAAGCGGTTTGTCCCGCTCTCAGAAACGGCAACAGGCACACCGCCATCAATTAACACAGTTTTTATGTTTTCACTCAAATAACATCATTCTTTCTAAAAATAATATGCTTGGCACATAAAAAGGGATTCCCTTGAACATAATCTATAGGGAATAAATACCCTCTTGAAGTTCCCATTTTGCATTCCTTCAATCTAATTTTAGGATTTCTATCAGAGCAATATGCCCTCAATGTTTTTTTAGCAAATATAAAAGCTTGTTCATAGTCTCCTATTAAGTATAGCCATGTATTATCGTCTCGCATTATACCGCTAGGTACAAAATCTTTATTATTGGGATTTGTCTTTTCTGCAACTTCAATAAATAAATTATTAGTTTCAGCAAATTTACCATCAAATTTTATTTCAAGTCCAGATAAACTTTCACCTGTATAATTTTGATATTTTTGACTTGTATAAGCCCCTAAAAAAATGGGCATTCCATTCATATATCTAAGTTGCTCAAATACAAAATCCTGATATTCAAGACCTTCTTGTAATTTTTTCTGATAATATTCTGTCATACCATATTGCCCCAAATATCCCATCCTTCAGAGGCTTCGCGTGCAAACATTTCAAGACGCTCACCTATAGGATAGAGAGTATCTATCATTTCACGAAATTCTTTTGGTTTTTTGCTATGTTCTGTGCGTTCAATGGGAATAACGCTATCAAAAAGTCTTTTCACGTCAGGAGTACAATTACCACGAGTACAAACTAGTAAAAATTCATGGCGTACACTGTTATAATGCCCCATTGCATGAGATATTTTATCCCAGATAAAACTACTCTTATATTTAAATCCCCAAGAATTGATAACTTTGAAAGCATCTTCAAGCATGGGTGAAGTAGTCCAAAGGAACAATACAGAATTTTTATCTGCTGGAACTGGCAATGCACAAATATCATTAAGAGGCATTGTAGGATAATGTTTTATAGCTCCACCAAGTTTCTCAGTATCTTGTTTATCATTGTATTCCCAAGGAGGATCAGCATAAATAACCCGATATTTTTTATCCGTTGTAAAAATATCCACATGGCTCGAAGTTCTCGGAATAGATAATTGTTCTGCTATGGCTGCTTGACGTTCAGCCCGTAATACCTTTCTTGAAGCGTCTGTAATACTTATATTTTGCTCCTGCAAACGTTCTATTACGTCTGGGTTCTGCAACGCTTTTTCCTCACGTTTCGTCGGATTGAACACTGATACTAGCTTATCTCTTTTTTTACGTCTCTTTTTGCCGTCTCTGCCTAATACGAATAAATTATCAGAATTTTCTGAACTGTGTGATTCGCACAGTTCACCTTTATCTTCTAAATCCTTACGCTGTAAACTAACGGTAGAATTACTCACACCTAGTTCACTCGCTATTTGTCTATCACTTTTCTCAGGTGTTTCTTTCAGTTGTTCACGAATTAAATTACGCCTTTGCTCTTGCGTCAAATGCCTTCGTGCAATGTTCAGCTTACGTGCATGTGTCAGTTTTTCGGCTTCCGTCATTCCAGCACGAATAACTTTCGGAAATTCCTTAATTTTCAATTCATCACAAATTTTTAGCCTATGATAACCGTCAAGAACATTTCCAAACTCGTCAAATTCAATCGGAACCATTACACCGCGTTGTTCAATATCAGCTTTTAATTCTGCGTATTCTTCGATCGTTAAATCTGGCATAAACTGATAATTCATACTTTAACTCCTCCTAACTCCTGAATTTGATTTAGAAACAGGCATAAAAAAACACGGGCAGGAGTTAAAACCCGTGTTATTCACGCTTGCAATCGTGTTCTATGCCTACATGTTAAAATGACTAAATTGCGAAACCAGTAATTGAAACGAGGGAAGCCGTGCCGTCAGGAGCTTCATTAATTACCATCTTGACAAGACGTTTCTCGGCGTTTGCTGTTACAAGTTTCTGTACCGCTAATAAGCAGTAATTAGTACCATTGACTGCCTGCTTGCCGAGATAAACAATCGGCTGATAATCAGCCCCAACTAATTCACCCGTAACTGCCGTAAAAGCCGAGGCGACTTTCTGTGGTAGTTTTACACCGCGGAACTCGTCAAGTTCCCAACCTCCAAAAAACATAAATAATATCCCCTATTCAAGTAATTTTGTCGCCAGTGGAAGGCATCGAACCTTCGTCTCTCAAATTGACCGTTCTATCCAAGCTAAACTACACCGGCATATTAAGTTTAGAGCCAATCTGCCGTAGCATCATAAACATAAGTTTTATACCCAGCTTTATTATTATTCGTTTTTAGGATTGCTAAGTATCCATCTGCGGTTGCTGTATATTCCAGTGTTTCTTGAGAACTTGGACTATCTTTATTAATTACAGTTTCACCGGTAATATCGCTCGTCTCAACGGATAAGTCAACATCAGTGAACATAGCACGAAATCTCGTACCCACAGTTGCTCCTAGTGTTATAAAATACCTATGACCAGCAAAAACTTGATATAAATCAACGTAATTTCTCGTCGGACTTTCATAATACCAAACGCCGTTATTCACATAACCTCGATTGAGATCATAAACATAAGGAGTAAGAGCTGCACCTGATAAAGAAAAACTACCTTCAACACCTAAGATACTAACGCCAGACTTAATATTTCCAGAAACTATCTTTGCTTTTTCTGTTTCACTAATAGCGACTTTACCAGTTCCGTCATAATAACCTTCAGGGATTGAAACATCACTTAAGTTAGAGATAGTTATATTTGCAGCACCATTATCCGGCATCGTCCCAGTAATTTTTTCACCATTCACATACGCTGTTTTACTTGAAAGAACTTCGCTAGCATCTACCGTCGCGTCAGATGTAAATGTACCGTCAATACCTAAAATACTAACACCAGACTTAATATTTTCAGCAATAATTTTAGCTTTCTCAGTACTATCAATACTAACTTTCCCGTTCCCATTATGATAACCAGCCGGAATTGAATACTCATCATTTACAGCAGCAATAGTGCCATTATTTGCACTGTTATTAGGCATTGTTCCGGTAATTTTTTCACCATTTACGTATGCTATTTCTCCATAAAGTATTTCACTAGTGTTTGCAGTTCCATCAGCTGTAAACGTTCCGTCAACTCCTAAAATATTAACGTCAGCTCTTATATTCTCAGATACGATTTTAGTCTTCTCTGAGCTATCAATCTTGACCTTCCCATTACCGCTATGATACCCTTGCGGAATTGTGTATTCTTCATCAGCATAAGTTAAATCATGAGTGATAGTTTCTCTATTCTGCATTATTCCAGTAATTTTATTCCCGTTCACGTATGCTGTCTTACCCGAAAGGATTTCACTAGCACTAGCTGTAGCATCACTTGTATTTTGCATTGTTGACGCGCCTCTGACTCCTAATATAGTCACCCCAGACTTAATGTTTCCTGAAATTATCTTTGCTTTTTCTGTTTCACTAATAGCGACTTTACCAGTTCCGTCATAATAACCTTCAGGGATTGAAACATCATTTAAGTTAGAGATAGTTATATTTGCAGCACCATTATCCGGCATTGTTCCAGTAATTTTATTTCCTTTTACACATGCGATTTTACTTAAAAGGATTTCACTAGCACTCGCCGTAGCATCACTGGAATTAACATCATAGTTATTTACACCAGTTATAACTTCACCATTAGCACCATGAGCCGTAACTCCTTCTTTTAAATCTGAAGAAGTTACCGTATCAGAAGTTAAATCTATTAACGTCTTATCTCCTAAAACAACCTTTGAAACGCCCATTATATTAGCCTCCTATTGTCACGGTTATACCGTCAGCGGAATTTGTAGTCCTCGTCACTGTTATAGCTGCGACTTGAACATCATTTAATAAAATCTTATTTTTTGATGATAGAACTTGTTCCTCAAACGACGGTGTAACTGCATAATTTCCGCTATAAAACGGATATTCTCTAGTCGGTATGCCACCAACTGTCAATATTCCATGTAATTTTTCTGCCATTTTAGCTCTCCAGTTCTACTCCAACAAAAAACGGCTTATCATTCACTACGGTAAAATGATTGCCATCAACTGTAACTAGTTCTATTTCATACCTATACGACGTAAATTCAAGCGAAATCGTATCACTCGGTGTTAATTCTAATGTCATATTTTGCGTATTTATTGTCTTCATCAATAATAACGCATTGCCAAAAATGCTCTTCTTCAATCGAAAATAAAGCTTATCACCAGATACAGGCGTATACACTGTACCATTATCATCAACTAATTCAATCTGTATATACGCGCTATCCCCACGCGTTATATAAATCTCATTATTTCGTATATTTAACATATCTCTACTCCAAACTATCTAATAAATCTTGTATAACTTGAATATCATAATCACGCTGCATAGTTTCCGGCAATCCTTCATCAAACTCATGTGATGTTAATACCCCGTCTGGATACTCATAGATAGTACATGATAACAAAAGACTCCTGCAATTAATATGTAAAGGCGGTATTATCTCCGGTAATCTTGGATCATTTATACTCATAATAAGCCCGTGCCTTGATTCACATATTTGCGTCGTCCTGTCATCAAGAATTGCTGAAAACTCAACTCCGACAACATCAGAATTCGTCTTCATCTCTATCAAGCTTCCCATGCTATCAGCACGTGTTATTTCCGTTCTAGCTATCGCCTCAAGCCGTTGTTCCGCTATTTCTTGTAATTCAAACACAGACTCGCGCAAAGCGTCTATTCGTTCTTGTAATGTTGAGCCTTCCTCCATGGATTGCCTTATAACATCTCGGACTTTCTCCAGAATCCCAAACTCAAAGCTGCCAACAAGCATCGGTGTGTAATCCTTCAGCCACTCAATCGCTGTTTCAGGAACTACATTATTCCACTGCCAATCTTCCGCTAAGTCGAAGTCAATTAACTCCTCAAGAATTTGTCGTAATTCATCATCTTCCGGAACATCTGCGAGTTTCACATGACCGCGATATTTTCCGCTCCTGCATTCCCGTGTAAAAACATGTTGCAACCAATATCCGTAAGCTAACGAACTTTTAAGCAGCTTTTCAATTATTCGCGTAATGTTTTGTGACATCTCAGGCTCAATTAAAATTTCACCTGCTCCTATATCATGCTCAGCTTGTTTTAATAATTTTTCAAGCCATTTCTTAATCGGTTCTTTAATGTCACTCAGAAATTCCTTCCGTAACCACGTCCATATTCTTGCCTTACGTGATATTAAGTTTCGTCGTGCTTGACTGATTTTTTGTTCTCTAATTGCCATTCTGGGATCACCGCATCTTTATCAATATCTGGAAGTCCTAACATCTCACGTATCCATGATCTATCGCTAGCAGGATCAATCACTCCCATACCAGCAAGGTTTAATAACACACTCGTTATCGCTCCTTTTTCCTCAACCGGCATATCGTCATTAATTGTAAAATCACCGTAATTCTCCTGTTCACCGAAATTCCATTCGATCAACGGTCGCCATAATTGCTCAAGTTCAGCATCAACATAATCTTGAGCTAACGCAACCGCTGTTGAATTAAACAATTCTAAATGAACCTGTCCCAGCGCATAAGACCCACCATTCTCGCCTCCTCCAAGAAGTGATGGCAAAAACATGGCTCTGTAAATCATCGTGTCGCAAAGTTTCTCCGCTTCAGTGTAACTAGCTCCTATTCCTGCACTCGGAGGAGCTATTGGTACAACTTCCGTCTCCTTATCCGTGACAAAATATGCTCTTGAATTGGCATTTTCTAACGCTTCTTCAAGTTTCTTAACCATGCTGCGCTCCGTTTTGCCATGCAATAATGGCATTCCATAACGTTCAAGAGCAACCGCCCACAATTTCGGTATCGCTTTCTTAAAACTCCACCAACGATAACACCGTCGCAAGATTGAGCTGCCATACGGAGTTTTTGTGTCTCCATAACTTTTTATTAAACACTTTTCAGCTGGAATTTCAATATCATCTCCGCCAGCACTGTTCTTCTGAACCACAGCTCCAATCCCAAACGAATTATCTGCAAATTTCTTCATCTTAAATTGTGTATTCACAGGATCAAATAATTGAATTGACGATAAAAGCCATGTGCCATTATCACTCTTAACAGTAAATTCACCAGCCCCAAAGCCAAAAGCAAAGCTGTCTCGCAGAATGCACCGCCGAACTTCCGTCATAGTCCCTCGAATACTCTCAATCGAACGGTTTACCATGTCTTGAATTTGCTCATTCTCATGAGAATAGTTGCCAATTCTGGAAACTACACGACCAGTCAAATATTCAAGTCCTGCTCCGATTGTCTCGTCCTCATTCATCATTTGCCGATAATATGTGCGGTAATTATCAGAATTTGTTATCGGCTGATCTAAAGCAGTCAATAATTTCGAGAGAATATCAGAATAACCGTATCCTATCGCTTTCTCAGTAGACTTCGCTGTTAATTTTTTCTCTGCCATCTTATCACCTCCTTACCTTTCGCTATTACTATTCACCTCGCAACCAACGAACAAATGCACTTCTTTTAGAAAGTCTAGAAGGCGTTGTGGTACTCACAGCTGTATCACCTCGAATTATTGTATTCCTTATTGAAGGTCTATCTGTGATAAGAATTGTCCCCATTCGAAAACCATTCTCATCAACAAACATTTTATCTATTTCTTTATCTGACATAAGAGTAATATCTGCTTCCATTAGCTGAATTTTTCCACTGTTACGCAAGTTTATAAGCATATTATCAAACTCATTACGCTTCCAGCCTAATTTATCACGCATTTCGTTTATTCTTACGAAATTCCCTGCCGGAAGCGTATCAGCTAACGCATTAACTTCCCTCATAAAATTATCCAATTTAGCTTCAGCATTCTCCGCTTGTCTTCTCGCTCTGTATGCTGCCGTATATGCTTGACCTTTCGCCATCTTGTCACCTCCTTAGAAAATTTTTGATGTAAGCGTTTCTCCACCTGAATAAATAAAGCTTTCTCTGTTCACATTCGCTAATGCAAGTACAATCGCGTCTGCTCTGTCTGGTGAACGTCCTATACGCTTTTTCATTTCATCCTTTGCTTCAATCTGAATTGCTCCACGCACCGTTATTTTATACTTCACCGCTGCTAATTCAGCCAATAACACATCGTCTGGCGGTAATGCTATCGGCTCTGGATTACGCAAGCTATCAGGGTCTAAACTTTCGCGTAAGTTCCACCACATTTCTGCTCTCAAATTCGCAAAACGATCCAAGTTCGACGAACGTTCTGCAACATTCACACCTACATTTTCAAATCCTTCTTCTTCGAGGCTGTCAACAACTCCGCGCCCAACGCCTATCTCATCAACTTTTACATTGCGTGTGTAATTCTCACGCGCTATCAAGCTAACAAGTCCAGCCGTCTCACGTGTGCTTTTATGTGAAAATACGTTTAATGGCATAAACTTTTGCCCTTTACGAACTGCGATAACCGTCTTATCGCTCCCAAACGCTGCAACATCAACTCCAATTTGCGTTTGCTCTCCGTACTCCATGTCTTCCCATCGCTCCATAGCTAACTCAATCCATAACAACGGAATTAACGTATCTTCACCTTGCTCAGGAAAATTGCCCATAATACGAACTTGATAAGGTAAACTATTTTCTCCCCATGACGCGTACCTATCAGCAACCCATGACGGTGTTATGAGTTTTGGATACGGAATGTCTGTTGCTTTTTCTTTCCACGCTCCACTCTTGATGTCCTCTTGTGTTATTCCGTGTACAGTAAAATTCGGAGTATCAAACGCGCTCACATGAAACGTCTTAAACCCTGGCTTTGTGAATGCATCATGAAATGCGCCTCCAATCGCCGTCGGGTTGCCTATCAGCAGCAATCTTGCACCAGAACTCGTTAATATACCTTCAATCGCTTCAAATATTTCAAGATTAACACCTGAAGCCTCGTCAACGATAACTAGAATGTGTTCCTCGTGAAATCCTTGAAACCTTTCCGGCTCATTAGTGCTAATTCCAGCAGCGTACCATTCGTTATAAATCAAATGTAGTTCAGGCGATTTAGGCGCTAATGAGCCTCCTAATGGAATAATCGCTTCTCGATATGCTGTGCGAATTTCTTTCCAGATTAATTTTTCAACCTGTCTCCATGTCGGAGCTGTGCTCAGGACAATAGCTTTTTCATGCGAGTACAAAAACCAAAGAATACACATCGCAGCTGTAAACGTTTTTCCGATCCCATGACAAGACCGCACTGCTGTTCGTGCATTATCCCGAACTGACTTCAGAATTTCAGCTTGTACTGACCATAAATGCTTTTTTAGTATGCGTTCTGTGAAATATTCAGGGTCTTTTAACTTATCTATAAAATAACTCTTTGCATTATTTACACGCATTCCTATTTATATTGAGGTTATCGGACTCCCAAAACGCTTCCCATATCTACTACTACTTAAAAACAAATTTTTCCCCCAAGTTCCATAGTCAGAGGCATTAAAAATACTATATCCTGAATTCGATAAATTCGCTATTTGCTGTCGTTCAGTTCTAGGTATATTCTTCCAATCTATTAATAAAACACCTTTTCCAAATTCATATTTTTGTACCCGATAAGGAGTAATATCCACATTTGTCGTCTTTTTAATAAAATCTATTATATTTTGTTGTTCAGTAACTTTAACAATAGTTTTTTTCTCTGTTGAACTTTTTTTGATATTTTTTGATATTTTATTAAATCTACTTGAAGCGCCACGTTCTGCCGTTACTGACTTAGCTTCAGCATTCTCCGCTTGTCTTCTCGCTTTATATGCTGCCGTATATGCTTGACCTTTCGCCATCTATGACCTCTCCTTTTCATAAGCTTCTGTTATCAAGTCTGCAAGCGTAGTTTCCATTTTTACATTGTTTTTCATATCACCTGTGACTTCAACTTTTTGTGTCTCTCGCCAGCCTGCACGAGTTTTGAGCCAGAATATACACGCCGTTATGTTCCCATCTCGCGCTTTTTTGAAAAGCGTTTCGGCAATAGCAGCATTCGCTTTTACCTTACCGTTCTTTAATTCTTCGGCATAATATTTTTCCAACGTCGCCTTTGTTATTCCTATGTATTGTGCTATATCTTCATTTCTCGCGCCAAAACCTGATAATGTTCGCACTTCAGCACGCGTTTTATCTGTTACTTCATGTCTTGGTCTACCTTTTTTCATTCATTATCACTACTATCTGTTTTTTCTATATTGATATGGTTTTTGTTTATTTAGTATAACATCTCTCGCTTCTGCTAACCTATACTCAAACCGTGACTTAATAAAATTATAATAACTTGTATTAGTTACATTAGGGTCAATATGAATAGTTGCTGTTTTTTTATCTATAAAAGAGTTCCGTATATGACCCCGTAATTCACTAATTTGTTTGTCACTTGCGTTCTTAAAAAGATTAATATTCCCTTCATCTATGCTTAAAGAGTGCCGTTTATTCCACTCTGGAATATCTATTTCTGTTACCCTGTCTTTATATACACCTAAATCAAAACCATTTGCATATATTCTTTGTTGTTTAGTATCAACATATCCATGCCAAAAATTAAACTTATCATCAGTATTCATAAGATTCGAGTATACGCGGTAATTTAAACTACCATCGTATTCATCCTTAAGAGGTAAAGCTCTGAAACTTCTTCTATCCCAATCTACTTGTCTCTCCCAATCTCTAATACTTTTGTATCCTCTTGCTTCAACCTCTTGAAGTTGTCTTTCGGCTTTTCTTATCTCATCTTCATTTCCACGTCTTAGAGCCGTTGCTAGTTTAGCTTCAGCATTCTCAATTCGTCTCCTCGCTTTATATGCTGCCGTATATGCTTGACCTTTCGCCATCTATGACCAACTCCTTACTGCTATAAATTTTACTTTCGTATTCCCAAAGTCATAATCTGGTTTACTTCCGTATATAATTACACAGTCCGGTGATAACTTCTCTATCGCATAGTCCATCTCTTTCTTGAATATAGCCATGTTCTCCTTGTAATTCCTTTTCGATATGCCTACTGTTGAATCAGCTATTACTCCACCTTTAGGCAATCCGGCAAAGGACTCCTCAAAATCCTTGCCATCAAAGTCTATTAAACGTATATGTGGTATAACTTGTATTCCTTCATCTTGCCACATTTGCCCCATTACTCGCATTCGATACATATTCCATATCTTCATTGCTTTAGGCATATTTTCATACGTCGAGAAATCAGGCGTTATTACACAAGCAAATTTCTTCAATAGCTCTACATTTTCTCTAGGTCTATTCCAGATACGCTCGAACTGATAATCATCTATGAAAAAGTGAACACCTTTTGCATAATCACTTTCTTTGCAAGACCGCACATAATTAAACGCTATTAAATCATCTGGTATGTAATGGCATGGCTCTAACGTCGGGAAATTATAATGTCCAGCAATCCGTGTCTCATCATATACATCAAGTCTATATAAATCAAACGTCTTATTTCGCTCATCGCCGTAATAACCAAACTCTTCGTCCTTGAATAAATTATTAATCTCATAATCATCAAAGCCTGTAAATGATAAATCGACGTTGTTCAGCTCTAAGTCCTTGAATAATTCTGTCAATTTATCTGGCTGCCACTCGCCTGAAATCTTATTAAGAGCAACATTCAATGCTTTCTCTTTTTCTTCAGGCAAATCCACGATCACACACTCAATTTCCTCAAAACCTTGCTCTTTCAGGACTTTCAAACGCTGATGTCCTCCGACTACAACCCCAGTGCGCTTATTCCAAATCACAGGCTCAACATAACCAAATTCTTTTATCGAATTTTTTAGTTTTTCTAGCTCCCTTTTAGCTATCTTTCGAGGATTATATACAGCAGGTATTAATTCACTTAATTTCTTTTTCCCTATTTGCATGATTCAACTATTAGTCTCTGATGTCCACCAACAATATTTCCAGTTCGTTCATCAAAACAATCAGCTCAACGTTCCCCATCTTCTGAATAGTCTGCTTCAATTTTTTTAGATACTTTCTCACCTTTTTATAAAACATAAAAAATAACGTCCCTGCTGGGGCAAGAACGTTATCTCATTTTTTTCACGCTATTATCTTAACACGTTTTTTTAGTTTTTTGTGCCAGAATAGTGCCAAAATCGTGCCATTTTTGTGCCAACTTAAAATCCAAGATAATCTATTGCCATCAAAACTAACTCACGACGTTTCCGAAAAAATGCACGACGACTAATATTCAGCTCTTCCATAACTGGATCAGGCACGTTATTACCAAAATAAAACAACTTCAAAACTTGTAACAACCCCTTCTTCTTCGACCCGTCCAAGACATCTGAACTAAGATCAGCGATAAGCCGTTCGATTGGCTTTGTCCAGCGTTCTAGTAATTTTATTCGCACTTCAATTTGTTCAAGTTTAATCAAATGCTGCGCAACTGGATCGGACGGCGAATTATTTTTTGTGAACGGTTTATCATAATTTTGTGCATTCACGTCCGTTGTTGCTTTCAGAACTCGCAAATCTTCTTTCAAAATATCAATACAAGCTAAATTCCGCTTATACTCATACAAACATTTCTCCGCGTGTCTAAAATTATTTTTTTCACTCATATTTCCATTCGCTCCGTAGGGCAGATCACAAAATATCAAACTTCCCTCATTTTTTCTTAGTATTTGCAAGTATCTACGCATTTTAGGGAAGTAGGGAACTTCAAAAATATTAGCTTCTAATATTTTCTATTCTCTCTTCTTCTTTTTTGTTTATTAAAATTTCAATGGGAGTTAAACTTCCCTACTTCCCCTTTTAGTTATAGACTGGTTTTATGCGTTGTTTTTTTAGGGAAGTTTGGGTATAAGGAAACTTCCCCAAAAAATTACAAAAAATAACATAAAACTATATCATTACTAAACAAAACACACTTTTTACAAAAAAAATTTGCGGATCTAATACCAATTTGGTAGGAGATCCGTTTTTGTCTACGACTGTTTTTGTGCCAGATCCGCTAAATTTACTTAGTGTTCATCAATATTCATGCGTTCAAAAATATATCAAAAATTGGCTTGCGGATCTAATACCAATTTAGTAGGAGATCCGTTTCGGTCTATAACTGGTTTTATGCCACCTCCGCTAACTTTACCCAGTATTCATCAATACTTATGCGTTCAAAAATACATCAAAAATTGACTTGCGGATCTAATACCAATTTGGTAGGAGATCCGCCCATAATTGCTGCTCGTTCCAGCACGTAATCTGCAATATCTTGATCGACTTGCATTAAATCAATAATTGCTTCAGCTTCGTTTTGTTTCTTTTCAAGCAATTTCTGAAAATATTCTCGTGCGTCTGCATTGCCTCCGATAAGATTGAGTCGTCCATCAAAAAAAATGTAGTTTATCCGATATTGTTTCAACGCATCACGAAATTTCATTCTTTTCCAAACAACTCCTCCTCCGTCGGATAAGGATTAGAAAACTCATACTGCCATTCTCCTTGCGTCTTACGCTCTGCATAGTTGCTAAATATTTGTGTTGCTGTTTTCTTAAAATTCTTCGTGAATTTCGTCTGACTTTGAGGTTCATGACCGGCTTCTGCTGCCCATGACTTATACAATTTATAAAGCTCCTTGCGCGAAAGCTCGTATTTTATTCCATTGCTAAACGTTTCCTCACAGAACGATATTATTGGATTGGATAACTCCATGTAATCCTTGAGTAATTCTTCCTGCTCTAGCGTTGACGTAAAATAACCTTGCTCAATGAGCCGTTTATAACCTTCGTACACCCAGTTGAAAATACCTGGCAATTCTGTGATCAATTTTTCTAGCAATTTCGTATCAGCGTTCTTGCCTTCGAATTTGCATGGGAAGTCAATAAAGCAGAGCCTGCGGTTAAACCCTTCCGTGATGTCCCTTGAAGCGACAAATTCGTTGCAAGCGGAGATCATTACACAACGTGGCTTGAATGTTATGAAATCCTTATTTTTGTAACAAGCACTTATCATGTCTCCTGTTACGATCGACTTGAATATCGTTTCAGCTCCAGCTACATTCGTTTTTGTCTCTGTGCTGATGTTGACGAGCGAAGTTGCCAAGCTAATACATTGGAATGCGTTCGTTAAATTTGACATCTCAACCGTTGATACATTCTCCTCACCAAAAACTGTTGCTAATCCTTTCAAAAATACGCTCTTGCCATTCGCACCATCACCCTTCAAGAAAAAACACTTCTGAAATCTACAGTCAGGCACAAGAACATATCCTGCCATTTCTTGCAACAATCTCATCGAGCTTTCGCGCCCATCCATTATTTCATAGATAAATTTATTCCATTGCGGGCATTCAGCTTGCGTATTGTACTCGTATGGCACTTGAGTGGAACTCATATCAAACTCAGAATGTTCTCTGAATTTGCCCGTCTCGATTTCGAGAGTCCCGTTTTTGAAATTGAATATCGGCTTGCGGTTAAATAGCTCCGTTGATGTAGTTTCAGCTTTTAATAGCATCTTGAGACTTGATAACGTCGTGCCTTTCTTCCATTGTCCAAGCAATTCGGAGAGATAACGAGAAATGTAATTATCAGCTCGCTGCGTCCATACGCCATGTTTGTACTCGTAAAAACCTAAATTTTCAACGAATTTTACCTTATATTTCGCTAAAAATTCTTCAAGAATAACCGCTTCAGGAGGCATCTTAAACGCTTGTTCTCGAACTGCCTTTAGCCAGTCTGAACTAAATTGTGATGCATGATCACAAAGTTCTATTAACTCGGACTTTTTCACAAAACGTGCTGCATCATAAATAAATCTTTCAAACTCTGTCTTATCGGTTATGTAAGCTGCTAGCATTCCTATACCGGACACAGCTTGTCTTACCAGCTCGAACAAATCGCCGTTATGGTCAGCGTAATATTCTGATACGTCCTTTACACCATCAGGCAAAGTACCGCACAAAAAATTCACACGATACTTAAAAAGCTGCTGGCAAAAGTCTACAGTAAAACGGCTTCCAGCTTTATCGTTGTCAAAACATACGAATACTTTCTTATGTGCTTGACAAATATTCAAAACTTGTTTTTTAGCTTCTTTGCTGAAATATCCACTAATAGGCGAAAGAACTTTGAAGCCTTCCTGCTCAAACGATAACGCATCAAACGCGCCTTCGGCGATAATTATCAACTCATCTGTCAGTGCATATTTTTCCGGCGTGAGTTGTTTTTTTACTTCTTCTCGGCGTTTTGGCTCAAGTGAATGTAATCCCCAAGCAATATTTTCGGTGTATCCGTCCAAGAACGCTTTTTTGTACTTTGATGCGCCAGCCCTGCCACTCATATCACGCCCAATGTAATAAGCAACATAACCGTTTTTGTAGTAAGGAATTATTAGCCGATTTTCCTGCTCATTAAAGCCAATCCTTAACCGATCAATCGTTTCCTTGTAAATTCTTCGGTCACGTAAATATCGCAGCTGTGTTTCTGTTAGTGCCTTGTGGAAATAAGCGATCATGTCATTACGCTCTTGCGTTTTATTGACCCATTCTGGATCAATACCATAATCACCTGCTAAATCTCGTATTGCCTCGCCGATATTGCCGTTATGCTTCATTACCGCGCAAAGATCAATTACATCACCACCACAACCGGCTGAAAAGTCATACCACCAACTATCATAAGCGACGAATGCGTTATTAGTCTTGTGTTCTCCAGGTGTCGGTGACATACACCGATCTCCATTTTTATTAATCGGCAGCTTCAAAACATCATGAGCGTAATCTATTACGCTCCATTTTTCTTTAATGTAACTAATTCTTCCCAGTCCCATTTGATCCCGTCCTCCGATCTTAAACTTTTTTTGCCTTCAATCAAGGCTTGTTTTATGTAGTCTGCGTTAAAGCGAATTATTACATTCTCTTTCTTGAAGTAAACTAAAAAATAAGCCTGTGCTCCGTTCTTTTGACACACAAGCAAATTATTTAGCTGATTCAATTTCGCATTTCTCAAGTTCCAGCGGTCACTCGAACATTCCTTTGCGTCAAAACAATGAATCACACCGTGTGAAATTACTTCGTAATCGAACGGTTCACCTTCGAGGTATAAGCCACTCTCTGTTCGGCGTGCATGGTTTTTGTGCATGTGGATACCGAGTGAATTTAGGTACTTGGAAACTCGGTTAAGTTCATTCTCAAATTCAAATCCACGTCGCATTTGTCATAGTACTATGTAATATACAAAACGTCCTTCAAAAATCATCTTTATGTAGCCTAACTCTACTAACTCATGTAATATAGTTGTGTTCATTTGTTCTCCATGCCGTACCAACTCAGTTTCGAGCTGTGTAACTGTCAACTCGTTTTCTTGAAATTCTGTACAATTCTGTGTTGCCCAATTATGCAGAATTTCCCATATTTTGAATGCTCCTGGACTAGCTTGCCTGTTTAATTTTTGCAATCAATCTCGCAGCCTCCTGCCTTGTTAATTCACTCGTATCATATCCACGTATTCGCAAAAAATAGTCCTGCTTGCTTGTGACAGGCTCAGGCGCGAATTTTCGTGATAATATCTGTGAAGCTTCTAATTTCGTTAAATCCTTGTGTGCGAATATCGGAGCAAACTTCGCTACTAGCTCTTTTTGCTTTTCTGTTGCTGGCATTTGTCCCCATTTCTTCGCTATGTCTAAATCCCATAGCCCGCGCTTGTCAGCATATTCGGTTTTTAGCTTATCATACACAATATCAAGCACCTTTTGTAATGGCTCTCGCCGTCCTTGCCATTTCACACGTCCTAAACTATCTTCAGGCGGTATATAGATATTTAATATAGATAAGCTGCCATCTGCTTTTCTAAGAGCCTGTTCAGTATCTCTTTAACATGAGACGTATGAAAACCAGATTGACCAATTGAAGCGTATTATAAATTTTACGCTCGCAGTTTTTCCAAA
>CALEPX010000058.1 GCA_937911045.1 uncultured Fretibacterium sp. | reverse complement strand
AGTTGTCGATGAACCTGATGAACCCGATAAAATCGCAGTTCTCGAAGAAGCCGAATCCGTTGAAGAAGAAGTTGTCGATGAACCTGATGAACCCGATAAAATCGCAGTTCTCGAAGAAGCCGAAGCCGTTGAAGAAGAAGTTGTCAATGAACCTGATGAACCCGATAAAGTCGCAATTCTCGAAGAAGCCGAATCCATTGAAGAAGAAGTTGTCGATGAACCTGATGAACTCGCTGAAGTCGCAGAACCTGAAGAAGTCGTGGAGCAAGTTGCAGATGAACTCGTCGAAGAGCTGAATGCCCCCGAGGAAAAAGTTTTCACGTCAATAACGCCGGAGGAGCCAGAGCTAGATCCGGAATCGTTTCAAGAACCAGACGAAATTTTCGTGCCAGAACCAGAGCCAGAGCAGGAAATTGATGTCCCGATTGAAATGCCAGACACTGATGAACTTGAAACGCAGCCTGCTGACGAAACTCCTGACGTTGAAACGACTATTGAGCCTAATATTGATTTTGATTCTGGTGAATTGACGCTTGATGATGCTGACGTGGAAACTGATCTTGATCTTGATCTTGACGGACTTGCTGAGCCGCTGAACGAAGAGCCAGAGCAAGAACCCGTAACTGAGATTACTGAGATTGAAGAACCTGAACTCGAACCTGAAGAACCTGCTCCGGAAGAACCCGAAATCGAAATTGCAATCGAATCTGAACCCGAAACCGAGCCAGAAATTGTAATCGAATCTGAACCAGAGACTGCAATCGAAACTGAGCCAGAATCCGAGCCAGAAATTGCAATCGAATCTGAACCTGAATCAGAACCAGAGACTGCAATCGAGCCTGAACCAGAATCTAAACCCGAACCTGAAGCTGAAGAACTCGATGGCGGTTGGGAAAATCCAGAACCAGAACCAAAACCCGACACAGACCCCGAACCCACTAAAGATGACGATTGGCAAGACCCAGAAGAATCCGAACCAGAACCTGAGCCAGAATCAGAACCCGAACCAGAACCAGAACCCGAACCAGAACCAGAACCAGAACCAGAACCGGAACCCAAACCAGAACCTGATTTCGAACC
>CALEPX010000057.1 GCA_937911045.1 uncultured Fretibacterium sp. | reverse complement strand
ATAGCTCAATCGGCAGAGCGGGTGACTGTTAATCACTAGGTTCCAGGTTCGAGTCCTGGTCGTGGAGCCATTTTTTTTATGCACTTTTTTAGGGCGCAAATCTTACAAATCTTACAAACTCTTACAATTAAGAATCAGGGCTAACCGTTATGTATTTACGCGCTCAATTCCAACCAAAAAATCTATCAATCTATCAATCTATCAGCAATTCTCAGACTCTGTGACAAAGCATTATATTGCTGCAAAAAACTTCGAAATTCCTACAGAATTTTCCCACCCAAAACATATTAAGCTAGATTATCGTTTGATTTGATTGCGTGTGAGTTTATAATATACCCAGAATTTTTTAGGGAGGATTTTTACGATGGCTAAATTTAAGTGTCTGGAATGTGAACACGAATTTGAAATCGACGATAACGAGAATAATAAACGCTGCCCTGAGTGTATGAGCCGTTACCTGCAATTACTCTCAGGTGAAATTAAACGCGGCAAATCCTGGAGCGCGAAAACTTTTTCCGCGAGATAAATCATGCCTGATCCACTTGCTATAACAGACGTTCGAGACATCGCAGCCGAAACTGCCGTCTCCGAAAATCCGCCTGCAACAGTTCAGGAAAATTCCGAACAGCCTGCTCAACGACCTGCGTATTTGGCTCTGAAATTCACGTTCGTGCCAAGCCGCGGCGATATGGGCGGAGCTTTCTGCACAATTTTCGAGGGATCTACGGGCAAGACTATTTTCCAGGTTTTCTGGCTCGCAAAGCCTTATACCGGTAAAATACTCAACGAACCTTCGAAAGAATGGCGCAATTTCGTGAAACGCTTTCCTCAGATGGGGCCTCTTGATAAAACTTGGGGCGACAGATTGCAGATGCAGTTACGCGAGTTATTATCGCTCGATGACAAACGCAAATTATTCGAGAATTACACGCGCCCGAGATTGCGTCAAATCGAAAGTCAGATCCGTCGGGGCTTCGAACAAATTTCACAATGCGTATTCAGTGCCGCAACCGACGCTGAACCTGTCTCACGTCACGAACTCGAACGCGCAAAAGTCCTCAAACCACTGCACCCAACGCCGCAACAACTCGAAGAAGCTGAAGCCGCTGCCAAAGAAAAAGAACGTGAAGAAAAAGAAAAAGAACGCGCATTCCTGAACGGCTCACAATTCGAAGGCACGATTATCAAATGCTCACCACATGTCGATCCCGTCAAAGGCAAAGCATCATCTGAAATTACTCCGGGAGATATTATCGAAGTCGGCATCGAAGGCGAAGGCACAAGTGCTTTGGTTCGGAAATTTCTGGAGGAAAACAATCAACAGCCGCTATTCCCTGTCGAAGAAATCGAAAAACGCGACGGCAAGACTTATATATACGTGCGAATCAGCAACGAAATCCGCGGATTGTTGACGCTCAACAAAGACCTTATGCTCAGAATCAAAGAACAGCCCGTTCCCGTCAGTCAATCAATCGGGCTGGCTGCTCTTGAAGACATATTATTCTTCGGAATTTTGGGAGCTGCTCTCGTTGGATTAATATTCGTAATCAGGTATTTCTTTATCTAGCTTTTCCCTGATCTTTATAATGCTCAAGTAATTTCTTGAAAACGTACGGCGGCACAACATTCTGAACGCTTCCTCCGAAACTGAAAATTTCACGAATGCTGCTGCTCGAAACGTACGAGTATTTCGGGTCAGTCACGATGAAAAACGTCTCGATTTCCGGAGCTAACTGACGATTCATCAATGCCATCTGAAACTCGTATTCAAAATCCGACATAGCACGCAAACCACGAATTATTACACGCGAATTTACCTGCCGAACATAATCGACTAACAATCCGTTGAAACTGTCGATCTCGATATTCTTGATTTCGCTCAGAGCTTCACGCGCCATTTCACAACGTTCCTCGACTGTAAAAGCTGAGGAATTTTTTTGCCCGTTCAACAGCACGCTAACGATCACTTTGTCGAATATTGCAGCTGCACGACGCGCGATATATACATGACCGTTCGTAATAGGGTCAAACGATCCCGGATAAACTGCTATTGTCATCTATCAAATTTCACTCCTGATTCGCAATTTGTTTTCTCAAGAAAGTCAGGCAGGTTTCTCCGTAGATTTTTTCCTGCAGAATTTCCAGATTGTACGGATTATTATTATTTTTATTATCAAGCGCAAATTTCTCCCGTACGGAATGTTCGAGTATTATTACGCAATCGTCACTCAGAATTTTATCAAGATTCTTCAGGCTCGCGAAAATTTCACACCAGCCAGAATTATACGGCGGATCTGCGAACACGTAATCGAAGCGCATTTCACGTTTCGACAGCCAAGATAATGCACGACGAATCTCCAGTGACAAAACCAGACAAGAATCATCGCGCAAATTTTCCCGAATCGCTTCTGCTCTATCCCGAACACTCTCAACAAATACTACACTTGCTGCACCGCGCCTCAATGCCTCAAAACCAACACGCCCAGTTCCTGCGAATAAATCCAGAAATTTCGAATCCGGATTAATTCCGCCAATTACGCTGAACAATGCTGACATAACACGGCTCGAAGTTGGTCTGGTGTCCTTAATAATTCCCTTCATGATTCAATCGCTGCGACAAATCTTCAATCGCTGAACGCACCGCCGGTGTCAAAAATGCGTTCGCGAATCTGTCAATCTTGATCAAAGTTCCGTCGTCACGATGCGAAATCTTGAAATAAAATCTCTGCTCAAATTCTTCGTCACTCGTGAAACCCTCCAGCAAAAATTCGTTATTATTCCCCGAGAAATATCTGCCGAATTTCCAGAATGCGCCGTTTTTCTGACCCGAAATTCCGTTCATGTCCGTAATATCCTGTTCCGAAATTTTGCTGCTAATCTTGACGTGCATGTTCTCAAAATCCTCCGTAAAATTTATGCGTCTGAAACTCGTGAATTTGCTTACTTTCCTGAAAATCAGCCTGTGAATATTCTTGCCCTCATCAAGCCATTTGCGTTCGTATTTAGTCTTGACGGGTCTATTCGGATTCAGCTCGAAAATTTCCCCGCTCAGAGCTTCGTGACCTGATAATTTCGCCCAGACTTCACGTGAATATTTCTCATCGTCGCTCAAAAACTCGAAAATTCCGCCGATTTTCAGAACCGTCGCTAAACTGTCCGCAAAATCTTTCGCTGTAACCCGTCTATGCGCGCTTGAATTGCTGCTCCATGGGCAAGGGAAATTCATAATGATTTTCTCAAGCGATTCGTCCGGGAATAATTCTCGCAACATGAATCTCGCGTCCGTGCATAATATCCGCAAATTTTCCAGATCAGCGGCGCGTCTGGCACATCGCAATACACATGCTCCGGAAATTTCCAGACCGTAAAGCATAATATCCGGATTCATTTTCGCGTATTGAACCGTGAATAAGCCATTGCCGAATCCGATTTCGAGCTGCGTGTGTTCGTAAATTTTCAGTGGCAGTTTGCAGCCTGCGTTGATTATGATTTTATATTGCGGTCGTGCGTTTAGAATGTCCATTTGAAGTCAGGCAGTTTCTCGGCTAAAACTCGTTGTCTAATATCACTCATGATTCTTTCGAGCGATTCTTTGTCACGTCCTTCGCACCGGAGCGTTATAACCGGCTGCGTATTTGAAGCGCGAATTAATCCCCAACCGTCCGGATAAATAATTCTCACGCCATCAATTACGCTGCATTCGTGATCTTTCAGGGCTGCATTCTTGATTCGTTCGATTACGGCGAATTTCTTCGAGTCATCACACGGAACGCGGATTTCTTCTGTTGACGGATATAACGGAATCTCAGAAATTATTTCGAACAGCGATTTCTCTGGATATGCGTCCATGATTCGCAATAATCTGGCAGCAGCATAGAACGCGTCATCGTGACCGAAAAATTCATCAGCGAAGAACATGTGTCCGGAATATTCCCCAGCGAACGGAACTTTTAATTCGCGCATTTTCGCTTTGATTAACGAGTGTCCGGATTTCCAGTAAATATATTTGCCCCCGAATTTCTCGACGGTTTCGGCTACACACATGCTGCATTTTGGCTCGATTATCGCGGTTGCGCCCGGGTGATTTTGCAGAATTTCACGCCAGTATAACGCCATGAGCCTGTCCCCGAAAATTACGTTGCCTTGATTATCAACAACTCCGATTCGATCTGCGTCACCGTCAAATGCGAATCCCACGTCAGCTTTTTCATGCAAAACTCTATCGATTAATAATTGCAAGTTCTCGCGCTTCTGTGGATCCGGGTGATGATTTGGAAAATGTCCGTCTGGCGTCTCGAATAATCCAACACACTTACAGCCAAGCCTCTCGAAAAATTTTCTTGCGTTCGAACCTGCCGCACCGTTGCCGGAATCCGTTATAATCTTGAATTTGCGTTTGAACGGCGTGAATTTGCCCGCGAGCATATCCAGATATTTCTGATTAATATCACGCTGAGAAATTTTCCCGACTTGCTCAGATTTTGAGAAATTTCCGGACTGCGCGATTCTCAAGACTTCCTGAATCTGTTCGCCCCATAGAACGCCGCGATTAAATCCCAATTTCAGACCGTTCATTTCTGCTGGATTATGCGAGCCAGTTATCATTACGCCTGCGTCGAGATTCAAATCTATCATGCTCCAGTACAACATAGGCGTAGTTATCAATCCAAGATTTATCACGTCAAAACCAGTTTTCACAAGCCCGTTCATAAATGCGTTGCGGATTCGTTCGGTCGATAATCTCGCGTCACCACCGATTGCAATTTCCGATTTTACGCCGTGATTTTTCAGCCAAGTTCCGTAAGCTTGCGCGATTAACTCTACGACTGGATTATTCAGCTCGTTCTCAGCATTTCCACGAATATCGTACTCCCGGAAAATATTTGTCGATAAATTTTGCACTCTCAAAACAACTCCTTTAATATTAATAGCAGTATAATTTTAGAAAAAATTTCGTTAAGGAGCAATGATTACATGGACGATAAAGGACAAATTATCAGCAGCTTTGACATAGACGAAAATCTCGCGCTGCAAATCTGGACAAAGGGCAAAACTCCCAGACTCGTTATCTTCAACAAGAACAAAAATTCCAAGAAGCTCATCCACCTGAGCTGGGTCGAAAAACGCGATCGCAAATTGTCGATTAACGGCAAAACTCGCGGTCAAACGATTTCATATACAGTTCAGGATTTCGAGACGGCTATTCAGAAAATCTTGATGGAATATGTTTTGAGAACGAACTTCAGACCGAAATTTTTCAGGCTGGTGCTTGATCTCGAAAAAGCGGTTTTCAATCCGGAAATCATAACGAGTTCAAAAGACATGACGCTCATGACCGAGGACAAACGTTCGTCACTTTGGATCTCAGATTGCACGGGTGAAGATAAACGTTTCGGTGTGTTCAGACCGTTCTTTCCTGTGAGCGAATCCGAAAAAAGCGTTATTCAAGACGACAAACTCAAAATCATCGGCAACAATTCACGCAGCATCGACACGTTGCAAAAATCCGGCGTAATCGACAGCTTGAAAAAAATTAATCCCGAACGCTGGCATAATCCGATCAGAGTTACGGCAGCAGCAATGATGTTAGTATTCTCGTACTGCAACGAGGATGGCTCAAAATTTTCGGAAAGCCTCTGGGACGACGGCAGCAGCAAAAATCAACCGCAGCAATTCCAGCAATTCGGCAATCAAATGCTTCAAAAAGCCTCAGCACTTCCCAAGAAAAATAAAGCGTTCTCGCTTCATGACGCGAATCTTGTGAAAATCGGTCACAAACTCGTAGCTTACATGAGACATTTCTACGAGGCCGACAAAATCGAACTGAATTGCGTACTCGACAGCGACAAAGAATTACAAGACGCTGGTTATGCGCGTTCACGACGCGTTGATTTTCACACAGGCTCACTCGGCGATGTGCCGTACAAAGTCACGTTTTACGAGAACGAATCCGAAAACATGATCGGACTTGGCTGCATTCCTCAATTACCAACAGCGAAACATTCCGGGCATTTGCTGCTGAAAATTCCGACTGAGATTTACAAGCAAGCTCTGCAACTCGACACAATGGGCGGACCGGATGACGATTACTACACGATCACGAGATTGCTCTGGACACGTCAATTCAAAGAATGGTACGATAACGTAATGCCTTACGTGAAAAATTTTGCAGGTCTGTCCAAATAATATAATAATCATGAGAAAGTTATTACTAGCATTATTCGCAATCGCAATTTTCGCCGGAACTATCGAAGCAGCAGATTCTCCCAGAAGATTTTCAGTCGTGATATTCCCAACGCAAAATTCAACCGGTCTGGAAATCTGGGAAAGCAAATTCTACCCGTATAACGTTCTTGAGAAAAAAATTTCGGAGTACTTCGAAGTGTTATTCAAGCGTTCGCCGTTAGTTGACGTTCGGGTTCTGGACGAAGCCGGAATGAATCGCTGGCTGTCTGGTTCAAGACGCGGTGATGACATGGCTGTTCAGCTCGAATTATATCGCGCAATCATGAAGGAACGTCACATTGTCGGTAACGTCGAAACTGGGCGAGCGGAATTACGTTTGAAAGTTTTCGACTCAACACGCGTGCGGCAGGTTGCGACACAATCTACTCAGGGTAAAAGCGGCAGATTCACGCTTGATTCAGATACGGATCTGTTCATGTTCGACGCTGCGATAAAATCTTTCCCGATTCCGTTCGAAAATGGCTTGGATTTGTTCGGATTAACTCAGCAGAATTACAAAGGTCAGAAGATGAGCCGCCTAACCTGGGATCAGTTCAAGAACACGTCACACTGGCAGGCAATCAAGAACGCCGTTGATGTCGCATACCGTGAAGCAATGAGCCAGACTGGCAACGTAATTCGCAGCAATAATCCGGACGATATAGAAGGTTTTTCGCCAACGTTCTCAACAGTCGGAAGAATTTTGTCGCCTACTGCTGACTCGAAACGCAAAAAACGCAAGTACATAATCTCGCTCGGGTCACAGGCTCAGGGTTCTCTCGAAAGCGTGCGTGTAGGGGAAATTCTCGACGTGATTCGCAGCGACACGTATGTAACAGTTGTGCCGGAAAATCCCGTAGTCGTGTTACCAAAAGTTATCGGCAAAGTCAAAGTCATAAAAGTCTACGAACAGAATGCGATCGTTCAGGTAATTCGCGACGACAAGAAAGAGCCAATCACTCTCAAAGATCTGGTCGTGAAACGTTCATCAATGGTGCGAAGATAAATTTTAACAAGAAGGTGTATCATGAAAAAAATATTTTTACTCGGCGTGTTAGCGATTTGTGCGAGTTGTTGCGTATCGTTTGCTGCGGAACTTCCCGACGATGACAGCGCGATTTTGATTCCAGTTCCGGAGAAACCAGCTTCTGAGTCTCAGAAACCAAAGCCAAAACCGAAACCTAAACCCAAACCGAAGCCTAAGCCAAAACCGAAACCAAAACCAGCTCCGAAACCCAAACCTGCGAAAATTTCGTCACTCGAACGCGGAATCGAACTGATGAAACAAGAACGTTACGAGGCTGCGAAACCTTGGCTGATTAAGGCGGTTCAGGAGGAGAAAAACAATCCGAACGCTTGGTACTGGTATGGCGTGTATTACGAGAAAACCGGCGGATATTCTCAAGCGCAACACTTTTACTCGAAGGCAGTCACGATTGACCCGAATTTCGATCCGTTGTCGCGAGTTGTCGTGTATCCGGAAGATCCTAACGGCAAAATTCCAGTCTGGGATCCTAAACGCCCCGCACGAGTTTACCCAATCTCAACAGAAAATCACGGCATAGTCCAAATTCCGCAAAATTCTCCGGAGTCCGCGCAACTTCCATCGAGACCCGAAACTGATCCAGAATTGCCGCACGTTCCGGTTTATACGCCACCTGAACCCGGGTCATCTCCGTTAGATGGCGACGATTGGCGCGCAGGAATTTACGTTCCGCCTACAGCAGCTCAGGCTCGTGAGAATCAATCCGCGGTTTACGTTCCGCCGAATGCGAATATCATCGCGAATCCCGAACGTTTGCAAGTCACAGCTCCGAGAGAAATTCTGAATCCTGAGCCTGAAGCAGAAAGCAATTCGAATCCGGATACGATTATTCGTGCGGATAAACCAGTCTACACACCTCCGAAACCCGGCGAGAAAGTTCAGCCCGCTCCGAAAGTTACGCGACAGAAAACTCAGCCTGCTCAGAAAAAATCCGCTCCAACGCCGCGCAAAGTTGTCCGGAAAGAATCTACTCAGCAGCAAAAAACGCAGCCAAGACAGAATCGACAAGTTGCACAAGCTCCGGCTCCAACTCCAACTCCAGCTCAGCCGCGAAATTCTCAGGGGAATCGCAATGTCTCACGCGACGTTACTCCGACAAGACCGCAAACGCCAGCTCCTACACCAACGCCGCAGCCTCAAGTTCGTGAGAATCCGCCGCAACGTCAAACAGAACCAGAACCGCAACCACAACCACGACCACAACAGCGTCAACCCGAAATTCGCCATGAATACGACATTCAGGAAAGCCTTCCGCCGTATAAGCAGTTTCAAGCAGATCCCGGGACGATTCCTCGACAGAATGCTCCGTTGCCGCCAGTCGGTCAGGGAAGCTCGAATTAATTTGGGGGTGAAATTATGAGAAAGTTCGCGAAGATATTTTTTGCAGCTGTGATTTGCGTGTTATCCGGGAAATTTGCGTTTGCAGCTCAGCCCATACTCGTTACTCAGCCAGTGTATCAATCAATGCAATTCTACGTTTACAAGCCCGAAAATTTACCCAACGATTGGCGCGTTACGTATGATGGCTATCTGGTCTACAAAGATCGTGACGGAGTTTGGTATTACGGCTCGAACGAAAAGAAAGGTCTCTTGAAAACCGGTTACGTTGTCGGCGCAGTGATTCCGTCGGTCGTTAGGCTCAAGCCTTATAACAAGCGAATTTCGAACGTAGCTCCGATTCTGAACACAAACGCAGCAAGTTCAAGTTCCAGTTCCAGTTCCAGTTCAAGCTCAAACACACGAATCGCAAACATGAATATTACGCCACGAATTTACACGCCGCCTTCGAGTTCATCGGGGAATTTCTCGTCGAGATTCACGGCTGTAGGCTTATGGGGTGCGAGTGTTGATCGAATCGGAGTTCTTGAGAAGCCCTCTGTTCCTGTCGCATGGAAAGGTGACAATCCCGAGATAATTTACGCTTGGACGGGGAATTTGTGGACGCAGTTATTGCCGCTGAAAAATTCCAAAGCTATTAACACGCTGAGAAACGCAGCATATGATCTCAAACGTGAAGCTACGAAAACGCGCATGACTTGGACAGATGATGACACGTTCGCACTCTCGAATTACGCAGCGTCTTGGGGTTATGAATGGCTCGGAGTTATCAAGCTGAGTGAGAGCGATTAAGAAGGGAGATTTTGTGAAGTGAAGAAAATATTTGTGCTTATGCTGCTGATTCTGGGATTCTGGGCTTGCGAGT
>CALEPX010000056.1 GCA_937911045.1 uncultured Fretibacterium sp. | reverse complement strand
TGACAAGATGGCACTAAGTAATTTACCCGAGCACCAAAACGATGCTCGGGTAAATGGCGGATACGGCGATACGCAAATTTACGTAAACGAAGCCGGAATTTACTCACTAATCTTTTCATCGAAACTACCAGCAGCTGAAAAGTTTAAGGACTGGGTTACGCATGAAGTCCTACCGTCAATCAGAAAGCACGGCATGTACTTAACTGAAAAGACAGAAGAAACATTAAAGACCGACCCTGAAGCATTCGATGAACTTGTCAAACTGTACTGTGAGGAAAAAGAAAAAGCACGTCAACTCCAAGAAAAAATTGAGAATGAACGTAGCTTTGTAACTTTGGGGAAAATAGTACTCGCATTACAAGGGAGCTTATCGATCAAAGACACAGCAGGGTTTTTAGCTCAAAAAGGCATTGAGATCGGACAAAACCGCCTTTACAAGTTTTGTCGTGAAAAAGGCTTAACTTGCAAAAGCAAAGGGAAAAACTGGAACAAGCCATCTCAAAGAGCAATAGAAAAAGGAATTCTAGGGTTGCAACTAGAAAACGGCATAAATGCAATTACTATGGTCACTCCAAAAGGATTGCAGTACTTGTCTGACATATTCATGAGCGAACAAATGCCGATCATATTCATGATCGAAACCAACGAAAAAGAAGAAACAGAAGAAACACAAAAACAAAAATAAAAACACTACAGGAGGATTTTATTATGACAAACGAATTACAGGTTTTTAACTTTGAGGGCAACAATCTAGTTCGAGTTATCGAGCAGGACGGCGAGGTTTACTTTGTCGCTAAGGATGTCGCACAAGCATTAGGATATTCAGAGGCTAGTAATAGTTCAAGACTTTTTCAGTCTGTTCCTGATGTTTGGAAGGGTGTGAATCGGATTCACACCCCTGGCGGTGAACAAGAAATGCTGTGTCTAACTGAACAGGGCTTATATTTCTTCTTAGGACGCTCCGACAAACCAAAGGCTCTGCCATACCAGATGTGGATTGCTGGTGAAGTTATTCCGTCAATCCGCAAACACGGCGCGTACATGACACCGGAGACAATCGAGAAGACACTCACCGACCCAGACTTTATCATCTCTCTCGCTCAACGTCTCAAGGACGAGCAGGAGAAAAACAAAGTCCTCAAAACAAAAATCGAGGAGGATAAACCGAAAGTCCTGTTCGCTGAAGCTGTGAAGACAAGTGAACAAAGCATCCTTATCGGAGACTTGGCAAAACTACTCGCTCAAAACGGCGTCGATATTGGGTCTAAAAGACTGTTCAAGTTCTTACGTGAAGAAGGCTTTCTGATGAAAACTGGGGAGAGCTATAACATGCCCACGCAGCGCGGTATGAACTTAGGCTTATTTGAGATCAAGGAACGCACCATTAATAATCCTGACGGTTCAATCCGCTTAACTCGCACCACAAAAGTAACTGGGAAAGGTCAAATCTACTTCATCGACAAGTTCTTAGGAAGTAAGTAATAAATTCTTAAAAAAGAAAGAAAGGAATAATTTAACTATGCGTAAAGCTTATGACTTATGTGTGAAAGTCCGTTCCTACACGGACAAAAACGGCAACAACAAAAACTCATACAAAAACATCGGCTCTTTCATGGTAAACGAACAAAACGAACCGTTTATCTTACTCGACCCATACTACAACTACGCTGCATTTCCTCGCAACGAGAACTCGGACAGCCTAACAGTAAGCATGTTCAAGTCAGACAGAAACAACAACCAGCAACAACAGCAGCAACCACAGCAGCGACAAAACAATTACGCTCCGCAATGGAACGGGGAAAGTTTCAACCAAACCCAAACGCAGCAATTTAATAATAACCGTGAAATCAGCCAAGAAATCGACATGCCATTCTAAAGCAATGCACTGTTAAAAATTTAACTTGTCGGGTATAATGGGATTGTTTTTTTAATAAGCAAAACCCGTTTATCCGGCATTTTTTTTCCGGAAGATTCCGGACAAAACGGGGACACAGCAACGGCTGTTTGTTATTTAGTGGCTAAGATTGTATCACAACCACTGAATAAAGAAAACAACGTTCTGAAAATCTTGACAAGGAGTTTTAGAATGAAATACAAAAAAATATCTTTTTTGAGCGATTTTGGAGTAAGAAAAACAAGCAAATATGAGCGGAATGGAGGTGAGAAAAAATGAATCACTTACAAATCAGCACGACCGAAATTCAGCAACAAGTTCTTGAGTTCATGAACGACCTAGGGATCACTCCCGTCAACGAGAACATAATCATTGACGGAACTCTTCACAGGTACAGAACTCAGGAAGACAGACCGACTGAAAAATCAGGAGCTTACTGCATATACCCTGACAACCTTCCAGCAGGTTTCGTTCAGGACTGGCGTAAAGGGGTGAAATCTGAATGGCGTTTCAATACGGACAACCTTCCAGACGATCAGCGTGCTTACTTGAACTCCAAAGAAGTAAAACGTGAGGCTGAGCTACTCCGCAAAAAGCGCGAGAAAGAACTTGAGAGAATCCGAATCGAAGCTTCAGAGCGCGCAAGAATACTTTGGGAAAAGTCACGAAAAAACGTGTCAGAACACCCCTATTTGAAGAGAAAGCACGTAAAAGGATTCGACCTACGTCTCGACGACCAAAATGCGCTCGTAGTACCCTTGAGAGACGTCTACGGCAATTTCAAAAGTATACAGTGGATACCCCAAAAGAAAAATGCTCTGAAAAATTTCTTCCCGAACGCTCCTTTGACCGGCGCATTCTGGTCAGTCGGCATCGGTGACATGTGCCAGATAATCTTGATCGGTGAGGGGTTTGCAACAATGGCTAAAGTGTACGAGTTGACTGGGTATCCGTGTGTTGCTGCAATGAATTGTTACGCTCTGAAGCCAGTCGCGGACTCCATAAAGAAAGTGTTCAAGGACGCGAAGATCGTTATCATTGCTGACGACGACGCGAAGACCGTGAACAATCCTGGGATATATCACGCACAAAGAACATGCAAGGAACTCAAGCTTCAGGGTTTTGTTTCTCCTCCGTTCAAGTCTCCCGATGACGGCACTGACTGGGACGATTTCGCTCTCAAGTACGGCGATGAACAAACTCGGAAGTTACTCCAAGAAAAAATCACTTGGTTATGCTTGACTGACAAAGAACGAGAAATTTTCGAGAATAAGCAAAAACT
The DNA here is from genome assembly GCA_937911045.1 of uncultured Fretibacterium sp. Lineage (GTDB taxonomy): Bacteria > Synergistota > Synergistia > Synergistales > Aminobacteriaceae > JAFUXM01. Next base: position 666 of record CALEPX010000056.1, on the reverse strand, counting down.
TGCAAATCTAGCCTCAGTGTTAGACCCGACAGTTCAGTTAGGGAAGCAAGATTTTGTTGGAGGCATGTTCCCGAAAAAATTCGTTTCAGCGATTGTTGCTCCGTCGGGAACGGGCAAGACCATGTTCATGCAGAAATTCGTCTCTGACTTGAGCCTTGGAGGAACTATTTTTGACGGTGTTACAGACGATGAACCATCACGTAAATCTCTGATTTTCGCCGGCGAGGCTGGATATGAACTCATGATCAGACGAGGTGCTTCAACTCGCTGGAAAGTGAACCCCAAGCAAGTAATCGTGATTGACCAGTACAAATTCGAGACAAACAACATGACGGTCTCAATCGACAGTTCTGACGGCTGGACAAACATCAAACAACTCGTCGAGATTTACAAGCCGGACATTGTGTTCTTCGACACTTTCAGTTCATTTCACGACAGGGACGAGAACAAAGCTAACGAGATGAAACCGTTGATGAAGAAACTCGCTGACCTCGCAAGAAATTTCAGCATTGCTGTTGTCGTTGTCCACCATTCGAGGAAACGAACGGCACGTGAACGCTCACTCTCACTCAGTCAAGACGATGTAATCGGAAGTTCAATTTTCAATCGCTTGATTGCACTAATTGGGGGGATCGAGCCACTGAAAGACGATGAAAAAACGCTCCT
>CALEPX010000055.1 GCA_937911045.1 uncultured Fretibacterium sp. | reverse complement strand
ACGGTTATCTCATAATCTCCTTTGGGCGTGTAACCTGCTATTGAGCTTACCGTTATAACCGCCTCTTTGCCGTAGTTCTCAGGCGCGGTTTCGTCCTCGCTGGCGGTCTTGAGGGTCTCAAGGGTGATGTCGAGATAGTTACTGCCATCGTCCCCCTCATCCGACACTGAAACAAGCCTGTTGATCTTCACGCCCGAAATAATCCAGAAAACATTCTCGTCTGCGCTGAGAGTGTAAGTTCTTCCCGTCGCGCTCGAAACTATGTCATCTGAGATTGGCTCAAGCTCAAAATCAGGATCTACACCTTCGAAAAATTCTTCCACAGAGATTATCTCATCGTCGGTAATAGTCAGCACTCCGAACGTGGCTGAACTTGCTGCTGCCGTTATCTCATTTTCCGAAGCTATTAACTCAGACGGCGATACTGTGAACGTAACTTTATTATTTCCGTTGAACAGAGCAATATCACTCAGCATAAACACGTCATCTATATCATCAGTCTCAAGATCGCTGAGGTCAGTCACAGTATTAAGGCTCGCTCCCGGAAGTTTCTGTCGACCTGACTGAGTTAGCACACACCCCATGAAGAAAACATACGGAATTTCAGACCCGGAATAGCCGAAGTTAGCCGTTATTGTTACGAACGAGTCATCACTGTGCGCTTTAATGTAAGCTGACATGTCCGTGATCCTGTTATCGTCGCCGTCCGTGAAGTACAACGGAACAAGCTGCACTTTGTCATCCGCCGCCCTAAACATTCCGGCACCTCTCGACAGAACACTTCCGCCAGACTGGTCAGTATCACCCTGATTATAGACCGCGAACGGATAAAATCCCGTGTTATTCCCGCCGTAATCGTTGATAGTCGTGTTATCGGTTTTGTAACGTCCTTCGTGAACTTCGGTGATTGCGTTTTCAGGGTCTATCTCGACATAGAAGTAGTATTGTTGACCCTTCGTGAGGTTCGGTTGCCAGTTGAAGATAGCTGTACCCCTGTTGTTGGTCTTATCGTTTCTCCAACCGCCCAGAGTTACAGGTACTGTGCCGATGACGTTCTTCGCAGATGTCGGAGAATTTTCCGTTGTCCAAGAAAGACGGACGTTAAAGCTCCCCGTGTCCACAAAGCTCGCGTTATACAGAGGCACACGGATTTCATAATTCTGTCCGTTCACAAGCCGGTTATCCGTGAAGAAAGCAAAGTCAGGCATGTAGAATCTTATCCCCCTGATTTTCATCGCTGACTTGTCGTATGTGTTAGCCTTGAAATCACCGCCGCTCTTCACAAACTTCTGTGGAAGCAACAAAGCAGGGTCGGGCATTTTCCGGTATACGCTGGTATTTTCCCATAGCTGGGCAGAATTTGTGCTTGAGAGTTCTACTGCGGTGCCAAGAGTCATTGCTCCCTCTTTGGCCACGAATGGCTGCATTTTGACCGTATGATCCGCCGCCTGCATTGCCGTAAGTATCGAGCTGCCCTGTAAACTGTAGCTTATGCGTTCGGATTTGCTGTATTCCTTCGAGAATGTTTTAGGGTTATCACTTTCAGGCATCTTTATACCTGTGGCTTTGTCCCCGTTAAACAGCCTGTCAAAGAATGATACAGTCGAAGTGAACCCACTCGGAGTAACGTTCTTTTCGGTGTGCTGCATGTTCGATGTTGCCTTCGTGAAACTTATTCCCGTGTTGTCCAGAGTGTTGCTGAAACCCCACGTGTTTTCGTCCGCAAGAATGCCAGCGTCGTTATAGCCTTCGACATCCCCAATCTGAGACGGATATGAGAAGAAATTGCCCTCCTCATGAAGCGGCTGATACAGATCGTCATGTATCGAGTCCAACGTACGAAGCGCAGAGTTTTCACTCATCGTAAACGTCAGGAAAAGCTCTTGCTCGCCCTGCATTTCACTGGGATTATCTATCGGATTCGAGTCAATTCTAGGTCCGGAAGCAAGCCACATCGGGATCGGTCTTGTCAGCACAGGATAACGCCATATATGTCTCGCCGCGCTGGTGAACAGAATAGTATCGTGTGTCGTTGCCGTGATGGTCTTGTCAATCGTTGTCGTTGATGATTCAGAGTTAGTGCGCTGGTCAATCGAGTCAACCTTGTCCGTCAGAAATTCCATCATATCAGTAAGTCCTGCTGTAGGGCTTTCAGGCTGCCAGACTGCTCTTCGTTTTTCCTCCGTACTCATATTCTCAACGCTTATGCCGTGCGCTATTTCGCCGATTGCAGACGCGAATCCTACGAGACCTTTGACTGTTCCGAATGTTTCCTGGACTTTCGTGTCTGTTCCAGTTGGGTCAGCAGCAAACATTGTCTCAACAGACTGGCTCAAATCATGTTTGACGGTGTTAGTCGTTGAATCAGTAGTTGAGCTTCCGTATGAAACTGTCATATTGCCTCCGTTCAGAGCGTCGCTGTACGTGAAGTTCACAGGATTTTCTGTCAGGGCTGTTCCGTCCGGGCTGACCGTGTCAACGTGATAAGGAATTGCGCTGAGTGCCGCGACATAGCTCCTGTTTGAGTGCTTTCGAAGGTGCGTGGGTTTGTCGAGTTCAACGCCCTCTCCGGCAAGATCAACCGCCACAAGTCCGCGCCACGTTTCAGAGCCTATCGCGTCCCGCATAGCTAGTTTACCGTCCGCGAAACCCGCAAACTGTTTATTCCCGTCCACTGTCGATTTGAAGACCGTTACGCAATCATTGCCGTTATTGTCCCTCCACGATACAGCAATATCATCAACAGTCCTGAACGTTCCGAGTGTGCCGGTGAAAGCCCCTGCCGCTATCGAGAACATACGGGGAGCATACATATATCTTACGTTGTCGGGGCTTGTTCCCTCATCCTTGTTGTTGCTTTTGTACAGTTTGTCGTAATAGACGTACCGCCACTCTAAGAAAGGTTTATCGCCGAGAAGTTTTGTGTTTTTGTCCTGAACAAGGTTATACAGAGTACCGTAATTATAGTTGTTTTCGCCGCTCTGACCGCCGCCTTTAACGTGAGAGTCATCATGAATGGGCGTTATCGAACCCCTGTTGAATGTCCATACCGCAAGATGAGGGTAAGCGTAAAAATCGTCCCATCTCAAGCTATAAGCCTTAATCTTTGCGTCCCATTTCTTATGGTGAACATATCCGAGCAGAAGGGTAACTATCTCGTCCTTGCCATCGCCGTCGAGATCTGCCGCTGTTGCCCTAAGTCCCGCAACACCTGTAATCCACGCTTCTGGAAGGTCATCGAACGCGCCGTCTTTAAGTTTCTTCCCGCTGTAGTCTTTATTAGCACTTTTTGTGTCAAAAGCACGTTTTTCAGCATTCCACTTATAGACCTTACACCATATTGCGCCGGTCATAGGTCCATCCTCCCAGCCTTTTTTGTTCGCGAGATCGGTCGCCCTGTCAATCCACTTGTACAGTACGGCGATTTCGCTTGTGCCGTCCCCGTCAAAATCTCCAACAGCCATATCTGTCGCGGGCTGGCTTTCAAGATCATCGCCCCACTGGATTGTGGAGTAGTGAACGTGAATACCGCTTGCATCATCCAGAGACCTCAGCGTTAATTTTCCGTCAGAGTAACTCAATCTGTAAACGAAAATGTATATGTCTTGCTTTGTGTTAATCATCAGGGCTACTTCGTTGTCGTATTTATCGCCGTCAAAATCCCCGACCGCCAGTGACACAATATACGGCTTCCCCCTGAAAGAAGTTGTCTGTGTCAGTGCCGTCAAAGCCTCTTGCGTCATATTGCCTTGCTGGTCAGCACTGAGGGCGAAAAATTCAAGGCGCAATTCCTGGTCAGCTTTGGTATTCACGTATCTATGAAACGCATGAAAAGGACCCGTGTCGTATTCCGATTTTATATCAACCTTAGTCACCCCCGAAGCTGCGACAAAAATTTCACGGTCATAGCCCTTGACGGACATAACTCCTGTTCCGTACACCTCGCTGATTAAATTTTCAGCATTTGAAAACGCCGGTGATGTATATTCGCCGAAATCCGAAATGCTTACCGTACTTGCGAGATTGTCAGGAGTTGCGCCGACCGTATTTTCGCCTCTGGTGTTGGAAAGAGTTTTGAAGAAATACTTGAGGCTGCCGTTATGGGCTATGTTGTGGAACATTAAAGCTCTTTTGCCGTTGTAGAGTTTGCGCGACACTGCAGGGCGGTAAAACTTAGGCTCACCTTCATACACAGGCACACGAACGGTCTGCCTCCTCTGCCAAGGATCAGGTCTGAAAACGCTGTTAGGATTATCTTCATACTCAGGCTTCTCTTCATACTTGGTAATGGAAGTGTCCGGATTGGGATTTGACCAAATCTTCCGTTTTGTTGATGCCGTAGCGTCTGATCCGAACACTGAGGCGAATACGTCAAGATAGGTGTTGTCGTTGTTGCTCAACCCTCTGAGTGTGATTAGTCCCTTCTTTGGGAGTGAGCAATCTCCCCTGCTGACTTCCTTGACGACATCATCAACGCTTCCGAGAGATTTGCCGTTGATTGTCTGCGCGGCTTCGAGAGTTCCTACGCAAAACTGAAGACAGAATCCTGTCAACAGAATTGCCGTGAATAATCTTAATCTGTGCATAATTAATACTTCCTTTCGTTAATGCTATTTTCCTTCGACCTGTTCGATTGCTTCTTTCAAGTCCGTCTCCAGACTTTTGCTGTTGAAACTATCACGGTTCGGCACAACCATTGCGAACTCGCTGATGATGTCCAGTTCCAGAGTTCCGTCCTGAAGTGAAAGTTCCAGCACATGACCGCCTTTCTGTCTGTCCTCAGAGATGAAGTGCAGGTGCCAGCCAGCCGAGTTCAAGCCGTCCATGTAATCCGGGCAGTACAGAGCAACAATCGTCCCTTTGATGTCCGAATATGTGAACTCCCGCTGATCCGTCTTCAGTGCGTCATTGAGGTGCTTATACGGTTCATGCTGTTCCAGTTCGCTCCGGACAAGAATCGACGTCATCAATCCCGTAAACTTCGCAGTGTAAAACTGATTTCTTCAGTGCTTTCTCACAATCGAGTTCAGAATACCCTTCAGCTCAATCGACGAGGCAGTGTTCACGTGTTCTGACTTAATGTCCGCGTCAAAGAACGTCACGTTTGAGAACGGAACAGTCTCATCATCGGGGGCAACTTCCGCACTTCCATTCCAGATTGCCCGGTAAACAGTTCCGTCAAGAACGATCATTTCACCGTTGACGCCCTGAAATGTACCGATGCCAGTGTCGCCGTATGCTTTTCTTCACAGCGTTCATGCTATTGCCGAAAACATCAGCATCGTCTTTATATTGTTTGCTCACGTTGCTGAACTCTTGATAATCTGAGAGAACGTTTGTCTCAAGGAATGATATTATCTGGTCAAGGCAGGTGGACATTTTTTCAACAGCAGCGTTTACTTCCGCGATTATGCTGCTAATATCCCTTACAACTTCTGAAGTTTCTCCTGCAAGATTGCGAATCTCAGACGCAACAACAGAGAAACCGCGTCCCTTATCACCTGCTCTTGCTGCCTCGATCGAAGCATTAAGGGAAAGCATAGCGGTCTGTGACGAGATTGACATAATAGATCCTATCAGCTCATCAATTTTGCTCACAGCCTTTGAAGATGCTATAGCTTCGTCAGATTTCTGTTTAACGTCATCGTAAAGTCCTATAGTTCTCATGCTAGCCTCTTCTGTTACTGAAGCCAGCTTATTCGCTCTCGAAAGAACTTCTCCGGATAGTTTCGTGCCTTCGACTGCAAGATTGTCAATACTGTGAGCATCTTTCTTAATATTCTCGGTATTTTGCGTAATCGATGTAGTAGTTCCGGCAGTTTCCTTCATTTCGGCAGCTAGTTCATCAGCAGTTGACGAGTTGTTCTCACAGATGTGTTCAACGTTGTCAATCATAGTCTTTATTTCATTAACAGTTGCATCTATACTCTCACACGCCTCAGAAATTGCTTCGACAATGCCGCGAAGATTATCCCTCATTCCAGACAAAGCTCTTGCAATAATCCCGATCTCATCAGAACGTTTCTCCAGCTTGACAGATTCCGCATCTTCGGAGAAATCAAACGCCGCCGTCTTATTTATGACAGGAACAATCTGTCTAAGAGCCTTCATCATCCACACAGTCAGGAAATACACGAAAAGCACTAGAGAGTTCTTCATTTCATTAACGGCGGACATCATCATGTCCCGGTCAGCTGTAACTATAACGATGTTTCCTGATTTCGTGAAAGCATATCCCGCAACTTTGTACGAACCTTTGTATTCGTATGAACATGAACCGGCATGAACTTTTTTCCCTGCTTTAAGCTCTGCAACGAGACTTTTCACGGCTGCATTTTCGACTGGGGTTCCGATTTTTGAACTGTCCTTGTGGTAAAGCATAGTCCCTTCAGGAGATACCATGTAAGCGTAAGAACCTTTTACACCAGAGATTTCTAGTTCGCCTATGAGTTTCCGGTAATCAACGACAATTAGCTTATCATAATCAGCTGTAACAAGGACTATATCGCCGGTATCAGTGAACGAATATCCCGCGAGTTTTACAGAACCGCCGTACTCATATATCACATAGCCGTCATCGAGTTTTTTCCCGGATTGAATATCAGCGACGATTTGTTTGACGGCAGCATTTTCGACAGGTTGACCGATTTTGCCCGGATTTGTGTGCCAGAGCATTGTGCCGTTGGGCGAAACCATGTAGGCATATGAACCTTCAACACCATTGATGTGAATATTTCCGAGAAGAGTATCATAGTCAATCTTCATGAACTCGTTGTAATCAGCCGTTACGATAAGAATATTTCCGTCGGAAGTGAACGCGTATCCTGCAAGTTTCATAGCATTCTTGTATTCATAGAGGACTGAGCCATTTTCGATTTCGTAGCCCGAACGAATATCAGAGACGATTTGTTTGACGGCAGCATTTTCGACGGGTTGACCGATTTTTTCTGGAGTCGGGTGCCAGAGCATTTTTCCAGTAGGTGAGACCATGTAGGCATATGAACCGTTCACGTTTTTTATCGTAATATCCCTCAGGATTTCATCGAGTTTGTTTTGCGAAATAGATCCTGATGTTGCAGCGAGATTAACACTTTTGGCAGCTTCCTCAGCAAGATTCTGGGCATAAAGCTTGTAAACGTATTCGCCGAAACGTCTTGAGAAATTGATTGAGACAGCAGCTTCCTGTGCTAAGTTCTGCGCATAACCGCCATATGCTTCTTCACTTGACTCAGTTGCAAAGTCCACACCGATAACGGCTTCTTCGGCTAAATTTTGAGCGTAATTCAGATAAGTAGCCTCCATAGTATTTGAAGCGTGTTTTGAGGCGACAAAAACTTCGACGATAACAATGACAAAAACCATAGCACTGATTAAGAATGCTATTTTCGTACTCATTTTTGAGAAGAATGATAAATCCTCTCCGTTTTTCACAGCCTTAGCTTTCATTTATGTTCACTCCCAAAATCGACCTATTTTTTGATATTATTATATGAATTGTCCACTCTTGTCAAGTACATTGTTATTATTCCGCATTAATTCTCGTTTCGGGTTCAGTCTTAACGTCCAAGAACTGAGTTTTCAAGCTTTCCGCGACAATCATCAGCTCCTTCCTGTCAAGACCTTGATTGAGGCTCCGTACCTGATTCACCGGCGAATATCAGTGATTTCTTTGACGTACGCTTCAAAATGAATATCGTCTTGTGACAGTCGCTTTCACAAAGCAGCTATTGCAACCAGCCGGATTTGAATACGCCCCACGCCTTGTGTCATAATGCGCCTTGACAGGAACGTTCTGGTGAATCGCTCTGGACTCGACACAAAGCTCCGGCTAAAGTTGGAGTTTAAGTTCGCGAAGAATCATTCTGAAGTTGATCTGAAGTTGATCTGAAGTTGAAAAGAAGAAAATCGAAGGCTTGGAACAGATATCTCAAACTCAAAGCATATCCAACGATTTATTGATTTCCGTCATAACTTTACTGCTATCAGAATTTTCTTCAGGCAACATGTTCAGCAATTTCTTCAAATATCCCTGTTCAAGTGCAATTCTCCTGCTCTCAGGATAGACTAGCTCAAAGGCCATACATATTTGCGAAATTAGTGCTTCAAGCTCATTAAACGGCGCTTCATCATG
>CALEPX010000054.1 GCA_937911045.1 uncultured Fretibacterium sp. | reverse complement strand
AAGGTGCTTGGAATGCAACAGCCTTAGTCCCTGTTACAAGCGCCGCTGCTGCAAAACGTGCCGCAAAAATTGAAGAACCTGCAAAGAAAACCGAGCCTGCTCCAGTAGCTTCAGCACCTAAAACTGAAACAAAAGTTGAACCTGAAATTAAGACCGAAGATTTACAGGCGTTATTAGACTCAATGACAAAAACAAAAGTTCCCGAACAAAAAACAGAGCCTAAAGTTCAAGTTGCTCAGGTTGAACCTAAAAAAGTTGTTGAACCTCAACCTCAAAAAATTATTCAGCAGCCTAAAAAGGTTTCAAATCCTGCGAATGTTATTGCAAGTTCAGCAAAGCCCGACAAAATTTTAACGGCAAAATCGAAAACAACTAAAGCTGATGTACCCGGTTTAATGGATCCGATAATTATTCTTTCACCTAACGGAGATTCATCTCACGGGCCAATGCGTCTTGTAATTTCGGGCGATAAAGTTGAAGTGGTGAGATTGCCTGATAACGCTGTACCTAAGAGACCATCAATGGCTGATTTAGATCACACTTTCGGAACAATGCCGAATTATTTGCCTCATTATAATTTGACCGCAAGACCTCGAAAGGATAATTCATTTATAATTGCTCATTACGGAAGTTTTGGCGGAAGAATGATGTGGCCTGTTGACGGTAAAGTTTCATCATATTTCGGTTGGAGAGGTAAACGTAAACATGAGGGAATTGATATTCCTATGCCTGCAGGAACTCCTATAAGAGCTGCAACAAGCGGAGTAGTTGCCCGTACAGGAGATAATTCGACAATGGGTTTCAGAGGTTACGGTAATTTCGTTTTGCTTGATCACGGAAACGGTTTGCAAAGTTTTTACGCTCATTGCTCAAGCGTCGCAGTTAGACAAGGACAAAGGATAATGCAGGGTCAAATTGTCGGCTATGTCGGAAGCACGGGACGTTCAACGGCAAATCATTTGCATTTTGAAGTCAGAGTTTTCGGAACGCCTGAGAATCCTGCGAAATATTTGAAATAAGAAATAATTGATTTTTGCAAGGAGGTTTAGATAGTTCGATGAGAAAAATTTCGAGAGTTTTTGTTGTCGTGATTATGATCGTGATTCTGAGTTCAGGAGTTGCGTTCGGAGCGAATATTGACTCGCAGATTAAGACACAGCAGCGCAATAAAAAAGATATTGACAAGAAGATTCAGCAATATAACACGATTATAAAACAGAAGTCCAAACAATCGCAGACTTTACTGGGCAAACTCGGCAAATTGAAACGTGGTGCGAGCGATTCGCAGGAGAAAATTGATGTGCTGGAGCGCGAAAATTCTAAGCTTTATACGTCGATGGCGACTTTGAATCAGAATCTTGCGAATATAGAACGCGATATTAAACTCATGTTGCAAATGTTGAGCGGAAGATTGACGGACATGTATAAATATTCGCCACCTGAAAATAGTCTGAGTTTGCTCTTGTTCTCAGAAGATGCGCATGATGCTTTGAATACGGCGTACTTGCTGAATCGTTTTGCAGCTCAGGATCAGGCGGTTTTGACGGAATTGCTTAATAAGCAGAGTCAGTTACAGGCAATTAAGTCAGAACTCGAACGTGATCGAAAGCAAATTCAGAAACAGACGGACGAGTTGAAGAGGCAACGTGCTGAGTATGATAATAATATCAAGCAGACGGATGCGCTGTTGAAAGACGTTCAGACTGCTCAGAAAAAGGCTGAGATTGCTGCTGCGGAACTGGTCGCTGCTCAGAGGGAAGTCGGCAACAAGATAAACTCGCTCATGAAGAAAAAGAAAGCTGCTCAGGCTCAAGCGTCCAGTCAGACAAGAATCGTAATGAACGGCCCAAACGTCACGAAGACTAATACGAAGACGAATACAAAATCGAACACAAAGACTAAAACTAACACGAAAGCTACACCGGCTGCGTCATATTCCGGAACAGCTCCGACGAGATTATCATGGCCAGTGAACGGCAGCGTTTCTGTTCCGTACGGTTCGAGAGTTCATCCGACTTTTAAGACCAAGATTTTTAACTCAGGAATTGATATTAAAGCCGCATCTGGAACACCGGTGAAGGCTGCTGCATCAGGTGAAGTTTTATATCAAGGCTGGCTGCGTGGATTTGGTCAGGTTGTAATAATCGATCATGGCGGAGATTTGTCGACTGTGTACGCGCATTTGAGTTCAACGTCGGTTCGAGAAGGCAGCGTAGTTAATACTGGGACTGTGATTGGGCGCGTTGGAAATTCCGGGACGGATTCTGATTTCGCGTTGCATTTCGAGGTCAGGAAGAACGGTTCTGCGCAAAATCCCATGAATTTCTTGCGAAAATAATTTGTGTATTTGCTATAATTTTCCGGAGGCAGGTGTTTGAATAAATTGCGTTATTTAAGAAAAATTGCTGTTTTAATATTGATTGCGAGTGTCGGATTTGTTGCGTGCGCATTAGCTGCGGATTTTTCGGAGGCTGATTTCAATCGGATTTCGCCGTTTAATATTTCGCCGGTGAGATCATTATGGTTGTTGCGGCAGATTCGTTATATTATCGAAAATTATCAGGTTGACGCTGACCAGAAGGAAATTTCAGAGGAAGAATTGCTTCACGGTGCAGCGCGCGGAATGGTCGAAGCATGGAAAGATCCGTATACGAGATTCGTTTCGCCATCGCAGCTCAAAGATGAAGAAATTGAACTCGAAGGTCATTATGGCGGCTTGGGAATGTATATCGGCGAGCGTGACGGGCAAATTCTTGTCATAGCTCCAATGGAAGATTCTCCGGCTGAGAAAGCTGGTTTGAAAGCGAAAGATCATATTGTGAAAGTGAATGACGATGTGGTTTTGGGCTGGACTTCGGATCGTGTTGTGCAGAAATTGCGCGGTGAGCCTAACACGCAAGTTACGGTGTGGGTGCGTCGTGAAGGCGAGGAAGAATTGCTGGAGTTCAAGATTACGCGTGAAATTATCAAGCTCAAGAGTGTCAGATTTGAGATGCTCTCGGATGATATTGCGTATTTGAAGCTCACACAGTTCAAGCATAATACGGATCAAGAGGCGCGAAGTGCGTTGCGTGAAATGATTCGTAAAGGTGCGAAGGCGTTGATTCTTGATTTGCGAAATAACGGCGGCGGTTTGCTTGATGCGTCGGTGAAAATCGTAAGCATGTTCCTGAAGGACGGTCCGGTTGTCGAAACTCGCGGACGTTCGGAGCGTGCGAATGAGAAATATAATGTCGATAAATCGCTATTCATGACGGATATGCCTATGACAGTGTTAATTAACGGCGGCAGTGCGAGTGCGTCGGAAATTGTCGCGGGGGCATTGCGCGATCGTGGTCGTTCGAAATTAATCGGGGAGAAAAGTTTCGGCAAAGGTTCGGTGCAGACTTTGTTCCCGTTGACTGATGGTTCTGGACTTTATGTTACGATTGCGAGATATTACACGCCGTCGGGAGTTGTGATTGATCACGTGGGACTTTCGCCTGATATTGAAGTCAAGGGAGAGCCGGATCGAAATATCTCGAACGATGTGCAGTTGCAGCGAGCAATTCAGGAAGTCAAGAAGAATTTGAGAAAATAATTTGTTAAGGAGTTGTAGATTTTTTGAGTAAGAACGTAGATCTTTTGGTCGGCTCACAATGGGGCGACGAAGGTAAAGGCAAAGTTGTTGACGTACTCGGTGCTGATGTCGATGTTTTTGTGCGCTATCAGGGCGGAGCAAATGCCGGGCACACTGTTGTAGTTGATGGTCAGAAAGTTGTTTTCAAGCTGCTGCCGTCAGGAATGCTGTATCCGGGAAAATTGTGCGTTCTAGGGAACGGTCTTGTGATTGATCCGGAGCAATTCTTGAAGGAAACTTCGGAGCTGTATTCGAGAGGACAGGATCGCGCGAGATTAGCAATCAGTCCGCACGCACACGTTGTCATGCCGTATCACAAGCTGCTGGATAAATTGCAGGAAGAAGCACGTGGCAAAACTCGCAAAATCGGCACGACTGGTCGCGGAATTGGTCCGTGTTATGTTGACAAGTATTCGCGTTCCGGATTGAGAATTGAGGATTTGCTTGACGCGGATTTGCTCCGTGAGCGATTGAGTTATGTTCTTGAGGAGAAGAACTCGCTGATCACGAAATTATATAATCACAGCCCGTTGCCGTTTGATGAGATTTACGAGCCGGCGAAACATTGGGGAGAAGCTCTGAAGCCATATGTTGCTGATATTCGCTCGTTGTTGCGTCAGGCGGTTGACGAGGGCAAGCATATTTTACTCGAAGGTGCTCAGGCCGCGTTGCTTGATATTGATCACGGCACGTATCCGTATGTTACAAGTTCTTCGACTTCAGCTGCAGGCGCGTTCACAGGAACTGGACTTGCTCCGAGAGATTTAACGCGAACGATTGCGGTTGTGAAAGCTTACACGACACGAGTTGGTGAAGGTCCATTCCCGACGGAAGATTTCACGGAAGTTGGCGAGACTTTGCGCAAGAACGGCGGAGAATTTGGAGCGGTTACGGGCAGACCAAGACGCTGCGGCTGGCTGGATATTCCTGCGCTGAAATACGCGATGGAACTGAACGGTGCGGACGTGATCGCATTAACGAAGCTTGATGTCTTAACCGGCATGGGGAATATAAAAGTCTGCGTCGGTTATAATCATAACGGCGAGAGATTCGACACATGGTGTACGGATACGCGAATGTTAAGTGAGATCACGCCGATTTATGAGACATTGCCGGGTTGGAACGAGGATATTTCTTGGTGCAAGAGCTTCGAGGAATTACCAGCAAATGCTCAAGCGTATATTAAATATATCGAGCAAGTTTTGAAGACACCTGTTGGATTGATTGGCGTCGGGCAGGATAGAGCTCAGACGATTGTGAAGGGCATGTAAATATTTTGCATGTACGTAGCTGATATAAAATTTCTCACGCCAAAAGATCTGTCACAAGTTCTGGAATTAAATTCGCAGATTGTGAATCCATGGTCTGATGAAATAATCGAGGATGACTTGAATAATAACTCGATTGATGAAGTTTCGTATATAGGGGCTTTCGCGACGACGTTGGAAGCTCCTTTGCTGGGATACGCGGTTTTGGGCAGCGAACATGATGTGAAAGGCTGCGGCATTCTTATGGCTCTGATAGTTCATCGTGATTATTTCAGAATGGGCATCGGCACGCAATTAATTCTCGCGGTGAGTGATTGCGCGGAATATTTGCGTTATAAGCGCATTAAGCTGCGTGTGAGAAAATCGAATTTCGGAGCGATTGCGCTTTACGAGAAATTATCGTTCAGGAAAGAATCTATTTGTGAGAAATATTACTCGAACGGGGAGGACGCTTTTGTTATGAGTTCGAAGATTCCGGTTCAGATTCAGGTGTGAGATAACATGCGAGTGTACATTCCGTTTAACGATGGTTCGTCGGTTTCGTTTGATGGCGAGAAGTTTACGATTCATAGGCAGCCGAATGATATTAACGCCGTGGATGAACGGGACATAAATGCGCCGTGCAAAGCCGAATTAGCCTGGAATAATCGTTGGAATGAACTTGTGCGCAGTCTCGAAAACGCTTGGAAAAAACAGAAATATCTAAAGAAATTGCAATCCCGTAAAAAGATCTATTCAAAATGAGAAAATTTGTGTTAGCATTAAGTACGTTAATTTTATTATTCTGCACTGGAGGGGTTAATGCGATGAGTAAGATTTATGAGTATGCGATTCTTGATTCAGATGGCAAAGAAGTTTCTCTCGGGAATTTCAAAGGCAAAGTCATGTTAATCGTGAACACTGCGACGGGCTGCGGATTTACGCCACAGTATGCTCCGTTGGAAGCGATGTACGAGAAATATCATGATAAGGGTCTCGAAGTAATCGACATTCCGTGCAATCAATTCGGAGGACAGGCTCCGGGTTCTGACGAGGAAATTCACACGTTCTGCACGCTGAATTATGACACGAAGTTCGAGCAGTATAAGAAATCCGACGTTAATGGCGCGAAAGAATTGCCGCTGTACACGTATCTCAAGAGCCAGAAAAAATTCGAGGGCTTCAATCCTGAAAATAAACTCACGCCGATTCTTGAGGACATGCTTGGGAAAGCCGATCCGGATTACGCGTCGAAACCGGATATTAAATGGAACTTCACGAAATTTGTAGTCGATCGTGACGGCAACGTTGTGAAAAGATTCGAACCCACTGCGGATATGAACGACGTTGAGAAATTTGTAGCGGATTTGCTCTAGGTGATCGCCATGGTGAAGGAAATTGTCAATAACGACACGACTGAGTTAAATAACGCTGAAGTTGCTTTACTCGATGTTTTCGCGACATGGTGCGGACCGTGCAAAGCTATTTCGCCGATAATCGAGGATTTGTCAGAAGAATTTTCCGGACGCGTTGAGTTTTTCAAAGCAGATTCAGAAGAAAATCCCAAACTTGCAAGAAAATTACGAGTTATGAGCATTCCGAACGTGATTTTGTTCAAGAAGGGTGAAATCGTTTCGAGACAGATTGGTGCGTTGTCGCGCGATGAGTTCAAGAACTGGATCGAAGAGAATTTGTAAAGTGTAAAGTCAGAAAATCATAATCAGAACGTAAACGCAAATACGCAAATATGAGAAACGCGAGTGACATGTGATTTGCCGCCCGCGTTTTTTATGCGAAATTATTTCCCGTTGATTACGCCCGAGCATCTGTGACAAAGCCCGTTCTCGTCAGCGTGTTCGGAGTATTTCCAGCAGCGTGGACATTTCGTGCCCTTGGTGAAGCCTGCTGCTAATTCGATATTGCTCTCGGAATCCTGGAACTTTTTCTCAAGCGTAAATTCTGAGTCTTGATCCTGCCACTTGAAACTCGACACGATTACTATGTCAGCAAGTTCTTCGTCCGTGAAAGTTTTCTCAAGGCGTTCGAGTTCTTTGGATTTGCGGATTTCGACGGCAGCTTCGAGTGACGTTCCGATAATTTTCTCGGCGCGCATTGTCTCAAGCGCACGGCTGACCGCACCTTTTAAGATTAAAGCTTCGTTCCATAGTGAGTTCAGATCGTCGTCGAGTTTTGATTTATCCTGAGCTGGAAATTCCGACAGAAATACGCTTTCAGGCAAATTGCTGTTTATATTGCGCATTTCCTGCCAGATTTCTTCTGATGTGAAACTCAAAACCGGAGCTAATAATCTCGTCATAGCTGACAGAATTTCCCACATAGCCGTCTGAGCACTGCGCCGCGTCAAAGAATCTTTCGCTTCAACGTATAATCTGTCTTTGCTTATGTCCAGATAGAACGAACTCAGCTCATTCACGCAGAACGAATGTATCGACGAAACCGGCACGTGAAATTCGTACTCTTCAAATGCCTCGCGCGATTTGTCGATTAATCTGTGCAGCCTGTCCAGAATCCAGCGGTCCATTGAGAGCATATTCTCGTATTTAAGCGAATCTTTCTCAGGTGAAAAATCGTGCAAATTTCCCAGTAAGAATCTCGCGGTATTTCGGATTCGCCTGTAAGTTTCGGATAGAGTTTTCAGAATCGTTTTCGAGATTCGAACGTCGTTGCGGTAATCACTCGAAGCTGACCACAATCGTAAAATATCCGCGCCAAATTCATCGATAACTTCTTTAGGGGCTGTGGAATTTCCCAGAGATTTCGACATTTTGCGTCCCTCGCCGTCAAGCGTGAATCCGTGCGTCAAAACTTGTTTGTACGGGGCGTGACCGTTAATCGCGACTGAAGTTAATAACGAAGATTGGAACCAGCCTCTGTGTTGATCGCTGCCTTCGAGATACATATCACACGGAGCTGGCGGCAAATTAAATTTCTCGTTCAGAACCGAAACGTGAGAAACTCCCGAATCGAACCATACGTCCAGAATATTGCTGTCCTTCTCGATATTGTGTGAGCCGCAATGATCGCATTTCGCCAAATCCCCGAATAATTTTTCGAGAGATTCGCTCCACCATAAGCTCGTGCCGTCCGGAGCAGATTTCACTTTCTCAGCAAAGATCCTGATTCGTTCAGGTGTGAGTGAAAAACTTCCGCAATCTTTGCAATGAATCGCCGGAACCGGAATGCCCCAGACTCTTTGACGGCTTATGCACCAATCCGAGCGCGAACTTACCATGTTGAAGATTCTGTCGCGCCCCCATTCAGGAATCCATTTCACTTCACTGTCGATAACTTTCAAAGCTTCGTCCCTGAATTTCGTTACGTTTATGAACCATTGATCTGTCGCTCTGAAAATTACGGGTTTCTTGCAACGCCAGCAGTGCGGGTAACTGTGCATTAATTTTCCGAAGCCGAGCAATCTGCCTTTCGCCTGAATTAATTCAATCGCTTTTTTTCCGCCGTCATCGAGTGACATTGAGCCTACAACAGGAATTTCTTTCTCAAAATGTCCGGAGCTGTCAACTGAGCTGTAGACTTCAAGACCGTATCGAACGCCCGTCTCGTAGTCTTCAACGCCGTGACCCGGTGACGTATGTACGCAGCCTGTGCCTGTTCCGAGTTCGACGTAATCTGCCAATACGAACAGAATTTCTTTATCGTCATAGAACGGATGAATTGCGCGCAATCTCTCAAGCTCCGAGCCTTTCACGGTCAATAACGCCGTGCCCAAATTAAGATTCGTATTCTCACAAACTGAATTTTTCATTTCAGCCGCGAATAAATAAATCTTGTGATCTTCGGAATTTTCGTAGAAAGCGTAATCATAATTCGGATTCAGCGCGACACCTGCACTCGATGGCAGCGTCCAAGGCGTAGTTGTCCAGATTACGACATATACGTCACGATTCGAAAATTCCGGGAATTTTTTCGCAATCTCTGGAACTGGATACGCAACGTAAACTGACGGCGATTGTTCGTCCCAATATTCGATTTCACCGGCAGCAAGCGCAGTCTGACAATCCGTGCACCAATACACCGGCTTCAAGCCCCTGTAAATCAAATCTTTTGCGACCATGTCGGCGAACGCGTTAAGTTCGAGATATTCGTAATGCGGATCGAGCGTAATATACGGATGATCCCATTCGCCCAGAACTCCCAGCCGCTTAAATTCATCGCGTTGAATATCCAGATAATGCAGCGCAGTTTCCTTGCAACGTTTACGCAGCTCAACGGGGTCAACGCCCTTGCCAAGTTTCGATAAACCGCCATCTTTCAGCGAACGCAACTCAATCGGCAATCCGTGAGTATCCCAGCCAGGAACATACGGAACATAATTTCCGGCCAGAGTCTTGGACTTGAGAATTATATCTTTCAGGATCTTGTTAAACGCCGTGCCGATGTGAATATCTCCGTTTGCGTAAGGCGGTCCGTCGTGTAACACAAATCTATTGCAGCAATGTTCGTGTTCGTGCAGCGACTTGTGATAAATATCATGCTCGTGCCAGAACTTCAGAAATTCCGGTTCACGTTTCGACAAATTTGCTCGCATTGGAAATTTTGTCTCGGGCAAATTCAGCGTAGTCTTGTAATCAGCGTCCATGTTAAAACGCAACTTCCTTTCTAAATTCTAAAACTATTTTTTCATCTGCAAAATAATAGCACAAAAATTTTTTTACAAAAACTCGAACTATATGCTATAATCCAGATATTAATTTTCAAAATCATTTGCGTCGTGAGGGCAGAAATATTTTTATGAACCGGCAGCCTGTGGTTGCTTTAATAGGAGCTACTGCCGTTGGAAAGACGGCTTTGAGTTTATCAGTAGCAAGAGAGCTTAATGCAGAAATTATATCGGTCGATTCTCGGCAGGTCTATCGCTACATGGACATCGGAACTGACAAGATCGCTGCTTCGTTACGAGCTGGCGTAATACATCACCTGTTGGACATCGCCGATCCGGATGAGAATTTCACAGTCTCAGATTTCTCGCGCATGGCTTCACACGCAGCACAAAGAATCCTGTCCCGAAAGAAAATCCCGTTATTTGTCGGCGGCACTCCGTTTTATTATCAGGCATTATTCCACGCTAAAATGAACGAAGATTTGCCGTCTGATTCTGGTGTTCGCGAAAAATATGAGACGTTGGCAAATTCACAGGGTGCGGAATTGTTGCACATGCGTCTTGCTGAAGTAGACCCTGAAATTGCGGAGAGATTGCACAAAAATGATGTCCGCAGAGTTTCGCGTGCTTTGGAAATTTGGGAATTGACTGGCAAAGCTCCATCGAATGTATTCAGGGAAGGCTCGAAGAAAGATTTCGGTTTTGACGTGCTGTATATCGGGCTCAATCGTCCGCGCGAAGAATTGTTTTCACGCATAGAAACGCGATTGACCGAGGAATTTCACACGGGATTTCCCGAAGAAGTCGAATGGCTCATGAATAACGGTTTTGACGAGAAATTCAATCCGCTGAAGGGGCTGGGCTATTTCGAGTTAATCAAGTATCATCGTGGAATTTTTACGCTCGAACAAGCTCTGGAAAACTCAATCGCACGAACGAAAGCATTTTGCCGCAGACAGCAGACCTGGTTCAAGAAATTTCAGCCTGTACACTGGATTGATTTGTCCGAATATGAAGCGAATAATTACGACGTTGAAAGCGAAATCGTAAAAACTGTGCTGTGTCACATGAATAATTTTCAAGCGCAGGAATCTCTGGAACATAGCGAACAGGATGAACAGGACTATGAGTAAATTCGAGATCGTAATGGCAGAACATGCCGGATTCTGTTTCGGGGTCAAACGCGCAGTAGACGCAATCGAGGAATCACTGGCTCGAAATCACGAAAATCGCAAAATCTGGACGATTGGCTTGCCGATTCATAATCCTCAGGAAGTCAAACGCCTCGAAGATTTGGGACTGAACGTTGCGAATAACGAAAGCGAAATTCCGGACGGGGCACTGGTTCTCATACGCGCACACGGTGAATCGCTGGAAGTTCTGGAGAAATTGCAGTCTCGCGGAGTTGAAGTTATCGATATGACTTGTCCGTTCGTGAAGAAGGCTCAGGATTTTGCGGAGAAATTTTCGCGTTTGAATTACAAGATCGTTTTACTCGGCGACAAGAATCACCCGGAAATCAAAGGCATAATCGGTCACGTAAATCATGCTCAGGTCAGCGTAATCGCAAATGAAAACGAAGCTCAAGAATTAGCACATTTCCCGAAAATCGCATTAATTTCTCAGACAACACAACGCGAGGAAAAATTATCGAAAGTATCAGCCGTGTTGATAAACAAATGTTCGGAGTTACATGTTTGCAATACGATTTGCCGCGCAACTTCTGAACGTCAGGACGCTGTGAAAAATCTGGTTCGCGATGGTTCTGTCGATGGCGTTGTTTTGGTCGGAGGCAGGGCGAGTGCGAATACGTCAAAATTACGCGATATTATCATGAACGAGAATATTAGCGTATTATGGATCGAAGAAGCTCAAGAACTGGATAGCAATTCACACTGGTTTCGGGGAAAAAACAAGATTGGTATTGCCGCCGGAGCAAGCACTCCGAGTTGGCTTATCATAAATGTAATACACAAAATAGCGCAATTAGAGGCAGCCAAGGGGGATTTATAACAAACCATGGATCAGGAACTTAATCAGGAACTTAATCAGGAACTGAATCAAGCTCAAGAAGTTAATCAGGAACAAACAGCTCAGGTCAATCAGCCTGAAACACCAGTCGCAGAAACACCAGCACCAGCAGCAGAATCTGTTGACGAGAAAGAACCCGAAACAATGCAGGAAGTTCTCGAACAGTACGGCAACACAGCGAGACTTCGTAAGGGTGAAATCAGAACTGGAACTGTAATCGGTGAGAATGATGCCGGCTTACTCGTTGATGTAGGCTTCAAGTGTGAGGGCGTTCTTCCACACAAAGAATGGTCACATCGTTCGTTAATCGAGACAGAGGGAAAACCTAAACCCGGCGACAAAATTGATGTCGAAGTCGTAAGTGTTCGTGACGGCGAAGAAGCTCAGTTAATGCTCAGCAGATGGAAAATCGAATTTGACAAACGCTGGAATGCTCTCGAAGAAAAATTGACTGAGAATGACGTCGTAGTTGTGAAAGGTCTCGAAAAAGTTAAAGGCGGCTTGATGGTCGAGTGTTGCGGATTGGAAGGGTTCATGCCGATTTCGCATTTGACGCTCGCGGGTCGTGGAGCAAATCCGGCAAATTTCGTCGGACAGCTCATTAACGCGAAAGTTCTCGACAAGGACAAGAGAAAGCACAGATTAGTTTTCTCACGCAAAGCTTTACTCGAACAGGCAGATAACGAACGCAAAGCCAAATTCTATAACGAAGTACACGAGGGCGATATTGTCGAAGGCGAAGTCAGCAGCATCACGGATTTCGGAATTTTCGTCACGATTGGCACGATGGACGGGCTTGTTCACGTCACGGAAATCACTTGGAAACGCAACGTGAAAATCCGCGACATGTTCAAGAAGGGCGACAAAGTGAAAGTGAAAGTCGTTGGAATTGACCGCGAAAATGACCGCATATCACTCAGCATCAAGCAAATTTCCGGCGATCCTTGGGAGACAATTTCCGAACGCTTGCACAAGGGCGATATTATCAAAGGCAACGTGTCGAACTTGACGGAGTTTGGCGCATTTGTCGAGATTGAACCCGGCATCGAAGGGCTTGTTCACGTCGGAGATATTAGCTGGGCAAGAATCAAGAAGCCTCGTGATGTTTTCAAACGCGGTCAGGAAGTCGAAGCGATCGTCTTGGACATTGATACGGAAAAACGCAGAATCAGTCTTGGCTGCAAGCAGTTAAACGACCCATGGAACGGAATCGAGAAAAAATACTCAGCCGGTCAGGATATTAACGTCAAGGTTGTGAGACTTGCGGATTTCGGAGCGTTCGTCGAAGTTGAGCCAGGAGTTGAAGCGTTGATTCACATTTCGCAGATCAGCCACAGAAGAGTTGAAAAGCCCGGCGATTTGTTGAAAGAAGGTCAGGAAGTTACGGCGAAGATTCTTGAAGTGAATCCTGAACAGAGACGCATGAGACTTTCACTCAGCGCACTCGAAGAATTGCCCGCCGATATTGAGCCCGCACGTGCTGACAACGTTTCTGAAGCCAGAATGCAGTACGAGAGACTCGAAACTAAACCCAGACGCGAACGTTCAGGCAAAACTGAAAGAGCCGAGAAAACTGAACGTCCAGAACGCCCAGAAAAAGCCGAACGCTCAGAACGCCGTGAAAAATCCAAAGCCAAAGCCACACGTGCACGCGCAATCAAAGAATCTGCCGGATACGGTGACGATGGCGACGACGAGATCGAATACAACCCATTCGCCGAAGCATTCAAGAACGCAAAATGGGACGAGGAATAATATTTATAATCCCGTAAAATTTGCAATAAACTCGCGCAAAAAATTTCCCCCAACATTCACGCAATGCCAGGGGAGATTTTTTTATGCACTCACTCCGGACATCTGTTCGATATTTCGCACGACTTCGGATGAAAGCCCCATAGATTTCGCAAGCTTGTCCAGATAATTTCTCTCGGCTTGAGTATCGACTTCGATTGCCATTAACGATGCCGAATAAACCTGTACAGCCAAGTCCGGACGACCTTTCACTGCTGCGAGAATTTTACTGGTTTCCATTGGAGCCTGTAATTTCGAAATTATGAAATTCAAGCCTTCTTGACCAACGCCCGTGTTTTTCAAATTGCCCATGATTTTGCTGAGTTCGTCCGAGTCAACTTGACCGTCAGATTTCGCTGCGTCGATCATTGCCGTGAGAATTATTTCTGCGTCATTGGACTGTTGCTGCGGAGTTTGCTGCGTGTATTTTTTCACCGCGTCCGTAGCACTTGAAGCCAAATCTTTCGCGCTGGAACTTGTCAAAGCTTTATACGCCATCATGCCGAGCAAACCCATCAAGCCGCCTCCGACACTGTTGAGCGTAGTACTCGAACTTCTGCCGGTTAATGCTCCGAGTAATGCGCCGATACCAGTTGCTGCTAAATTATCTCCGCCGCCCACAGCCTGACCAGCTCTTGATAACACGCTCTGTCCACCGCCCATCAAGTTCCCGAGTAAATCCTGAATGCCGCCGCCAGCACTCGACACTCTCGAACCAGTTGACGAACTCATGCCGCTTTGAATCATCGAGCCTAACAAATCCGTAAAATCTAATGCCATTGAAAATCGTTCCTCCGAAAAATTTTAATATCACTCGCAAGATTATATCGCAAAAAAAATACCGCCGCCGAAAATTTCATCAAGTCTCGACAACGGTATCTAATTTACACTTTACACTTTACACTTTACATTACATTTACATTTACATTACAGCGGAGTTACTCCGAGTAAAATGCAAGCTCCGATTGATAAAATGCTAATGCCCCAAATCCACGGCAGCGAGTACTTGATGTGTTCGCCAACGTCGAGTTCAAGAAGTCCCATGCCCAAATACGCAGCCGGTGACAACGGTGAAATCATAACGCCGACGTTCTCAGCAACAAGCAACACGCACGCAACGTCCATCGGGTTCACGCCGAACTGAGACGCTATGCCAACGACAACTGGCAATAATCCGAAATAGAACGAGTCCGTCCCCAAGCACATGATTAACGGTACTGCGAAACATGCGACGATGAAATGCGTGTATCGTCCGAGATCCGGCGGAATTACAGTTACAACTGCCGAAGCCATCGCGTTCAACATGCCTGTGCCGCTCAATACGCCCGTGAAAATTCCCGCTGCAAATAACGTAACGACCATTGACATTGCAGCAACGCCGTAATTCTTGAGTTTTGCATTCTGCTCTTTAAGCGACTTGATGTTAAACGGCAACGTGAGTGCCAACGCCAGCATGAACGTGTACGCAGGGTTAAGCCAACCAGCCATCAAGATTACGATTACAGCGATTACGATTATTAAGTTATAAGTCTGAAGTGCTTTGGAAACTTTCGGAGCTGATGCTTCTGTTTTTGATTCAAGTTGTGTATCATCTGCGACAAGTCCGAGTTTCTTGATTCTGCGCTTCTGAATGCCGCTCAACAAGAACGCTACGATGAACGTTATGATAACCATTACGCCCTGAACCGGTAATAATCTGTGCCAAAGGATATTCGGATCCGTTTCGAGAACTGTAGCAGCTCTGATTGTCGGACCGCCCCACGGACAAACGTTCATTACGCCGATCGCAACACAAATCAGCAGCATCAACGCGCGATTATCCATTTTGAGTTTCTTGAACAACGGGAGCATTGCAGTTATCGTGATAATAAACGTCGTAGCTCCTGAGCCGTCAAGATGTCCGATTATGCCGACAGCAGCCGTAGCTAATAACACAAGCGTTACGTTAGTGCCAGCTTTCTTAATCAGGAAGTTCACGATTGGGTCAAACACACCCTGATCGCTCATCAATGAGAAGAACGAGATCGAGAACACGAATAACGAAACAGTTGAGACCATTTTCGAAATTCCTGACGCGGCAAATTTATTCACGGCTAACGGGTCAAATCCAGCAATCAACGCGGCAATCGTCGGCAGCAAAATAAACGCAATCGGCGGAATGATGATTTTCTTAATCAGGCATATGATTAATATCAAGACCATTACGAAGCCAATAATCGCCAGTTTCGTTGACGGAGCAGCAGC
Organism: uncultured Fretibacterium sp.; assembly: GCA_937911045.1. GTDB lineage: Bacteria > Synergistota > Synergistia > Synergistales > Aminobacteriaceae > JAFUXM01. Next base: position 10,374 of record CALEPX010000054.1, on the reverse strand, counting down.
TTTCTTAGCCGGAGCTTTGGGTTTGAGCATATCCGTGAAAGTCTTGTACTCTTCGTCGATAGCTTGCGTGTATTCAGCAGTGTTTGCAAATCCAGGTCTCTCGTCATAGCCGCCCTTTTCGAGATAATTCTGCCAGGCTTCGGTCTGAGTTGCTTTCTCAATAGCAGCAGCCAACGCAGCTACAGCACCTTCAGGAGTTCCCTTGCGTGCGAAAATTCCGCGTTCCGGCCCGAGGAATGATTTGATACCGAGTTCACCAGCTGATTCGACACTGGCGTATTTCTTCATGCGATTCTCAGAAAGTACGAGTAACGGGACAATTTCGCCATTAGCGATTAATCCGGAAATTTCGTCGGTTCCTGTGACCATCAAGTCAATATTTCCCTCGTTCAATGCCAGAGTTAAGCCGCCGCCGTTTGGATACGAAACTTCGAGAATGTTCAAGCCTTCAAGAGCCTGTCGCAGTGAAATGCCATCGACACCTGTGCTGGTCAACATTCCGACGGTGACGCTAGCCGGATGAGCCTTCACAAAATCACGCAGCTCCGAGAAATTCTTGTAGCCTCTTTCGTCCATTGCCTTTTTCGACGCAGCAATCACGTTGATCGCGTTTACTAGTCTTGCAACCGGTACAAATTCGTCTCTGAACTTGAATTTCATAGCCCCAGCGATTTCCTGAATGAACAGGCTCTGAGTTCCAAGCATAAACGTATAGCCATCAGCGGGCTGTTCGCGAGTGTAAGCTGCACCATTCACGCCGCCTCCACCGGTAACGTTGACGACTTCGACTTCTTGACCGAGTTCGGCTTTTAACAACGGGACTAACGCGCGCAACGTTGCATCAGCACCGCCACCTTCGCCCCATGGACAAACGATCGTAATCTTTTTGTCGAAGTTCCAGGCTGCAGGCGATTCAGCAGCAAACGCACTAAAAGCAAATAATATCGTCAATAGCGACAATATTATTATAGAAAGAAACTTTTTCATGAAAATATGCCTCCCTTAAAAAATAATTACAACACGTGGCTAATTATACGCGATAGAAATAATCAAACGCAATGACTAATTTTGCGGAGCTTTTTCGCCGGATTTATTGCGATCTTCTTCCCAGGTTATGAACGAATGATAGAAACTCTCGTCGTTATCATCAAGACCGCGCGTAATTTCGGTTATGTGTATGTGAGCAGCTTTGACTTGTTCGAGAACATAATTTACGGCTACCATTGGTTCTGTGTGAGCACCACACGTGTAAATATCCAGAGCCATATAATTCACTTCCGGCCATGTATGAACGGACAAATGCGACTCGCTGATAACAACTACGCCGCTTACACCATTGGGCGGAAATCTGTTGAACGAGACTGACCACACCTGCGCGTGCGCACGATTCGCAGCCTCAACTAGAATATCCTGAAGTCGTGCTACGTTCGTGATTGTATCATCACAGCCCGAAACTTCAACAATGTAATGAACTCCTTTGGGTGACAATTTGAAGCCTCCTGAAAAATAATTGATTACTTCGGAAAATTTTAGCATACTTTCCTGAACTTTCACGAGATTACACGAATTTTTGCGAGAAAGTTTTTGCAATCTTTTGCAATTATGGGCGAAATGTGTATAATATGCGCGTTGTTAATAAGAGTCTAAATTTTCAGACTTATTTTTTAAGGAGCGTGTTTTAAGACATGGGTATTATGGACACGATAATGTACTATAACGGGATCATTAACGGTTTCGTTTGGGGTGCGCCGGTTCTGATTTTGCTGGTTGGAACTGGTGTGTATCTGACTATTTTGCTTGGATTGCCGCAGTTCAGATATTTCAGGGCAGCTTTGGCAGAAGTTTTCAGCTTCAGAAAGAAAGGCGCGGATAATTCGATCTCATCATTTGCTGCTATGGCTACGGCAATGGCTGCGACGGTGGGAACGGGAAATATTGCGGGTGTTGCGACGGCGTTGCATCTTGGAGGTCCGGGCGCGTTGGTTTGGATGCTGATTTCGGCGTTGTTCGGTATGTGCACGAAATTCGCGGAAGTTACGCTGGCTGTGCATTTCAGACAGAAGGACGAACACGGTGACTGGCGCGGCGGCACGATGTATATTCTCGAACACGGTGCAAAACAGAAATGGCTCGCAGTAATTTTCGCGATATTTGCGTTCCTGGCATCATTCGGGATCGGCGCGGCAACTCAGGCGAACTCAGCAGCAGAAGCTATGTCAATGGGTTGGGGAGTTGACCATTTGTATTCCGGAATCATTATGGCGGTGTTAGTAGGACTTGTAATCATCGGCGGATTGACGAGACTTTCAACAGTTACGACGTATTTAGTTCCGTTCATGGCGATTTTCTATATTATTGGCTCGTTATTCGTACTCGTAACGAACGCGGCAGCTATTCCGGATGCAGTTTACAATGCGTTACACTTGGCATTCAACAATCCGGCGGAAACTTTACCCGGAGCTTTGGCAGGCTGGGGAGTTAAAGAAGCAGTCCAGCGCGGAATTGCAAGAGGCGTTTTCTCGAACGAAGCTGGTATGGGTTCAGCCCCCATGGTACACGCGACAGCAAACGTCGAACACCCGGTTCAGCAGGGATTCTACGGAATTTTCGAAGTCTTCATGGACACGATTGTGATTTGCTCGATGACGGCTTTGGTCGTAATGACAACCGGAACACTAACAAGTTCACCGGATTTGACCGGAGCGCAGTTGACTCTTCAAGCATTTGAGAACGCACTCGGAACTCCTGGAAAATATGTCTTGTCAATCGGCTTATTGCTCTTCGCGTTCACGACGATTCTTGGCTGGTACTGGTACGCTGAAACTGCTGTAACGTATTTATTCGGCGTTTGGGTGAAGCCTGTCATGAAAGTTCTATGGATTGTAATGATTTTGATCGGAGCTGCTGGCGGACAATTCTTGGGTTCGAGCGGCAACCAGTTCTTGAATAACATCTGGGATATTTCGGACACGCTGAACGGATTGATGGCGTTACCGAACTTAATTGGATTGCTGATATTATCGCTGACACTCAGACGTATCGTGAATGATTACGACATTCAGCACGGTCTCGACGAGGACAGCGTGTTGTCAGATCCTCAGAGAGCGTTCGTGTCTAAAATGCAGTATATCATCATCGGAGCTTTGAGCGTACTCGTGGCAGTCGCGGCATCGTTCAAATTGACGGCTGTGTTATCACTCGCGGCAGTGGCTCTGGGATTGGTTGCGATTTACAAGAAGCAGACGTTACTGGGTTGCATCGGAATCGCTATTGCAATCGCAGCGGCATTAGTCTAGGGAATTATCACGCTTAATCAGCATATTACATATTAATAGAGAAAAAGCCTCCCGGAAAATTCTGGGGGGTTTTTTTGGTATAATTTCAGGCGAAACGTTATCAACATAATTTTACTAGCTTTACAGGAGAAATATTTTGGACGAATTAGAATTAACACAATCACAAGCAAGCGAATCATACGGAGCAGAAAGCATAAAAGTTCTCGAAGGTCTTGAAGCAGTTCGCAAACGTCCGGGAATGTACATCGGGGACACAAGTACGCGCGGACTTCATCATTTGGTCTATGAAGTTGTAGATAACTCAGTTGACGAAGCTATGGCAGGTTTTTGCAACAAAATTTCCGTGACGATTCACACCGACGAGAGCATAACAGTTCAGGATAACGGACGCGGAATCCCAACTGATCCTCACCCGTATAACGGCAGACCTACGAGCGAAGTTGTCTTGACGGTGCTACATGCTGGAGGAAAATTCGGTGCAGGCGCGTATAAAGTCTCTGGAGGTCTTCACGGTGTCGGAGTTTCTGTTGTGAATGCGCTGTCTGAGTGGCTGGTCGTGACGATTGCGCGTGATGGTGTAGAAAAAACTCAGAGATTCGAACGCGGTGTGCCAGTTACGGATTTGTCAGAAGGAGTGCCGGCAGATTGGCAGGGAACACGTGTAGATTACTTGCCGGATTCAGAAATATTCGAGGAAGTGCATCATTCGCTCGACACACTCAAAAGCAGATTCATGGAGCTTGCATTCTTGAACCCGGGTTTGAAAATTTCGGTTTATGACGAACGTGTGAACGAATCGCGCGAATATTTTTTCCAGGGAGGAATTTCTGCGTTCGTGAAATATATTGACCGTGACAGAACAGCGTTATTCGAAAATCCGATCGTAATTTCCGGAGTACGCGATAATATTTCGGTCGATTTTGGCTTCCAGTATAATGACGGCTATCAGGAACATATTTACACGTACGCGAACCTGATTCACACGATCGAAGGCGGCACACACTTAATCGGACTCAGAACTGCATTGACGCGCGCAATCAACGAAGTCGCAAGAGCAAACAAGATTTTACGCGACAAAGAAGAGAATTTGACGGGCGAAGATTTGAAAGAAGGCTTGACGTGCGTATTATCCGTGAGATTGGGTGAGCCGCAATTCGAGGGTCAGACCAAAACCAAACTCGGCAACAGTGAAGTCAGAGGCGTAGTTGACTCGTGCGTTTATGAAGGCTTGATCGCAACTTTCGATGAACGCCCAGAGATTATCCGTCCGATTGTAGAGAAAGCTATTCGTGCAAGACGCGCTCGTGAAGCTGCAAAACGTGCTCGTGAATTAGTTCGCAAAGGCGCAATGTCAGGAATGAATTTACCCGGGAAATTGGCGGATTGTTCATCGAGGCAACCGGAGAATACTGAGTTATACATCGTCGAGGGAGACAGTGCGGGCGGCAGTGCTAAACAAGGACGCGACAGAACATTTCAGGCGATATTGCCGTTGAGGGGAAAAATTCTGAACGTTGAGAAAGCCAGACTTGACAAGATGCTCGCGAATCGTGAAATCCAGACGATTATAACTGCACTTGGCTGCGGAATTGGCGAAGATTTTGACGAAACGAAACTGCGCTATCACAAGATCATAATCATGACCGATGCGGACGTTGACGGCGCACACATCAGCACGTTATTGCTCACGTTTTTCTACCGGCACATGCCCGAATTATTAGCTCAGGGGTATTTGTATCTTGCACAGCCGCCGTTATATCGCGTTCAATCCGGCAAAGAAGTGAATTATTGCTACACGGATCGAGAATTGCGCAATCACGTTGACAACGCACCAGACCCGTCAAAAGTCAGCGTCCAAAGATACAAAGGTCTCGGCGAAATGAATCCCGAACAATTATGGGAAACGACAATGGATCCGGCGAATCGAATCCTGAAGCAAGTCGAACTCGATGATAATTTGCTTGCGGACGAGTATTTTGATATTCTTATGGGAGATAAAGTCGAACCGAGGCGCGATTTCATAGTTGCGAATGCTCACGAAGTAAAGAATCTTGATGTTTAGGTTATGATATTTAGAAGGAGGTGATTTGAATGGACGGTGATTTCGAATATGTAACCAGGCAAGAATTCGATTTTGAGAAACACGTGAATGATCTGAGATTTGCCTCGATGGAGAGAATGCTCGACGAAAAGCTCAAAACTATTCGTGAAGTCATGGACAAGAATCTTGCTAAACACGAAGCAATAGCAGTACGAATCGACGAGAGGCTCAACAGCATGGACAGGCGTTTTAACGACACGATTAACACTATTAACAGTAGTTTTGACGAGAAGATCATAACTATTTCTGAGAGCATGGACAAGAATCTCGCTAAACACGAAGCAATAGCAGCACGAATCGACGAGAGGCTCAACAGCATGGACAGGCGTTTTGACGACACGATTAACACTATTAACAGTAGTTTTGACGAGAAGATTAATACTATTCGTGAAGTCATGGAAAAGAATCTCGCCAAACACGAGAAGATGACGGAAACGCTCGGAGCAACTCTCGGGGGCAAAATTGAAGCGTTGACTGCGCGTGTTGATGCCATGGAGAGCAAATTTTCGATTTTGACTGCTACAGTAGCAACGATTGTGGCAGTGTTCGGAATTATTATCACGGTACTTATCGCAGCAATACAGCTATGGAAATAAAGTCACGTGTTTTCTGACCGACAAATAAAGCAGGAAGATTAATTCGGATTTTAGAAAAATATTTTTGATTTGAAGGGGTTGGACATTCATGGCACTTAATAACAACGCACAGTACACTTATCAGGCGACGCGAATCTCAACGGCAACGAAAGAACAATTACTACTTATCACCTACGATATTGGGATCAAAGCTTGTCACGCTGCTGAAAACGCAATGGTCTCGAAGAACGGAGCTACACCGGATTTTGCGCTCGCGAATCGTGAGATTTTACGCACTCAGGACGTAATTCGCGAATTAATGGTAACGCTCAATCGTGACAAAGCCGGCGAAATGGGCAAGAACTTGATGAGCCTTTACGAGTACATGCACCAGTTACTCGTCGATGCAAATATCAAGAAGGAACCCGAGAATGTTGTTATCGTTCGCGAAATGCTCGAAGAATTGAAGGCAACGTGGTCAGAAGCTCTCGTGAAATTGTTGCAGGAATATCAGGCAGCTCACCCGGAAGACAAGGATTTCCAGAATGCAATTTCGGAACTTAAGGGCGAGTCTCAGGTTCAGAAACCCGAAGCAACTCCAGCAGCCCAAACTCAGAATCGCGTTCTCAAAACCGTACCGGTTAATAGCGTCAAGAACGTTAAAGCCGGAAGTTTCACACTCGCAGGCTGATTAGTAATTTATGCAGGACAGCAATTTTTTACGCAAACTCCCGATTGAAGCGAAAAATCTGATCTCTCGGGAGTTGCAGCTGTGCAGAAATTTGCGCGCGTTGATCTCACGTGAACTCGAAGCTATCGTGATTGACGGCGACATGGACGAGTTGATTCGCATCATGAATAAAAAATCTGATGTTGTCTCTCAGCTGCAATTACTCGCGGATTCGTGGCAGGACTTGATGAATGATTCCGGTCTTGACGTTAAAGCTCCGAATTTCGGCGGTCAGATTCTGAACTTGTTTCCGGACGATTTGGAATTAAAATCGCTTGTTGACCAGACACACGAACTCGCAGAAAGTATAGTCAATGCGGAGAACGAAGCAATATCCGAACTCGAAAAACATACGTCTACTTTGCGCTCACAAGTTGCAAGGCGTGTTCAGGGTAAAAACGCAGCAGCAAGTTACGCAAGAATGGGGGGATCGTTGATTTGATGATTCGAAAATTACTGGCAGCAATTATGATTTTCACGTTGATTTTCACGCCGGAAGCATTTGCTGCTTCAAAACGCAATAAAGCTAAATCTCAAGCCAAAACTCAGGTCAGCCAAGATATTCAGGTTTCAAGTCAAGACCCGGATTTGTCAAAAGAAATCGAGATAGGCAAAAAAGCAATCTCCCAGATTGAGAAGGACTGGCCAATATTAATCGATCCGGCAATCGTGTCGCGTTTGGAAATGATCCTGAACAAGCTCGAACCTCATATGCAGCGGCGCATTCCGTGGGAAGTTAAACTCGTCAAGACCGACGCAATCAACGCATTCTGTTTCCCTGGCGGCTATATTTTCTTCACGACGGGCATAATCGACATGCTCAAGACCGATTCCGAAATCGCTGCCGTAATGGCTCACGAAATGATCCACGCAGATCGCAAGCATAATTTACGCATGGCAGCCAAGAGCAACAAAGTCACAATGGCAACACTCGCAACGATGATTTTGAGCGGTGGTGCAGCAGTTCCGATAATTCTGGCACAGGTCGCACAGGTTGCTATAACGAGCGGTTACACGATGGAATTTGAATCCGAAGCCGATGCGCTGGGACTTGATGTCCTGATTGCGTCGGGATATTCGCCGGTTGCGATGATAACTTTGTTCGAGAAATTCATGAGTGAGGATTTCAAGCGACCAATCATACAATACGGGATTTACATGAATCACCCCGAAACACCTGAACGTTTACGACGCGCCTTGCAGAAATTAAACGCTATGAAAATTCCGGTTGAACGCAAATATGCGCTCGGATTATTGCGGACATCAATTAACGAGACGGAGAATTTGTGCGAGTTGAAAGTTGACGGCGTAACGATTGCGTCGGGGAACAAGAATCCGGATATAAGGGCGGCTCTGACGCGATTGCGCGATAATCTCGACAAGAGTTTGCAGCTTGAACTTGCGCCGTATGAATTGCACTTGATTAACGGAGCTTTGTACATCAAGAATGATTTCACGGCAGGGAATTTGCAGGGGATAACGCCACCGGATGATATTCGAAAAAATCTGCTGAAAGTTCTGGACTCAGCACGCGCCAAACACCCGACAGCGAAATTTTTCCAGTAGATTCCAGAGTAGACGAAAATTTGCATATACGACAAATGCCTCGCGTTGTGATTATGATCGCAGCACGGGGCATTTTCGTGTTCGGCTTTCATGAGAAGAAAAACTGATTTTGTTCTAATAATTTAGCATTTTGGCGAGCTTGGGGCGACTCGAACGCCCGACCTACAGCTTAGGAGGCTGTCGCTCTATCCGCTGAGCTACAAGCCCGCTTCAAACGAAAAATATAGCAATTCAATCGCGATTTTCGACATACTCCCCACGACTCACGACTGAAGTCTGGGGATTCTGGTGTCATCAAGCCTGCCTGATTGCTCAGGTCTTACTAGCTCTCCTCCAATGGTTGATGCCTCAACCATGTGTGTATTATAACATACTAGCGGCTTATTTCCATGCCTAAAGTCAGGAGCTTGTGCCGAAATTTTTCGGTCAAAAGTTTTTTTAACGCGCGATTAACGGAATCAGGAATCCCTCGGCAACTTCATCGGACATAGCTTTGCCTTCGAGGATTTCGAGCAATTTCAGCGCAAAGAACGGTGTCACAGCAGGTCCTTTCGCAGTCGTGATATTTCCGTCAGTTTCGACGTTGTGCTTGCCAATAACTGCGCCCTCAAGATGCGATTCTAGTCCGGGATAACACACAGCCGTCACACCGTGCAAAATTCCAGCTTTACCCAACGCTGCCGGAGCCGCACAAATTGCAGCGATTAATTTTTTCTCGGAAGCATATTTCTTGATTAACTCGCGCAATCCTAAATGATTCGCAATCTCAATCGTGCCGCCCGGGATAATTATCATGTCGAAATTTTCGTGTTTAGCGTTCTCGAATAATTCCTCGGATAAAACGCGAATCTTGTTCTTGCTGATGACTTCGCTGCGTCCGGTTAGAGAAATCATTTTCACGACAACACCGCCACGTCGCAAAATATCAACCGTCGTGAGAGCTTCAGTTTCTTCAAAGCCGTCGATTAAAAAAATTGCTGCTGTTTTCATGATGCAAAAAACCTCGCTTAATAATAAATTTTTGCTAATTATAACTCGTTTTGTGCGTAAATAACATTTGACAAAATTCGAATCAGAGTGTATTTTTATGCGTGTTGAATTTGTATGCGATGCCGGGGTGGCGGAATGGCAGACGCAGTGGACTCAAAATCCACCGGGGGCAACCCTGTGGGAGTTCAAGTCTCCCCCTCGGCACCAATTTCGAGAAATAATTTTGCAGATAAACCAGAATTTTTAGAAAATCTTAGAATCAGGAGAGAATCGTATTAAATGCCCAACAAGAAATCCGCGGAAAGACGCGTAAAAATAGCAGAACGTAACAGACTTTATAATCGCTATTGGACTTCCAGATGCAAGACGGCTGTGAAGAGATTGCTTGATTCCGTCGAAGCTAAAGACACAGAAGCAGCTCACAAGAATTTCAACATCGCACAGAGCGTGATAGACAAGGCAGTCGTCAAGGGCGTTATGCACAAGAACACAGCTTCAAGACGCAAAGAGTTAATGTCACGGCGCATGAAGGCGTTGAGCGTCTGAGAAAACATCACTATAACACGGACATAACAGATACTTGCAACATTGTCAACCCAAAACCCGGAAGCTTCCCTGTTAATGTTAATTTCAGGGAAGTTTTCTGTTGCGCGAAATTTCAGGACGAATTTCTACGTAATTTCCGGCTAAGTCTGTTATTCGCAGCAAGATTATTCAGGAAACACTGAGAATATCAACGCTCCCAGATTTAACGGGGGCTTTTTTCATGCCGAAAATGAGAATATCATCAAATATTGTCTCATTATTATCTCAATTATTATCTCAGGAGGGTTTTAACATGCGAATTGATCCGAACAAGTATAAATTCACAAGCATCTGGGACGAATTACCCAAAGATTCCAAGCTCAAGAATCGCAAAGTTCCGGAAAATATTCAGGACGCTCTGGAATTATCACAGGCTGCTCAGAAAAGCGTAGACAATTCCGTCATGAAAACTTGGGACGCACATAACGACATGATGAAAAAGTCATCTGAATTACGGAAAATTCAGCAACAGAAAGAATTACGCGAACAACAAAATATCGAACATCGGGAAAATCAGCGCGAATTACTCGA
>CALEPX010000053.1 GCA_937911045.1 uncultured Fretibacterium sp. | reverse complement strand
ATACGAAGAATTTCAAGGTGAGTGAGTTCACTTGTCATTGTGGCTGTAACTATAACATTATTGATCAACGAGTTATGAACATTGCGCAAAAAATACGAGACTCGTTAGGAGTTCCAGTGCGAGTAAATTCGGGTTGTAGATGCAAAACATACAACGCAACAATACCAGGCGCAGCCAAGAACTCGTATCACACACAAGGACTCGCGGCTGACCTGTCATGTTCGAAGGGTGGCAAAGCTTTATTCTTAGCAACACAAAAGTTATGGAATGAGGGTTTAATACCAGAATTACGCTGGTGTAAGTACTACGTGAAAAAGAACTTTGTACACATAGACTGCGGCAAGAAGCGTAATAATATTTTTGCAGTAGGTGATTAATATGAACTGGAGAAACTTTGAAGCCATATATGCAGCAATAATAGCATGTATTGGATATTTCTTCGGGGAGGTTAATGGATTAATTCATGCATTGGTAGTATTTGCAATAGTTGATTACATCACAGGAGTATTCAAAAGTAGCAAGGATAACACACTATCATCCAGAATAGGATTTGAAGGTATTAAACGTAAGGTTACTATGTTCTTGCTGGTTGGTGTGGCTAACATATTGGATAAAGAACTCATAAGAGAATTTACAGGCAGCAATGAGCTTGTACGTAGCTTAGTAATATTCTTCTATATGGCTAATGAAGGCTTAAGCATCCTGGAGAATGCTATTGCAATAGGATTACCTGTGCCAGAGCGTTTGAAAAACATGCTGCTTGAGTTCAGAGATAGGAAGGATAAGTAGTAATTATCCTGAAAGGAGGTGAAATACAATGTCAGTTTCAACAACAATAGATAAAATAACCGTGAACGTAAAGTTAAATAACGAAACTAGTGGTGGAATTGTGCAAACTTTAACAGTACCGTTAAACGGATTTGACACATTAAATTACGACGACCAGAAAGCTATGAACATCATAAACTTACTTGGCGATTGTTTAAGCAAACCTGTTTATACGATCGAGAAGGCCGTAATCCACACTCTCATCGAGGAATAGTGAAGACTTCATTGAACGATTTAGAGAGGAGGTGAAGTATCAATGGCAAGTGGAACAACTTTACAGCTTGTATTTGAGGGTAGCAGTGGAGATGCAATTTTCGTATTTCCATACGCTGATCGTGAAGTTACGACGAATACCGTAAAAGCGTTAATGAATGGCATGATAGCGAATAAGGAAATTTTTGAGAATCGGCCCATAGCTATTAAGGGCGCAAAGCTCGTAACATCAACCGAAACCACGTTAAATGTCGTATAAATAGCGAGGAGAGTCTGACTCTCCTCATACTGCTTTCTCCAAATTCACTAAATCTTCTTCCGTCCAATCTTTTGAGCCACGGCCATTTGTAACTGCAAGTATTGTGTTCTTCGCCTGCTGTTCATCACCGTCAAATTTCTCAAGAAACGAACTATATAACTTACTCTTACGCTCGACATTGTCCGTATCTAACCACTGCTTCAAAGACTGCCCCGTATCCTCGGAGAGTTGAAACACTTTACCATCAAATAAACTTGTACGATCCTTGGACACTGTAGCCAGATGATTGATGCCTAGATCAAACACAATACCAAATTCATATTCAATCCCTTCACGCTGAATCGGCGCTAAGCCGACCTTCCGAATTTCCGTCTTACCCTTATCATTCTGTACCTGAATGTAATCCATTTTGCTTCTCATGGTTGCTATAATGTGGCACTTTGAAGTCAGTATCATGTTAATTAACTTATTATGCCACGGTGTTACTTGTCGCCATGCCGCAAATGAATTTCCGCTCTTACTTGAATCCGCCAGTTTGCCCTGAATGTCAAGCAGCCCGCCCTCGCCACTCCACGCATGAGACAAACTATCAATAATCAACGTATCGTAGCCAGCTTCCTCAGCCTCATGAATAATTGTTAGATATTTCCTTATGTCATACGGTGCTGTAATTAAGCTCACGTCATAATCGCACAAATCTGAATAGAAATCGCCAGAATTATTTTCCGTGTCGATCATTGCGATTTTCCCACCGAGTCCCTTTGCCACTAACAACGCTCCGTAAGTTTTGCCTGAACCTGCCGGGCCAGTAATTGCCAGTCTCAATTTCGCCTTGCGCTTCTCCGCACGTCTAAAACTACCCATAATTTACCCCTCCCATTCAAAATACACTTTCTCAAGCTCTTTGTCATGTTCACATATAAACTCATCAACTTTCAGCAACATGTGAAACAACTTCTCCATATTTGACGCGTCTTCATCATTAATTAGCACAACTTCAGGTGAATATGTTGTCCGTTGAAATTTTGCATTCAAAGCATTCTCAACGTCACTCCAGAAATCGTACATGCGCTCTTTGTAGTCATGCCAAATAAAATAACGTTCTTGCGGCGTCAATATTGTGTTACTAATCTGTATTTTCATGCGTATCACTCTCCTATGCACAGTCTCGAAAAAGTCTCACTCGTTCACGTGCCATTTCTATGTCATCAGGTTCCACATAGCGAATATCCATGAAATTGCCGCTAAAATCCACCAGTCTGTGATGTTCATACGCGTCTTCAAGTATCTGTAAATCGCGTGTTGCCTCTTCAAAAGCATCATTAATTATCTGTTCAGCTTCGCCTTCACCGAGAATTTCGCAGATTTTCTCCAATAATCTCTTGAGCAATTCAGCCCTCTTCGTGTGTTTTGTGGTGTAAACGCCTAATTCACTTGCATAAGCTCTAAGTTGTGGCCAAGGAAGCGTTTCAAGATTCACGCTTGAAAGTTTTGTTGCGAGCTCTTTGCGTTGTTGCTCGAGTACTACTTTCATCGCTTCAACTGCTGCTTGGAATTTCTCATGTGATAATTTCGCTACCGCCTGCTTTACCCAATCTGCTTTCTTGAAGCCTCTAGCATCAATCGTGAGAAATCCCACATACTGCTTCAATTCTGCCACTGTGCAATGTCCGAAAACTTCGATCATTTTGTCTGTGTTGATCCATTCCACTGTTGCCAATTCCTGTACTGCCTGTTCGATTGTTACCTTCTTCATAACTACTACCTCCATAAATTATTTTGTTTACTGCGTTCCTTGCTTGATGGTGATAATTATAATACTCTTTTATGAAATGTCAAGTATAAAATTTTATAAATAATATATATTTGATTTATTTATTTCTTAATGAATAATAATATTTTAATTAATTATTTAATCCCAGTCATCATCATCATCGTCGTCGTCATCATCATCATGCATATGCAGATTTTGCCTTCTGTTCCTTATAGCAGTAGAGAGTGCATTTTGTAAGAAATTTTTACTTTCTCCTCCAATATTTTTATCTTTATTTTCTTCCTTTACAACAACTTTCTTTAATACGACACTCTTCAATTGAGCTTCCCTATCAAGTACAGGTGCTTCTTGCTTAGGCTTTGTATTTGTTGGAGGTTTAGCCACGCCATGAGGAACAGCTACTGGTACAACCGGTGGCGGTGGTGGTGGTGGTGGAGGAGGGGGTGGCGGAGGGGGAGCTCCAGCTTTTTCTTTGACTGGATTAGATTTTGGCTTAGTACTTGGTTTAGTTGTAGGCTTTGTATTTGCTTTTGTGTTGGTTTTCTTTTTTGTTAATGTACTTCCAATTTCTTTTGATTTTTTTGTTTGAATTCTTTTTATTTTTTTATTGTTTAATTTTAATTCTTCTGCTTCTTCTTGTTTTCGCATTTTTTCTCTTTCACTAGGTGGAGGGAAACTATGAGCTATGCTATCTAAGGCTGAATTTTTTAATTTATTTTCACTTCCGAGACCAACAATAACTTTTTTGAATAGATTGAAAGCGAAATCTAAGTCATTTTCTAAATCTTTCTTTTTGATACCGAAACTCAAGAACATTTCTTTCAATTCGTCAGAAATTTTCCCGAATTTAAAATGCTTTTTTGCACTGTCATATGAAATATTATTCAAGACTTTAAAATTCCTGTGTTTACTGATTTGAGTTCCATCTTCAGCGTATTTTTCATCATATTTGGATTCGCCTTCATTTAAAAACGTCTCTTTTAATTTTTTAGAATAAGCTTTGATTTTATCTTTTTCTGATTTATGTTCATCTTTTCCGCTTTTTTCTTTTTTCATGAATATTGGTGTATTTAATAAAGAAATAAAGTTTGGTCCGTCTTCATCTTTTTCGAATTGGAGACCAATGAAGCCTGAATCAATTTCAAAACAAATGAAATCAATAGTTAACATTTTCAAGCCTGATTCAAAGCCTTTGTATAATTCATATTGGAAAAGCTTTTGATATGTTATAGGATCATATAAACATAAGTATTTTGTTTTTATACTATTATCTTGTACTAAAATAAGATGTCCTTCTAAGCCACTATATAACCAGTCACAACCTTTTGTATCTGATGAATATAATTTGGCGGTGAAAAGCTCTCCTTGTAATTCCTGGGATGGAGGTAAGATTGCGAGAATTTTTATTTTCTCCATATTTATTTTTCCTCTTTCTTCTTCTTGTTCCATTATTTAATTTATTATTTATTTTTTAATTGATTATTTTTATACGTAAATCTTTTTGGGAAATTATATAATTTATTAGTAATTTAATTATATATATATTTTTGTTAATTAAATGGGGATTGGGGATTGGGGATTGGGGATT
>CALEPX010000052.1 GCA_937911045.1 uncultured Fretibacterium sp. | reverse complement strand
TTGACGCTATTCTTAATATTGACAGTACCGACGAAGAGAGAAAAGCTGCGACTGCGTTATTCAAATATTATGAAGCTGCAATGGCTTACAAAAGAAGTATTGGGAAATAAAGAATGAAAATTATGGAGTCAGGTAATTATTATAAGAACAATTACCTGACATCTTTTTCTGAGAATCAAATTATAAATTATGAAAATAATAAAAAATGGGAATCCAAATATCTCTAAGTTAATTGGAGAAAAAAGTATTAATAGAGAACTTTTTTATCGTTTATCTGCTTTTGCTTATGTGTTCTCAAATGTAGAACGTCACTTTATTCAATACACCTTAACTGGTATGGTTGTGGAATTTTGGGACGATGAATGGCATTTAATAAGTCAATTAAAAGAACATAAAGTTAGAGGTGATGAATTACAGGAAAAATATTTATTAGATTTAGCAAGTAAACAAATAATTGTTGAATGTGATTTTGATGATTATAAACAATATGAGTGGATCGTTTATATGCTAAAAACAATCGTCAAAAAGAATAATGGAGTAAAAACTTACACCATTCTACCAACAACAGGTTGTAACGCTAGATGCGCATACTGTTACGAAGAAGGAATGCAGATCGAAACGATGAACGTCGAAACTACCAATAATGTAATTGATTTCATCGATAAAACAAAACATTCCGATGAAATTTCGATTATATGGTTTGGTGGTGAACCGTTGACTGCAGAGCATGTAATCTCTTATATATGCGCTAGACTAAATGAAAAAAATATCAAGTTTCACTCAAAAATTGTCACAAACGCCTCATTATTTACCGAAGAACTTGTAGTGGAAGCAAAGAATTTATGGCATTTGAAGTCTGCACAAGTATCAGTGGATGGGAACAGGCGTGATTACGAACGTATAAAAAGGTATCGAAATCCGAATAAATATAATTATGAAACGATGATGTCTGCTATATCTTATTTATTGAATGAAGGAATTGATGTCGCGATTAGATGCAACTATGATAGTAAGAATCTGAATGGCATGAGAGAATTTTTAGAAGATGTAGAAAGTCGATTTAAAAATCCTCCGAATTTATCTGTTTACTTTAGTATGTACTTTCAAGAAAGAGACAATGAACACAGTGTAGATTTGCACAAAAAATCTATGGAGCTTCTACAGTACTTTTATAAAAGGGGAATGAAATCAGATGTCTTTCCTGAAAAAGTTTACCGTTTCAAAACAAATCTTTGTATGGCTAATTCTGATGGCAGAGGCATTGTTATTGCTCCAAATGGAGATTTGTACAACTGTGAACACTTACCTGGTAATTCTTCTTTTGGAAATATATGTGATAAAGAAATAAATATCAAAAGTGATCTTAGAGCCTATATTTCTGCTGATGAAAAATGTCGAAAGTGCTGTTTTTTGCCTTACTGCACTCCATTTTTTAAAAACGGCTGTCCAGACTGGTTTAAGTATTGCTATGAATTTAAATGTGCAGAAATGGACTGTATGTTAGAACAAGTTATTCAAGATTATTACAAAGCTTCAACACAGGAGCATTCATAACATGACACACATTTACAAAATAGCTGGCAAAATCATAAAAATCACTTCCCTTCACGAAGATATTCACGAATATTGCCGTGATTACAGTTCAGAAGGGAAGCCGGATTTTGCAATCGAAACTTCTCAAGCTGACATCGAGTTCGAGCGTGAGAAATCTGCGCGTGAAAATATTGCTGAAGGTCATGAGATTATAAATTATTCCGACGGTTATCTCGAAGAACTTGCTATTTATCGCAAAATTTCGGAAAGAATGCCTGCGTATGACACGTTTCTGTTTCATGGTTCAGTTCTTGCGGTGGACGGACTTGGCTACATGTTCACGGCTCCGAGCGGAACTGGTAAATCAACTCACGCGAAATTATGGTGTGATTTTCTCGGAAACAGAGCGATTATGGTGAACGATGACAAACCACTCGTGAAAATAACCGGAACTAAAGCCATAGTTTACGGAACACCTTTCAACGGAAAACACAGGCGAGGCAATAATATTTCTGTTCCGTTGAGGGCGATTTGTTTGCTTGAACGCTCAGAAGCAAATCACATTCACAAAATTATGCCTAGTGAAGCTTACACGAAATTATTACAACAAACTTATCGCCCGTTAGATCCGATTGCTTTAGCGAAAACTCTCAGTCTACTTGACGAGTTAATGAAACGTGTGAATTTTTACAAACTTTGCTGCAACACGGATATCGAAGCGGCAAAAATTTCTTATAACGCAATGAAAGGTTAGGTATCATGAGGTTACACAACGATTTTATAGTGCACAATGACGGCGAGAAAACTTTTCTCATTCCAACTGGAAAAGCTGAATTTTCTGGTGTGGTCAAAGGGAATCAAACCTTCAGAGATGTTGCAGAAATTCTGAGAAATGACGTCACCGAAGACGAGATAATCCGGATCATGCGCGACAAATATGACGCTCCAGATGGTCTCATCGAACATGATGTCAGGAAAATTCTTGATAATCTGCGCGAAATAGGTGCAATAATTGACTGAGAGAACAAATTTCGAAGCGTATCTGGACAAACATGGCAAGCTGATTTACACGAATGTCGGTGTAAGTATGCTCCCATTGTTGCGTCAGGGGAAAGATTTGTTCATTCTCGTGAAGAAACAATCCGAACGCGCAAAAATCGGCGATGTCGTATTGTACAAGAGAAATGACAAATACGTTTTGCACCGGATAATTGACGTGAGATCTGATGATTACGTAATTCTCGGAGATAATTGCACTGACAAAGAATACGGGATCAAAGATAGTGATATTCTTGCTGTAATGAGCGGATTTGTGCGCAATGGCATAGAACACAGCGTCAATGAGTTCCCATACAGAATTTACGCGTTTATCTGGCTGAGAACTGTTCCGTTACGAATATTTCTCAAGAAAAGCTTGCATCTAGTGAAAGCTAAATTGAAGACATACTTCCAAAGGAGTTCCTATGAAAACTGAAGACTCTGTAATCTATCTTGTTTCCTGCGTTGTAAAGCAAAAGATACCGGATAAAGCTCTGATTTCTGAAATGGATCTTGCCGCTGTTCATGATTTTGCGTCCAGACACATGTTGAATGCAGCTGTATCAATGGCGTTGGAAAGTGCTGGTTATGAAGACGCTCAAACTCGCCAGTCAATCGGTATTGCTCTGAGAAAAGTTCTGACACTCGAAGCCGAAAAAAATTTGTTGTTCCAGAAACTCGAAGAAGCTGGGATCTGGCATATGCCACTGAAAGGCGCAGTTCTGAAGGACTATTACCCGAAATTAGGAATGCGTGAAATGTCCGATTATGATATTCTGTTCGATGCTTCGAGAGCAAAAGACGTGCGAAAAATCATGGAAAGTGCAGGTTTTTCAACGACAGAGTTCGGCATTCAAAACGAAGATGTGTATCGCAAAGCACCGGTGACACTCTTCGAAATGCACAGAACACTCTTCGGAACGCGACACGGCAAAATTATATGCGAGTATTACGTAAATGTCAAAGAACGCTTACTGAAGGATGACGGCAAGAATTACGCGTATCATTTCAGAGCAGAAGACTTTTATATATACATTATTACGCATGAATACATACACTACTCAACTTCTGGAACAGGGTTACGTTCTATACTTGATACATACGTATTCTTACGCGAACAAGAGCTAGATTGGTCTTACATAGAAGCCGAAATATCAAAACTAGGTATTACAGACTTCGAGCGGAACAATCGTAGTCTTGCATTACACGTTTTTAACGGTGAAGAGCTAAGCGACGAGGAAGGACTGATGCTTGATTATATCATCTCTTCCGGAACTTACGGCACAATTCAGAACGCAGTCGAGAACAAAATTTCTGAACGCGGACGTTTGGCTTATTTCCTGAGCAGGCTTACTCTACCGTATCCGCAAATGCTTGATGAGTACCCGGTATTGAGAAAGATGCCGGTGTTGTATCCGTTTTGCTGGCTCTATCGTTTGTTAGTTCGCGGACTGTTTTCTAGGCGTAGAAAGCTTATTTGCCAATTAAAAAACCTGTTAAGCTGGAATAAAGAACATGTCAACTAAACTGTATATATATCTCAAGCGCGCTATTGATATTTTATTCGCGATAGTCGGTATTGCTATCATGTTGCCTACAATGGTCATTGTAAAAGCTGCGTATCTGATACAAGGCGATACAGCGAGCATATTCTATTCTCAGAAACGCGTTGGACTTAATGGGCGAGAATTTTTCATGTTGAAATTTCGTTCGATGGTTCCAGATGCTGACGAGATTTTACAGGAATTGCTGAAGGATGATAAATATCGACAGGAATGGGCAAAATCTCGCAAATTCAAAGACGATCCGAGAATAACCAAAGTCGGGAAAATCCTGAGAAAAACCAGCCTAGATGAGTTACCTCAGTTCGTAAATATCTTTATGGGAGATATGAGCTTGATCGGACCTAGACCTCTGGCAGTAGGAGAACTTGAAGAACATGAAGGCTTGAAACTCTATCAGAGCATGAAGCCAGGAATTACGGGTTGGTGGGCATGCAACGGTCGCAATGATATAGACTATCCGGAACGTTTGGAGCTTGAGTATTATTATATCCGGCATCATTCGCTGTATCTGGACATTCTGTGTATCTTCAGAACTGTACTTGCTGTAGTGAAATCGAAAGGAGCAGAATAAACTTGAAAGTTTTACAGATATGTAATTACTTCTATCCGAATACGGGAGGCATAGAGCAAGTAGCTAGAGATATTGTAAACTCGTTACGTACGGCAAATGTAGAGCAGAAGATAATTTGCTTCAATGAGAATGCCTCTGATGGAGAATATACTTGTCATCGCGAAGAGACAATTCATGACATAATCGATGGCGTTGAAATAATCCGCTGTGGCTGCGTTACGAAATTTTCTTCACAGTCGCTATCATTTGTTTTTGGCAGGGAACTGAGTAATTTGATGGAAAGTTTTAAGCCTGATGTTGTGATATTTCACTATCCAAACCCATTTGAAGCACATTATTTGCTGCGCTATTTAGATAGAGATTTCAAATTCATATTATATTGGCATCTAGATATAGTCAAACAGAAAGTACTCAAAAAATTTTTTCACGCACAGACGAATATATTGTTACGGCGAGCCGATAGAATCATAGCTACAAGTCCGTTGTATATCCAAAGTAGCCGTTATCTTAGTAAGTATGTAGAGAAGTGTACGGTTATTCCGAACTGTGTCAGTGAAAGCCGAATGCTAATCACTGAAGAAATTCGAGAACGAGCTAAAAAAATTCGAGCCTGGAATACTGGGAAAATCATATGTTTCGGAGTTGGTAGACATATCGAATACAAAGGGTTCAGGTATCTTATTGAGGCATCTAGATTCTTGGACGATAGATTCAGGATATATATCGCCGGCAATGGTAAGTTGACTAGCAAACTACATAAACTTGCTGCAGCTGATGAGAAAATCACGTTTCTTGGTAGAGTCAGCAATGAAGATTTACTCGCGTATTATCTAGCTATGGATATTTTCTGTTTCCCGTCTATAACGAAGAATGAAGCTTTCGGAATAGTTCTTGCAGAAGCAATGTATTGCGGAAAACCTGCTGTAACTTTTACAATTCCGGGTTCTGGCGTCAATTATGTCTGCGTGAATGGCGAAACCGGGCTTGAAGTTGAAAATCGCAACGTTCGCATGTATGCCGAGGCTATGAGAAAGTTGGCTGATAATCCACATCTGAGAAATAAACTTGGACTTGCAGCTAAGAGTAGAGTTGAGAAAAATTTCCTGACTTCGCAATTCACAGAAAATATTTTAGGACTGGTTGAGAGCTTATGAAACGCATAATTATAAACGGTAGATTCTTGACGCAGAAGATTACAGGAGTTCAAAGGTATGCGCGAGAACTTACTGGAGAACTGGACAAACTCGTTGATAGAGATGAGCTTGAGATTGCTGTTCCTCCAGAGGCAAATAGTATCCCAATGTATCGAAACATAAAGGTAGTGAAAGTTGGCAGGCTTCATGGTATCGCTTGGGAGAATATTTCGTTCCCGATCTACGTTAAGAGGAAGAATGCTGTTTCACTAAATCTGTGCAACGTAGCTCCACTGATTTCGCCCGGTATAGTCTGCATACATGATGTCAAAATAAAAGTGCGACCTAAAGATTTCAGCCGAAAATTTCTTATCTGGTACAAAATGCTTTTTCTGAATGAGACGAAGCGAGCGAAAAAAATAATCACTGTCTCAGAATTTTCGAAACGGGAAATAATCAAGTATTACGGTGTGAAGCCTGAGAGGATTTCGGTTATTCCAAACGCTTGGCAACACTGGGAGAGGATTTCCTGCGACGAGCGAATTTTGTACAAGCATAATCTGCAGAAAGGTGAATTTTTCTTCGCGATGGCTAGTCTTGAGCCCAACAAAAATTTCAAGTGGATTGCTGAAGCTGCCCTAAAATATCCCGAACATATTTTTGTCGCAGCAGGCTCGATTGACGCAAAAGTTTTTTCCAAGGGCTTGGGCTTCGATTGTCCGGAGAACATGAAACTCGTTGGCTACATAACTGACGAAGAAGCTAAGACGTTGATGAGAGATTGCAAAGCGTTTTTATTCCCGACGTTCTATGAAGGGTTCGGCTTGCCTCCGATAGAAGCTCTATCAGCTGGCTGTAGAAATATCTTTGTATCTGATACGGATGTAATGCACGAAATTTTCGGAGATAGCGTGAATTTCGTAGAGCCATTCACAGTAGGGGAAGACATCTTGCGAGGAAATAACGCTTTTGATGCTAGATCAGTTTTGGCGCGTTATTCGTGGAAGAAGTCTGCGAGATTACTATATAGGCTCTTGTCAGAGATGAATAGCAATAATGGTGACGCCCATGTCTCGTAGAAATCGACCATTACTCAAAGGCTATCTTTCGACAGGGATAGTAAGCACTGAAAAACAAGAGTGTGAGCGACTAAAAACGCAGGCATTAGAAATAGAATATGAAACTATAACTGAAGATGTCACAGTACAATTAATAAATAGTGAGCTTCCAACACGAATTGATAAAATAGAAATTGCCGCCAAAGTTTCTGCTGATAATACCGGTAATGAAACTATAACTCCAGTTATTAATACTCGCAGAAAAGGAATATTATACGTTTCATTTGTATTTTCCATATTTGCGTTTTTGTTTGTGTCGCCGATATTGTCGCCCAGTATCAATGGGAATACGCTTTATCTGAATTTCTTTGTGCCGTTTTTGGATACGTATTTTCTTTGCCATATTCTGTGTAGAGCCAGACGTATAAGAGTGAAAGTGTATGGCATGTTTGCGTTTTTAGCACTTATAGTCATAATGCTCTTTCACGTGAATATCATGTTGATTATGCGAATTAGTGTAATATTTGTATCGGTAGTGTACTTGGAATATATCTACACAAGAATCGGTTTTCGAAGATTATATGCAGCGTTTAATATTAATATTATCATTGCAATTCTTCAGTTTGCGTTGTATTTCGTTAATCGTAGAATCGCGTATTTGCTGGGGCCGAATAATATATCTCGCGTAATTTGGGGAAGTTTTGCGACCGAAACCAACACAAATTTCTACCCGTTATTCTATCTGCCTAGAACCTGTGGGCTATCGAGAGAAGCTGGATTCTTTGCAGCGTTGCTATCTATCATTGTATTGATATATATCACTGATTCAAAGATACGTAAGACGCGCGGTCAAAAATTGTTATTCCTAATTGCATATGTAGTGTCACTGTCGAAAATGAGTTTTCTATTAGTGGTCATGATCGTAATTCTCCGGTATAGCAAATTTATCGATAAAATTCCCGTTATGCTCGTAGTTATCATATTTACAGTTTGTTCTGGTATATGTGTAAATATCTTGAATGCAAATGGCTTTTTGATCCCAGTTTACGAGTCTTTTGCTCACAGATTATGGGGCTACGGCGTTGTGTTCAGTCACTTGAATCTCAAGGAGTTCCTGTTCGGAAATTCTCTTGGAGCCGAAGGATTGAATGTAGCAGCTTTGAATGCGTTTCCAATACACGAGTATCTGTTTACGCGAGGATTTACGAATTTCTGTGGTCTTCCATCTGTGATAATATATATCGGCTATCTAGGATTGCTCAGCTTTGTGACGTTCTTGAAATCTATGGGCGTGAAGTCTGGACATTTCCTCATTTTGCTTGTTTCAACGTTTGACGTGGATTTGATGACTACTACATCTTTCGTTATGTTAG
Organism: uncultured Fretibacterium sp.; assembly: GCA_937911045.1. Taxonomy (GTDB): domain Bacteria; phylum Synergistota; class Synergistia; order Synergistales; family Aminobacteriaceae; genus JAFUXM01. Next base: position 4,189 of record CALEPX010000052.1, on the reverse strand, counting down.
CATATTGGTTTACAATTTACAGTACAAAAAGGAGTTTTTCAAGATGAAAATTTTAATTATCAACAATGCAGAGTTGAATGCGATACCACCTGTACGCAACTTAGTTGATGTATTACTCGATTTGGGACACAGCATTGTTCTTGTCTCAAGAGATAAAGACAATGCTATGAAGGTATATAATGCTAATGGCGTAAAAACCTATCTGTTGCGAGGAAATCCAGATAATATATTTGGTAAGGTTTTAGCTGTATTTCAAAGACGCAGACAAATACGCAGAATTATAGAAAAAGAGATCCAAAATTGCGATTTATTATGGGCAGCTTCAGATAGATCTGCTTTAGACGTTGGTATGAAATACTTGAAGAAATACCGATGTATTGTTCAACTACTTGAATTAGCAGAGGATATTCCGATGTATAATGGTCAATCTTTTGTGATGGCTAATTTGAAAAAATATGCAAAATTAGCACGTAAAATCGTTGTACCTGAATACAACAGAGCTCACATACTGCAAACGTGGTGGGATTTGAAAGAAACACCGGTCATATTGCCCAACAAGCCCTACAAGTTGCCGCCATCAAATACTCCTGATGAAGTGAAAAATCAACTCATAAAGCTCATCAATGAGAAAAGGAAAGTTGTATTGTATCAGGGAGATTTTAACCCGGATCGTGATTTGGAGAGCGTTGCTGATGCTTTGGAGCCTATGGAAAATTATGTGCTCTATCTGTTGGGAAGACCGAATAACTACTTGGACAAATTACTACATAAGAAGCCTACTATAGAGTATCTTGGATATATTCAGCCACCGTATCATATTTGTGCAGCGCGCTATGCTGATTTAGGATTACTTCCGTATAAACCAACAAAATCTATGAGAGAGCATTCTGAACTCAATGCTCTATATTGTGCTCCTAATAAGATATATGAATACGCTTCTCAGGGATTACCTATGATAGGTCCAGATATTCCTGGGCTAAAGTTTCCGTTTGAACTCTATGGAGTTGGAGAGTGCTATCAGGGGAATGAGCGGTCTATAATGCAAGCTATCTATAAAGTAGAGAGCAACATTGACGAATATAAAGCTAACTGTCTGAAATTCTGGGAGTTGGACAACATAGCAGATATAGTGTATTCGATTATTAGCGATAATAAGTATGAAGACAATGCTGAATAATATCAGAGGAATATGTAAAAACAATTTTGTACGTAATGGGATATGGCTTTATTTGCTTCAGATTTTCAATACCATCGTGCCTTTACTCACGTTGCCATATGTAACTAGAATTTTTGGTGCAGAAAAATATGGAACATTCTCTATAGCCTTCAATATCTATGGATACATTCAGGTTATAATTGAATATAGCTTCCCTTTGTCCGCAACAAGAAAAATGTCTCTAGACCCGCAAAACATGTTGATGGCACAAAGACTTTTCTCGTCAGTATTTTTAGCCAGATTGCTGTTGTCGTTCATAAGTATAGCGTTCGCCGTTTTATACGCAATTATTCACCGGAATGCCCCCGAACAGTCTGTTTGTCTTATTATAATGTCCATATGTTCTTTGGGATATTGTATGCAAATCAACTGGTTCTTCCAAGGTATACAGAATATGAAATACATATCATTAACGACTATGATAGCAAGAAGCTTTATGGTGATATGTACGTTTATTTTCATCAGGTCGCAAGATAACATCTATCTATACTCATTCTTTATGACTATTTTACCATTGATCTACGGTTCAATCGGTTTTATCATTGCAAATAGAAAATACTCGCTGCATTTTGTAAAAGTTCCGTTAAAAGCTGTATTACTCGAACTTAAAGATGGCTTTCTCGTTTTCACAACTTTATTCAACAGTAGAATCTTGAGTTCATTTGGTATCACTCTACTTGGAATTTTTGCTTCCCAAACTGAGGTAGGCATATATTCAGCAATACAGAAAATCCCTAACATTCTAATGTTGGCATGGCTTCCTATAGGACAGATTCTGTATCCGATAGCTAGCAAAAAAATGACAAATTCTTTCATCGAGGGAAAGAGCTTTGTATATAGGCTAAGAAATATAGTCATATCTATATTCGCGTTTGGTGTAATTATAATTTCGTTCTTATCTAAGGAGATTACAAAAATCGCTTTTGGGCAAGAATATGCGGCTTATCATTACTGGGCTATTCCTTTACTCGTATGGATGCTACTATCAATCAATAACAATTTTCTAGGACATCAGATACTAGTAGGAGGTAATTTCGATAAAGCATACAGTAAATGTTTCCAAATCGCTGTATGTACTTCAGTAGCTATAAATTTCGTCCTGATATATTTCTTCAAGGGAAACGGAGCAGCTTTTGCCCCATTATTATCCGAGATTGTTCTGACATTTTTAGAGTTAAGGGAAATATACAAGTTAGAAAAAACGTCCTAAAATTCCTGCCAATTCCAATCAAGTCGCTCGATGTCATCTTCAGTCAATTCATCACCAATCTGAACTTCGATTATATGTAGCTCGGTATCAGCTTTGATTGCGTGTTTCATGCCGGATTGTATATGAACAGTATCTCCACGCTTTACTTCGCTTACAACGCCATCGAGAATTAGCTTCCCTGAACCATCTGTGAATGTCCAAATCTCTGAGCGATGTTTATGTCTTTGATACGAGATATGCTGACCTGGCTTTATTATCAAGTGCTTTGTCAAAGAGTTATGCCCGTCATTCTGAAGCCTGTAATCAAGTATCGTATATTCTCCCCAAACTCGTTTCTCATACATTGGTCTGTTATCAGATACATAGTTCTTAATCTTGTCGCTGCTTGCCTTATCCGTAACAAGAAGACCATCAGGAGTTGCTGCTATCGCTAGATTTTTCACACCAAGTGCGAGCAGTGGAATTTGCAGTTCGTTTATCACGTGAGTATCTTTGCAGTCGACGGTCAAAGCGTTTCCCGAGACTTCATCGCTCATTGCCTCGGTTAATGTGTTCCAGGTGCCAAGGTCTTTCCATTCTCCCGAAAATCTCAACACCTGAATTTTGCGTTCTTTTTCAACTACAGCGTAATCAAACGATATTTTCGGCAAGTGATTATAGCTATCAAAAAGCTTCTGATACGACGACGTCCCCAGAATATTCTCAGCAATTTCGAGCACATACTTCAGTTTATAGGCAAAGACTCCTGCGTTCCATAGAGCTCCGAGTTGGATATATTTTTCGGCAGTTAGTGGATCTGGTTTTTCCTTGAACGAATTTACATACGAAACGGGATTTTGTGAAGCAGGAATTATATAGCCGTACTTTTCACTCGCGTAAGTTGGCTCAATACCCATAAGCACAAGATTCGCCTCAGCTTTTTCGACCTGAGCATAAAGCTTCGAGAACATTCTGAAATAGTCTTCATCAACGTAAGGATCAACTGGGCAAATTATTACCGGTTCGTCACCAGAAACTTGTTTTACATCGTGAAGATAGGCACTTGCTAGAGCTATTGCTGGGAAAGTATCTCGTCTCGAAGGTTCCACAGAAATTCCTACAGATTCCCCTAATTGCGCCCTGATTGATGCGATTTGACTTTCCGAAGTAGCAACCATAATAGACACATTTTCATCGAGCTTTCTCAGCATACGGAATATGCGTTGAACCATCGATTCATGAGAACCATCATCGGTCTTGAAAATTTTCAGGAATTGTTTCGACCTGACTTCATTTGAAAGAGGCCAAAGTCGCTTTCCTGAACCGCCTGAGAGTAATATTATGTTCATGTTATTCAACCTGCCTTGCTTCATCATTTGCCACAATTACAGCAGTGATTACTTCTCGTCCGTCAACGCTATATGCCTTGTCATATTCTCTACTCCGGATTTGTTCTAAACCTTCGATTTTCTTCTCATCAACTTCTGCCTTATTCTTCGCGAACTTAAATTCCAGAACTACAACCTTCCTTTCGAACTGAATTACGACATCTGAACGCCCCTTGAACGTATGAACCTCTGCATACGCTATGATACCAGCGCCTCGTAACAACATCAGGAACAGAGATCTGTACCAAAACTCATCACGATTGGGAAAATCATCATATGGTATCTCTGATAGAGCAATGTTGTATAATCGCGTAACTTCAGCTATATCTCCTGTATTTAGTGACTTCCAGATTTCATTACCAAGTGTTATAAATCTTTTGACTCGATATATTTCAT
>CALEPX010000051.1 GCA_937911045.1 uncultured Fretibacterium sp. | reverse complement strand
ATAGACAAGTTACGCGACACAATGCAATCACATGAACGCTGCTCAGTCGTTGAAGTTATGGGAAGACACTCGGGCTTCTTAGCTCTTTACGTCGGTCTTGCTGTCGGAGCTACGTCAGTCCTTGTGCCTGAACGTGAACTTGATTTCCAGAAGGACGTTGTAGAATTAATTCAGAGCGCCAGACTTGCAGGAGCTACGCACTTTATGGTCGTCGTCGCTGAGGGAGCAGGGAATGCTATAGAAATCGGCGAGAGAGTTCATAGCGAGTTAGGCCTTGATCCACGCGTTACTGTTCTTGGACATATTCAGCGAGGCGGAGCACCAACAGCGCGTGACCGTGAGACTGCTACGAGAATGGGCTATTATGCTGTGAAGGCTTTTGCTGAGGGCAGAACTGGAAGCGTAATCGGAACTCGTGAGGGCGGAATTGTTGAAACTCCGATTGAAGAAGCTCTCGCAATGGTAAAACATTTGCAGATGGACCGTTACGAAATTCTTGAAGCTATCTCGTCAGTCGGACATTAAACAGGCAAAAAATAACCGGGTCATAACGATTGGCCCGGCTTTAAGAAAAATAAAAATTATTCTACGGATTGCAGCCTTGATATGATTGATGTTCCTTGTAAATTTCTGTTGCGTTCTGCGAGTTCTGCGAGGCTCAACCCGTACATGTTGTAAGTATTATTTGCTCCGGCGTCCAGAAGCACGGTAATAACATCAGCGCGGCATACTTGAACGGCCCGGCATAAAACAGAAGTTGCGTTGCCTCTATGATTTACATTTGCCCCTTTGTCAATGAGAAATTTGATGATGAGAGCTTTTTCCGATGAGAAATTTGGAATATTTGTGATTGCAAAGTCAAGCATGCTGTCTGAGCCGAAAATTTTTTGCGGATCAAGTCTTCCGGAAGTTACGGCTTCTTGTACGGTGTTAAGGTTTGCTGTCTGGAAAAATCTTTGAAGTTCAAGCGGACGATTTAAGTTACGGGGTGTTGTTCGTCTAGCGGCGGAATAAACAGGAGAAGTTACGAAGAAGAAGAATAACGCTAGCAAAACGAGGGAAATTTTACGCATTACAATTCCTCCTGAAAATATTAAATTATGTTCACGTATATAAAATATATAATTTATTTTTTTATTATGTGAATATATCATATCATGTTTTTCCATATTTTCATTTTCCTGAGTTAATAAACCATTTCCTTGTTTATCTTTATATAAAAATATTTTACCTTTCTCAGTACCGACAATATAAGATTGTAATTCATATCTTTTTGTAACCAAATGACAACAACAAATTCCTTTTTCATCTATATAATTATAATTATATTTTGTTTTATTTGAATCAACTTTAGTTGGATCGAATTTAATATTAGATAAAATATATTTATTATTTTTGACATCTTCTCCTATGGATATAATCGTTTCTGTTGTTTCTGTTCTTTCTTGTAAATTATGGATATTTTTTGCGTAATTGTAATTTTTACAAATTAAACTATCATTATAAATAATCTCATTATTAATGAATTTACTTATAGTAAAATCAAATAGATTATACTGTGTGATATTCCCCTTGTTATCACAGGTATAAAAAAAGGAATCATCATAATGAAAATATAGACTTATTATAATAGTACTTTTCTTAATATTATAACTTTTTAGTGTTTCTCTGGTGAGCGATTTCAATATATATATTTTTTTATCATTTACCGCACCTAATAAATGTCCCTCATGACTAAATTTTAAAATACCACAATTTGTTTTATTTTGTTCGTTTCCGACTTGATCATTATTATAAAATCGTAATTCTTTATAGCACAAATGGAAAAACCTTATCATTTCAATATCACTAATAGCTAAATAATATCCATTCGGATGAACAGCTACTGATAAAATATTAATTTCTTTTTCTTCATTATTATCTCTTTCTTCTAAAATAATTTTGCAATATTCGCAATGTCCAGTAAGATAATTCCAAATCCTTATTGTTTTATCATTTTTTGAACAGGTTATAATTATAGGACGTTGAGAAGCAACGTCCATACAAGTTATTGGCCCATTATGAAATCCTTCACATATTACATTAAATTTGAGGTCAAATTCAGGATTCTTTAAATTATTAATAATATTCTCTAAACCTATATAAGCTATTTCATTGGTTTTGAAAGAAATTGCCAAAGTCATTGAATTAAAAACATCGAAACATAAACCTGTCACTGAACCTTCTCTTTCACGAATAGTATATCTTACTGGAGTGTAATTATTATCACTATTAGGTATTTTTTCTATAAATAAAATATTACCTTTATTACTCCCTACTACTAAACCATCTAAATATGTGTTTATTCTTGTTGAAGTAATTGTATCATTTTTGCTATTATTTGATATATTCGAAATAGTTTTGCTTTTACTGTTATTATTACTATGATTCGAATTATTTTGGATATTAAATATATTACTTAAACTTTGTTTTACAATAAATTTTTCAATATTGATATCATCATTTTCCTCTCCTTTTTCATTTTTGCTTTTTTTCTTTGTTAAAATTTGGCCTTTTCCATAAATACAAGTGAATAAATATAAATCATTATTTTCACTAATTACAGCACATAAAGGATATTTAGCATCTCTTATCCAAACATGATCAGTATAATTTTTATTGAAGTTTATATTATTTGATTTAATTTCTTTGCACATGCTTTCATAACAAATCCAAAAACCTAAATAATTTTTACCACTAATGCAAAAAATTTTGTTGTTTAAAAAAGTTAATTTATTCGCTCCTTTTGGTAATTCGAAGGTGAATTTAGGAAAATAATTATCTACTTTGAATTTTTTGTTTACTTGAATATCATATATTAATCCATATATTTTATTATCTTTTCCTTTGGCTATACAACCTAAAGTATTTCCATCCTCACTAAAAGAGGAATAAATATATTTTGAATAATTTTCTGTTATGATTTTTCTTCTAGGTTTAAATGAACTAAAATTATTAAAATTTATTCTGGTTAAATTGTATATATTTATTTCGCATTTATTTGTACATTCGGTACAAACTAGTAATAAATAACCATCTCTCGATGAGTTTAAACTTGTTATATTTATTACATCATCTTCCATTAATATAAATAATTGATCATTTTTATGCATATCGTTATCTCTTAGGAATATATCTCTCAAAGCCAAATGACGTCCACATTGATATATTAAGGCTTTATTTACAAATATTATATTTTCCCTCATTGGAGTGTCTAAGTCTGCTCCGAATGATTTTAAAAGATCTAAACGAAGAGTACCGTTGGGATATAATTTTTCTTTCTCTTCTTCAAAAATTGAATTTCTTTTTGTTGGTTTTAACATTTTTTAATAGTTTAATAGTTTTTTATTTAAAATAATGAATGCAGTTATTAGTTATTACTTTATTTTTATTTTTTAAAGTTAAAATGGGGATTGGGGATTGGGGATTGGGGATTGGGGATTGGGGATTG
>CALEPX010000050.1 GCA_937911045.1 uncultured Fretibacterium sp. | reverse complement strand
GAAGTCGTTAAAACCGCAACCTCAAGAACGTATTTGTCAATCTACCGAGTCGGCATTTTAAAAACTCGAACGCCAATCTCGAACACTTGCCATACCATCAACAAGTTGTTAAAATTCTAACACAATACTTCAAAATTGTCAATGGTTGTGTAACTAAAATAAATCACAGATTCGGGAGCATATTTTCCAATCCGTCGAGCTTGCATCTCCGAAACCCGAACTCAGAATTTTAATTTTACAACAACTCGCAAATTACTCACAGCACATCACAATAAATAATTCAGGGAACTTAAAATCGTCACGACCGCCTGCGCACCTAACAAGAACAAATCGAAAATTCAAACACACCTCGTGATTCTAACCGTCCAGTGTGGCACTACCTTCGAGCCTATGACGTTCTCATGAAGTCGTTAAAACCGCAACCTCAAGAACGTATTTGTCAATCTACCGAGTCGGCATTCTAAAAACTCGAACGCCAATCTCGAACACTTGCCGTACTACCCACAGCTCACCAGCAGGTTGTTAAAACATAGCACAATGTTTCAGAATTGTCTATGGTTGCGTAACTAAAATAAATCACCGATTCGGAAATATATTTGCCAATCCGTCAAGCTTGAATCTCCGAAACTTGAACTTAAAATCGTCACGACCACCTGCATACCTAACAAGAACAAAACGAAACTTCAACCTCACACCTCTGGATTCTAGCCGTCCAGTGTGCTATTACCTGAAATATACGACGTTCTCACGAAGTTGTTAAATTCTTGACGATACCGCAATTTCAGAGACGCATCTATCAATCCGTCGATTTGGGGATTCTAAAAACTTGAACTCTACTCTCAAACACTTGCCGCACACACATAGTACAACCACGTAAAGCTCGCGACCACTCACAGTTAGCATGTTGTCAGGTATGTATCATAATGCGAATGTATTTGCTGATTCCCTGAATCCGTATGTCAGAGACTTGCTACAAACCTGTGCGTAAAAAAAACAGCCCCTGATCTCTCAAGAGCTGCTAAAAATCTTTACGCGAAATTACTTCGTCCAGAAATCCGTATGTTCTACACCATTGGATCTCGCATTATAAACAGGGTTTTTCCCAGAACGTCTCTGCGCCTCATAATCAACCAATGCCGCGATCGCAGGTTTAGTCAATATCAAGATAACAGGCACGTTAATCAGAACCATCAATGCCTGCAACAAATCCGCCGTATCCCAAGCAAGTCCGGCAGATAAAACTGCACCAATGAATACCAAGAACGTCGCAAAAAGCCTGAAACACATCATGAAAGCTTTCCCGGGCTCTCTCTTCAGGATAAAGCGCAAACAGCCCTCAGTGTAGTAATAATTCCCTATCAACGTCGTAAACGCGAATAAACAGACCGCAACCGTTACGAATAATGGTCCAAATTCTCCAAGAGCACTCATCGTCGCAGATTGTACGTAAGCAGCACCAGCCTTTTCCGCAGCAGGCTCTACTCCAGAAAACAGACACATGAATGCCGTAGCTGAACAGATTAATAACGTATCGATAAATACAGAGAGCATTTGCACAAGACCCTGTTTTACCGGATGAGATACATCAGCAGCTGCAGCAGCGTTCGGCGCAGAACCCATACCAGCTTCGTTAGAATAAAGTCCGCGCTTGATACCCATCATTACACATGAACCAGTAAAACCGCCGAATATAGCCTCGAAATCAAATGCTGACGTGAATATCGAGCTGAATACCGAAGGCAATCTGTCTATGTTCATGATCACAACCGCAAGCGATACCAATACATACAAGATACCCATCGCAGGTACAAGAACTTCCGTGACTTTCGTGAGCCTCTTTCCTCCACCGAGTACGCACAACGCAAATAAAATCGCAAGCACTCCGCCGACTAAATACGGGGTAGAAGCTTTGTCGTAAAATCCAAATACTGAGAATGTATCCTGTGTGTTATACGCCGCAAGCATGTTATAGCCGACTACGTATGTCAATATCAACACAATAGAGAAAACTATTCCCAGCCAGCGTTGGTGAATAGCGTCCTGCATGTAGTACGATGGTCCTCCGTAACTGCTGCCGTCAGAAGCACGCTTCTTGTAAATCTGCGCAAGCGTTGACTCGACAAATGCCGAAGCCCCTCCCAATATCGCCGTAACCCACATCCAGAATATTGCACCAGCTCCGCCTAAACACAGAGCCGTCGATACTCCCATGATATTTCCTGTGCCAACTCGTGAGGCAGTCGATACCATGAGCGCTCCAAATGACGACGTAGAACCTAAATTAACCGGACGTTCCCCTACAACGCGCAACGATTCAACAAAAAGCCGAATTTGCAGAAAATTTGTTCGAAACGTGAAATAAATTCCGGCAAGCAAGAGAATCAGCGGAATTATGTACGGTTGATATAACACACCGCTTATTTCGTTCACTACAGAGTCAATAGCATCAATCATGTTTCTTAAATCCTTTCGTTTTCAAATTATTTCAAATATTCTATGCGACTAAATATACCAGAAATCTCAACTCAAATCAAGAGCAAATCAAGCTCAAAATCGTTTCTTGAGAATTGCGCGCTTACTCTCGGCATTCAAATTCGCTGGGTGATTCTTGGCTGCGTTCTTCGGAATTAACTTCACACTATCAATCGCCATGTCATACACAAGTGCGTTGAGCTGTTCGGAAATATCCTTGTCGCTGTCCATGCCAATCGAAATTATCTGCGGCACAAATCCTAACGTCGAGGCTGTGAACCAGTTTCCAGCGTAGATTTTCTTGCCGGTATAGGGCTTCACTACCGGAGAATTTATCTTGTTGGTCAGATACGCGATCACAAGATTGCGTGAAGGGTCTATCATGATCAGAGTTCCTGTCCAACCTTGGTGTCCAAATACAGAACTGCGGGATTGCGTGCCGAAATAATAAGCTCGTTTGTCATCACCTTCGCGCCACCAGCCTATAGCGTAATTAGAATTTTCTATAGCCTGAACAGCTGTGAAAAAGTCAATTACGTCTCGTGTGAAAAATCTATGTTCGCCGTACCCTCCGTAAAACATTAATGACGCAAGTATCGCCAAATCTTCCGCATTCGAGAATAAGCCAGCGTGTCCGGAAATTCCGCCCATAGAGTGAAACGCTTTGTAATCGTGAACTTCCCCTTGTAAAACATAATTCCTGATTCCGGTGAATGTCATGTTGCCGTCGCGAGTGTTGCCGTAAATTTCCGTCGGAGCACAGTCTTCACGCGAAAAATTATTCTTCAGCGGATTGTATGATATGCGAGTTAATCCCAGAGGCTGCCAAAAATTCTCTCGCATATACGTATCGAGAGTTTGTCCAGTGACTTTTTCCACAACGAAACATAATAACATGTATCCTACATCTGAGTATAATACTTTCGTGCCGGGTTTGTTAATCAGGGGAGTTCTGAGAATTGCTCTGAGAGTTTTCGCACGCGTTTCGGGACTGCCATCGATACCTGTATATAACGGATTCGAAACTTTCGCGTCATGTTTGCGTTTCGAAATATCGTAATTCATATCATGATAATAAATTTCCGGCGGCAATCCTGAGCGATGGCATAACAAATCCCGAATCGTAAATTGCGCATTGGTCATTTCGCGCCCGAAAATATCTGAGATCTTCGCGTCAATATTGAGCCTTCTCTCTGAGACCAGTTTCTGAATCGCGTAATTCACCCCGAGCATTTTGCTTATCGATGCCAAATCATATAGAGTTCGCGTCGTGATATTTTTACCCCATGATTTCGAGTAGACCAGCCGCCCGTTCCGTATGACAGCCAACTGCGCACTCGGAAAGCCTCTCGCAATATCTGAATCTATAATTTCGGATACAAGTTCAAGAGCTTCAGAGCGTATTCCGGATTCTTCAAGAGAGCCTCTTAATATCACCGGATACGGAACATAAACAGATATGACATTCTTGTCCTTCTCGGGATTTATGTTCGAGATTTGTATCGTGTTCACTCCGTCAAGCATTAGCTCAGATATATCGATCTCGTAAATTCCGCCGCGCTTGATTGCAGACGTTTCGAGGCGCGTACTGTTCACGAACATATCGAAACTCTTCAGGCGTTCGGACGTTTTGAGATAGATTTTGCCCTGATTATGCCAGAAGTTAAAGCTTATCGTGTTATTCAGAGCTAACGTATCATCGACATAACCAAGCCAATCCGGAAAATTCGCCGTCTTTTGCCACTGAGCCGCCGGTAACGACGTAAGCTTTGTTATCTTCTCGATAGCCATTGACGAAGCCGACGAAAGCAAACTCGGGATTATTAATATTATCGCAAGAAATTTTCGCAATACATTCACTCCTTGTAAATTTCGTTTCGACTTTTCATGTGCGATTCTCTCTGCTCGTACTGCTCGTAAATCATTTCGGGGGAGTTTTCATGCCGTATTTCCAACTCCAGTTCTCAATCGTTACGGGACTGATCCCATATTCGAGTGCTGCTTGAGTTCGTCCGACTTCATTAGCGCGATTCCAGATTACGAGGCGTTCTTCAGCATTGTGGCGTTTTCCGCGTACTGTGCCTGATGGTGCTGTGTTTAGAGTGACGCTTGGGGGGTCTGGAATATTTTCCGTGACGATTTGCTTTTCCAATTCCGAATTTAGTTCCGAGATTCTCGCATCAATTTCGCCAATCCATTTCATGACGAGTTCTTTCGGAGCACCTGCTTCTCGTGCAGCGCACCCAGCTCCGACAAATTTCACGCGCGACAAAATTTCGGACTTCTCATTCTCCGAGAAATTCGTGCGCAATGACTTGTGTCGATCATGTCGTTCATCTGAGAACTTGTTTCTGTTCCTGTAATTCGACGATTCATAAGTAACGCTTCTATGTTTTTCCATGTTCCATCTCTCCTAAAAAATTTCAGTGTATAACATATTACCACAGATATAGAAACCTCTCAACATTTTCAAATATTCCGGTGATAGGTGATACTGGATACACTCCTGCACGCTGTGAGCGTCAACCAGAAACGCGCCGATTGCTCTCACACGCTCAAAGCCTCCTTCGAGAAATTTCATCGCGAAAACACACTGATTGAAACTGATTGAATTTGCAGCAGCAACTTATCCACACGTGAACGCATCATTCATACTCGTATTAGCATTTGCATTCACGTCTGTATCAAATGCTTTCCCGGGATGTTTCGCTATGATCTTTCGAGCTGCAAACGTTCTTTCGCTTTCTTAATCAGGCTGTCCCATTCTTTGAGCTTATCGTCAGGGAACGGAACTGCTGCTTGAACTTTGACCGCCTTAAATCTCCCGTTGGACATCATTTTGCGAACGAAACGAACTGCCTGTCCCTCAGCATTGGGCGTGACTTCGAGAAACACAGCTAACGCAGGATCAATAACGTCAACGTCATCAAACCGGAACAATTTATTCCCAGCGATGCGAATTTCCCCGTGAGGAACTGCCTCATATCTGCGGAAATAATCAATTTCGCCGAGTTCAGACGTGTCAATATCATAAAGACTATCAAGATTAGCTGGCTCCGTCTTTGGCTGAGATTGCTTTTGCTCGATATTCACGACTTCTCCCAATTTGACGTCTTCAACTTCTCGAACGTCATCGGCTGCAAGACCGCGTTGATTTTGCGTTAACCTGAACGTAACCTGAATATTCATATCCTCAATTTCCCCGTTGAGCAGTTTTTCATACAGAACATCATCCGTTACCTGGTTAATATGCACGAAGAGTTTGCCATTGTCTTTGAGAGAAATTCCGGCTTTGATAAGCTCAGGCGACTCGATAAATCCCCAACGCCGATGCTCATCACGGTGAAATGTCGTCAAAACTCCGGTGAATCTGCGATCTGGCAAAACGATTGCTTCAGTCGTTGATTTTGCGGGCTTGTTCGAGACTATTGCTTCAGCCGTTGATTTTGCGGGTTTGCTCGAAACTTTCGGGGCATTGACCTGCCTGATACCCAGGATTAATTCACGCGACCAAATCTCATTCTCAAACAGCAGAAAATCATCATCAACGCCCAATAACACACCGCTCACACTCGGTATATCCTGACGCAAAAATATCTCAACCTGCTTATTCACAAAATTCTGGATAAATTCTTTTTTCAAATGCGATAACTCCTTTTCTTTATTCTTGCGGTCAATAATACCAGATGCGAAAATTTACAGCAAACGTAATATACGCAATTTTCCCTGATATGCTGCTATAATCATGACACAAAAAACACGGAGGATTAATCACATGACACAGAACGAATTATACGAACTGCTGAATCAAAAGCGAATCAAGTACGAGATTACTCAACATGTTCCGGTTTTCACAATCGAGGAAATGCTGGAGGCGAAAATTCCCAATCCGGAAATCATTGCGAAGAATCTTTTCGTGCGTGATGATAAGAAGCGTAATTACTACCTGATTAGCGTAAGAGAAAAGCGCGTCGTCAATTTGAAAGAATTTCAGGCTCAATTCGCAACAAGAAGACTGAGTTTCGCATCGGAAAGTGATCTCTCAGAAATTCTCGGGCTATACAAAGGAGCTGTGACCCCGTTCGGATTGCTGAATGACCGCGAGAAAATCGTGCAGTTCTACATCGACAGGGATTTCATTCACGGCAAAATCGGCATACATCCGCTCGAAAATACCGCTACGATTTGGATTAACACTCAGGATTTGATCGCGCTCATCAAAGAACACGGAAATTCCGTCACAGAGTTCTGAACCAAAAAACATACCCTCTCGAAAATCGCAACTCGAAATTCAAGAGGGCGTTTGCAAATTATAAAGTTCTGTCTATTCTTCTATTCTCTATTCTATCTCTTCGTGCGCAACTTCTGGACTGCAAAAACTAGAGCCAACGTCATGAGCGAGAAGCCTGAATCACAACCACCGCCGCCACCACTGCTGCTGTGACTTGTGTTATTGCTGCCGGCAGATTTCTCCGAGAGAACTACGACCGTAACTTTCGCATCATAAGTCTTGCCATTGTCCGTGATTTTCGCAGTGAGCGTTGTTGAGCCGGATTTCAGCGCGCGAACTTCGCCAGTGTTGAGAACTTCAGCAACTGAGGCATCTTCATTCTCCCATTCAGCCAAGCCCAACTCAGGTGCCGCAACGTTGAAAATCTTGTCGCCGTCGTTAATCTGCAGGAACAAATTCAACGCAACTTCATCGCCGGCATTCAGGTAAATCTTCGAGTTCGGTGTGAATACGCGCTTCACGCCAGAGTCCAATATCGGCGGAATTGCTAGCCTGACAGGATACGAAACGCTCGTCTTATCTGTCGCAGGATTGTACATCATGTACGAGAGCTCAATAACTCCAACGTTCTCATTTGAAAGCCAAAGCTGATTGTCAAAACTAACATCTCCTGATTCAGCAACTTTGAAGAACTGCGCAGAGCCCTTCATGTCACTTACACGCATGTAAACGTCGTTGTTGAACTTGTTGTCAGCATCTTTTGCTGCAGCCGAGAATGTTATGCTCTGTATATTCGGGAAATCATCTTCATCAGCACCGAAATATTCAGTCTCGAGTTCTCCGGTATCCAGATCAAGTGAGTCATCGTAAAGCTCAGAATAATCATCAGCATCATCAGCAAGCTTAGCCAGATAACCTTCGTAATTTGCAAGAGCTGCGTCAAACGCTGCGTCATATCGACTTGTTGAAGCCGTGTTCACCATGAAATTCTGCACGTCAGCCTTCAGGAGCGAGATCACTTTCTCAGCTATGGCGTCTTTCCTGCCGATTAGAACATGCGAATAATCCAGCCCCTCGAATTTTGTCGTAGCATTTGCCGGGAAATTATGCGTCGCGCTCTTGTCAGTTACGCACAAATCGTGATCATTGCCGTCGAAAAGCGCGTTGAAAAATCCGTCCAATGGCACCATGCTAGCCACAGTTGAAATCGTGCCGATATGCTTCTGCAGCGATACAACAAATTGTTCAGGCAGCCACGATAACGAATCCGTATTGACTACGCCTTTCTTGAGTTCACTGATGGTATTATCGAGAGTTGCAGTTCCCTCGGTTCCGAGTACGTCGTAAATGCTGTGAAATGGCACGTTCGGATAGCCCAAGTCCGTCAAATAACCGCTGCTGTTGCCAAATTCGCCCATAAGATCACTCACAGGATATTTCTGATCCAGATAAATTTTCAAGAGCCCACACGCCAACTCCCAAGTCGAGTGACCATCCCAAGCTTGCCAAGTTTCGCCTAACCTGCTGAAGCCTCGTGAGAAATAAGTTCCCCAAGGTGTGCCGTTATTCGGTGCAGCTAACGTTACAACTCTGCGAATCATGCCCTGATTGTACGATAATGCGCTCTTGTTTCCGGTGTCGAGATCGTTCCTGAGAAATTGCCTGGCGATTATGCCGCCCGTGCTGTGCGTTACGAGATCAAGCCTTGTCGAAGCAATTCCGGATTCGTTCAGAGCGTCGAATATGTCCGTGAAACTCCGAACGAAGACGTTATTATCATTTGAGATTAACACTCTGGGTAATTTCTGCCAATCGTAATTTACGCCTACGACATCAAAGCTGGCTTTCTCCAAAGCGTCCCAAACTCCAGCATTAGTTCCGTGTCCGAAAGTCTTCGCGTTGTCCATGAATAATCCGTGAAGCAACACTACCGTCGGAGCCTTCAGCGTCAAATTCAGATTCTCGGAAACTGCTGAGCCTGTATCAGGTGTGAAATTCGCCGTAACCGTGAAATTCCCAGATGGAAACGTCAAACTCGCCGGGAAAGTCTCCGGAGCAATCAACACTGCCGAAGCCTGATATTTGCCGCCAACCTGAACTGCCTGAATTTGCGTCGAACTAGTCAATATTTCTCTATCCGACAAATTCTCAAGCACGAAATAACTCGGCGCGCTGAAACTCACAACACCTGCTGAATCGCTCTGGTAGCGCAAAATCAATCGCGTGTTGCCGTCAGCAGTCAATCCAGTTTTCGAGTAGCCTGCTCCGGAAATCTGGGACAAAGCCTGCTCTGTTAATGCTTGACCGTTCTTGTCAGTGTAGCTCGTCGATGTGAAGTTGCAAATAATATTGCCGTTCGTCAAATCGCGTTCTAAAGCTACAAATTCTCCCCACGCAGGCACCGTCAAGAGCAAACTCAACATGATGCCGCAAAACAATCGCTTATGTTTCAAAAAGATCACCTCGTATAATTTATGCGTGTATTCTAGCACGAATGTAGCAAATTATCCAGTGTCACTCGCTTGGATTTGATTTGATACGTAACGTTTTTTGCTGTAAAATCTCAGGCAAAGATTATGATTATATTAACTATATTAACTAGGAGTAAAACTTGATGGATTACGCAAAAGAATCTTTAAGGCTTCACGAACAATGGCGCGGGAAAATCGAAGTCGTCGCAACAGTTCCCGTCTCAACAAAGGACGACTTGTCACTCGCATATACACCCGGAGTTGCTGAGCCGTGTCTGGCAATTCAGAAAGATATTTCACGCAGCTACGAGCTAACACGCAGACATAACTTGTGCTTAGTCGTAACCGATGGCAGCGCGGTTCTCGGTTTAGGCGACATTGGGCCCGAAGCCGGTATGCCCGTCATGGAGGGTAAATGCGTCCTGTTCAAATCATTCGCGGGTGTTGATGCGTTTCCGTTGTGCGTCAAAACCAAAGATGTCGATGAATTTGTAGAAACCGTGTATAACATTTCAGGATCATTCGGCGGCATAAATCTCGAAGACATTTCAGCTCCAAGGTGCTTCGAGATCGAACGCAAATTGAAAGAACGTTGCGATATTCCAGTCTTTCACGATGACCAGCACGGAACAGCCGTAATCACTCTAGCAGGCTTAATCAACGCGCTCAAAGTTGTCGACAAGAAACTCGATACGATCAAAATCGCCGTCAACGGAGCAGGTGCAGCAGCAATAGCCATCACGAAATTACTGCTCAGAGCCGGTGCGAAAAACATCACGCTGTGTGACAGAGCCGGAATCATTCACAAGTCTCGCGAGAAAAACATGAACTGGATCAAACACGAGATCGCCGAAATAACAAATCCTGAGAACTTGCGCGGAAATTTGTCCGATGCTATGAAAGGTGCTGATGTATTCATCGGGGTATCTGCGCCTCGAAGCGTCAATCAGGAAATGGTGCGTTCAATGGCTCGTGACGCGATAATATTTGCCTGTGCGAATCCTACGCCGGAAATTTTCCCGGATGAAGCTAAATCCGCCGGTGCGAAAATCGTCTCAACAGGGCGCAGTGACTTTCCTAACCAGATTAACAACGTGCTGGCATTCCCAGGAATTTTCAGAGGGGCGTTTGATACCAGAGCCAGCGATATTAACGAAGCCATGAAAATTGCAGCTTCACACGCACTCGCAGAACTTGTCGAACCCGAGAAACTCTCACCAGATTACATAATTCCGGCAGCTTTTGACCCCAGAGTTGGGAGAGCAGTCTCAAGTGCAGTTGCCGATGCCGCGAGAAAATCCGGAGTTGCGAGAATATAATCACACGCGAAGAATCCCCCGGATCAGAATTTTCTGATTTTCCCTGAGGGATTCTTGTTGCCTGCGATTATTTGGACTGTCTGAACAACCAGTCTCGAACCGGATCTAGCTTGTAAGCATACTCGAATGACGCCATATGTTCGTTGCGATACCCGGGTTTCATAACGGAACCAGTTTCGAATCTGATCATGTTCGCGCCCAATTCCCGTGCAATCTGTTCGTATATTGCCGAAATATTCGGGTGTTTCGCGTCCAGAGTTACGTAGCTGTAATTCACGTGTGCTTTCTCAAGCATAGCTATGACCTCGTCCTGTCCGCCGGAAGCTTTCTGATCGCCGCCTGCCGTGATGTAAAAGAATTTCTGTCGCGTCATGTTGCCCAGAACTGAAATATCCCACTGACCCGAAACGTACATGCTCGCCGCGAAAAAATCCGGGTACTTGCTGTTGAGATAAAGTGACGACATGCAGCCCATAGATTGCCCCGTCGTGTAAATGCGATTTGCATCAATCGGGAATTTCTGCATGAGTTCTGAAACAAGCTTCATTAGCGCATCAACCTGAGGGTCAACGTTCCAGTTATCATCGACGACGCTTTTTGCTAACGGGCTTGAATCATTCGCGACGTTTTTGCGACAGAACGCCGGAACTAGAACAAACGCCGGGTGTTTAGACTGGTCTTCGTTTGAGATCCAGACATACGCTCCGTAATAATTCTCGACGATTTCACGCGCAGATTTTCCCGCAGCAGTCGCATCAGGAATGTAAATTAACAACGGGAATTTCGCGCCGGAATTTTCAGGAACGAACAGACTGTACTCGAACGAAATATCCGAATCTGAATCGCTGAACATGAACTGCTCGAAATTTGACGCAGCCCACGCAGAATTAACCAGCAACAACATCATGAACAATGCCAAGAATAACTTTCGCATAATTACCAAACCTCCGAAATAATTTTGAGTAATTTTATCACGAAAATGACGGTGTTCGAGAATAAATTCACGCGCTAAAATTTACGCATAAATATTTTTTACACGATAGGAGCGTTTGATAGTTATGAAGAAGTTTGTTTTAGCAATTATGATTTTCGCAGTTGTGTTCGGGATTTGCTCGGTTGCTTGTGCGGCATCGGTCGCGGATGTCATCAAGCAGGCTCAGGGCATGTCCAACGAGGAGCTTTATCGCAAGGCAATCGAAGAATCCAACGGCAGGAAATTCGTCGCAATCGGCAATTCAAGTCGCGGAAAAACTGCTCTGGCATCGTTCGTGAAAATGTTGCAGCAGATCGATCCGTCGTACAAACTCGAAGAAGATTGGGGTCAGCCCAAGAATAACACGATTTTCGAGGCTCTGAACGCTGATGTTAATAGCGCGAATCCGGTCTACGCAATGACGCTGATTCAAGACGGAAACCAGATTAAAAGCAAAATGCTGGATACCGGCGTGTTGCTGAATTTCGTTCCCAAAGAATGGCTCGAAGCTCCGGGACTTGCACGCGAAAATAACGAGTTCCCGTTAGCATTGCAGACGCTGAATAAAGTCTTCATGTTCAATAACGTCGGCGGTGCGAAATTCGATAACATGTGGGATTTCGTCGCGGAAGATCAAAAACCGTTATTCATGGGCGTAAACAGCGAACTCGTCGGCAAAAACGCGCTTTACATGATGACCAGTGACAAGTACGCAACATGGATCAAAGAAGCTTACGAGAAATTATCACCCGAACGTCAGGCTGAATACGCGGATTTAATCGAAGACATGCAGAACGATGCTGACGAACTCGGTCTCAAAGGCGAAAACGCAAAGTACGGTTTAACCTGGGTATATCTCTGGTGCGAGAAGTATAATCAGGAAACAGACGACGGTCCAATTTGCACAACACTCGTCACGAAGAGTGCGGCAGGCAGATCCGGATTAATCGTTTACTCGAAATTGCGCTCAGTCGAGGAAACTGGCGAAAGTTCCGTTAATAACATAACCGTCGCAGCGTATCAGGATAATTACGAAGGCATCGGCGGTTACGCGTACAAACATTATCTCATGCTCACAAAGACAAGTCCGTTACCGTGGACAGCGTGTGCTTTCATCGCGTACATGACAACAACTCACGACGGATTCGCAGCTTGGGGCAAAGATATGGGCGGCTATGCTCCAGTCCCGGCGTGTATGCAGGATCACAGTCACGACGGCTATATTGACGGCGAAAACAAATTCCCGGTCAAAAACGATCGCGGCTATGACTGGTGGCTCAACAAAGGCAGACTTGTCGTTGAAGACCCGACATATTGCGCTTCAGTCTCCGGAGTTATGAGCGAATGGATCGACGGAATCATTGCGCATAAATAATCATGAGTAATAATACATCACGACCCGGTAGTCTGAATAAACGGCTCAACCGGGTCAAAACTTACTTGTCAAAGCCGCAGAACGCGATTTTGCTGGCGTTGGGAATTATGCTCACAATTACGACTGTGTTCCCGATGATAACGATTTTGCGCGATACGGTTTTGATTCACCCGGGCAGCAAGGACGCTGTAGGGACTGCGTTGGAATCCAGTTTCGAACTTGGCGGTGAAAAACTGACGAGCTATAACTGGACGAATCTATTCACTGGCACGATAACGACACGTGTTGGCAGAACCAGAGTTACGCGCAGTGTTGCGGATGTGTATCTATGGACACCGCTGTTAAATTCGGTCTTGATTAGCATATTTGCCTGTTTCGGATCGATTCTTTACGGCGGAATTTTTGCGTATCTTGTCACCCGAACGAATCTCAAGTGCAAAAAGTATCTCAGCTCGATATTTATCTTCCCGTATATTATGCCTCAATGGACGTTGGCTGTTGTCTGGCAGAATTTATTCAACTCGAATATCGTCACTGGCGGTTCAAACGGATTACTTGCGAATTTGTTCGGGATCATGATGCCTCGATGGTGGTGCGAGGGAATTTTTCCGGTTTCGGTTGTTCTAGCGATTCACTACGCGCCATTTGCGTATATACTGATCGGCGGAATATTCCGGAACATGGACGCTAATCTTGAAGAAGCTGCTACGATACTAAACAGCCCTCGTTGGAAGACGTTTCTTAGAGTTACGTTACCGTTGATTAAGCCCGCAATTCTTAGCACGATTCTTCTGGTATTTTCGAGTGCAATGGGTTCGTATCCGATTCCGCATTACCTGAAGCTCAACACGCTCAGCACTCAATACGTAGCCATGAAAGGTGACAGAATCGGTCAAGCCAGTATCTTAGCCGTAATCATGATGCTGTTCGGCTTCATAATCCTGATAATCAATCAGCGCACAACTTCAGGACGCAAGAATTTCACGACTGTAACCGGTAAATCCGGGCAAACCAGTGTCGTAAATCTGAGAGCCTGGAAATATATCCTGTCTGTAATCCTGATTATCACGACTTTAGCTACGGGAATTTTGCCGATAGTGTTATTTGCAATCGAGACGTTCTTGCCTAATCCGGGAGATTACTCGTTCTTGACGAATGCTTCGAGCCTGACCAGCAAATGGTGGCTGACATCTGAGAATATAACCGAGAGCGGAATGTATGGCAACAAGGGCATATTATATAATCAGCAAATCTGGAACGCTTTTGCAGGGACGCTGTTTGTGGCGATATGTTGCGCGCTTGTCGCAGGAACGATTGGTACTCTTGTAGGCTACTGTGTCAGCAAGAACAGGCGAAGTAAATGGGCAGCGTACGTGAATAACATGGCTTTTTTACCGTATTTGATGCCGTCCTTGGCTGTTGGTGTAGCGTTCTTTGTCGTAGGCTCTAACATGGGTCTGTATGATACGTTCCTGTTATTGATTCTGGCTGGAACAGTGAAATATATTCCTTTCGCAAGCCGCAGCGCGTTAAATTCCATGATGCAGTTATCCGGCGAACTTGAAGAGGCTGCAATTATACTCGACATTCCATGGTGGAAACGCATGACTCAGATAATAATCCCGATTCAGAAAACGTCGATTATAAGCGGCTATCTTCTGCCGTTCATGACGTGTCTGCGAGAACTAACGCTGTTCATGTTATTATGCGGTCAGGGAAGGATTATCACGACGATGCTGGATTATTTCGACGAGATGGGATTATACGCATTCTCAAGCGGAATTAACTTGATATTGATCGTCTCGATCTTGATATTTAACTATTTTGTGAACAAGCTGACCGGTGCAAGTCTTGATTCTGGTATCGGCGGCGGCAAAAAGTAATTAGGGAGAATAAATAGATTATGGCAAGAATTGAATTAAAGAACGTAACTAAGCGTTGGGGCGGCTATTACGCTGTCGAACACCTGGATCTAAACATCGAGGAAAACGCTTTTGTTACACTGCTTGGACCTTCAGGCTGCGGGAAAACTACGACGCTGCGAATGATTGCAGGGCTGGAAACTCCGACTGAAGGACGAATCACGATTGATGACACAGTTATGTTTGACAGCGAACTGGGGATTAACATTCCGCCGAATAAGCGACGTGTCGGATTCCTGTTCCAGAATTACGCGCTCTGGCCTAACATGACGGTCTATCAGAATATCGCATTCGGGCTTAGCAATATAAACGAACCCGGGGTCTACGTGAACGATGCCGGAGAAGTTGTGCGTGATGGTCAGGACAAGAGCAAATTGACGCTCACGAAGGACGAAATCAAACGTGTAGTTGATCGTGTTAGCGCAATAGTCAAGATCGGCTCATTTCTGGATCGTTATCCCAGCGAATTATCCGGTGGTCAGCAGCAGCGTGTCGCAATCGCAAGAACTCTGGCACCCAGTCCGAAAGTGCTGTTCATGGACGAGCCGCTAAGTAATCTTGACGCAAAATTGAGGCTTGAGATGCGTTCGGAATTGCAGCGTTTGCATTTAAGCACGGGTTCGACGTTCGTTTACGTCACGCATGACCAGATGGAGGCTATGACACTCGCCACGAAAATTTGCCTGATTGATAACGCTAGATTGCAGCAATACGATGAGCCATTGACGATTTATTCGCAGCCAAGAAATTTGTTCGTTGCGGATTTCGTCGGGAATCCGGCTGTGAATTTTATCGAGGCAACTGGTTCTCAGGATGCTTCCGGTATTGAGCTGGAATTTCTTGACGGTTTCAAAGGCAAGTTCGTTCCTGAATCAGGCGTAGATCTTGAGGCGTGGCATAATCATGAGGCGAAGTTACAGGCTGAAGATGAGGCTAAACGTCGCGGTTATGTCGAGAAGACGAATAAAGACCTGCCGTTCAAGTATAATATAGCGCGCGTTCATGAACCTGAGCAAACCCAGACTAAGCAGCTCACTCATAATGATTTCGTAATCGGCATTCGTCCGGAATTTATCAAGCTGAGTGATGACGGCAAAATCGAGGGTGAAGTATTCAGTGCAATGCCTACAGGTATGGAAACTACGTTAAAAATTCGCGTGGGAAATTTCCTGTTGACGGCTGTTGCGTTTGGCGAGATGTTCTACAAGATTGGCACAAAAGTTCGCATGGATTTCTCCGGTCACAGAATTATGCTGTTCAGTCGCGAGAACGGAATGCGAATAACTAATGGGGAGTTGATAATAAATGCGTAAATTTATGATTATGGCTATGGCGTTAATGATGTTTTTTGCCTCAGAAGCTTTCGCGGCGAAACCTAAAGTCGTGATTTACACGTCTATGTACGAGGACGTAATCGAGGCTATGACACAAACTTTACAAGAGAAATTTCCGGATTATGACGTAGAATTTTTCTACGGAGGCACGGGGACTTTGCAGGCGAAAATTGCTGCCGAACTCGATGCGAAGAAACTTGGCTGTGATATGCTCATGGTTGCGGATCCGTCGTATTCGCTCGAACTCAAGCAAATGGGAATTTTGCACGCATATCTCTCGGAACAGGCGAAGAATCTTGCACTTGATTACGATCCCGAGGGTTACTGGTATCCGGTGCGGAATCTCAACATGATTTTGGCTTTCAATCCAGAGAATTATTCGCGAGAGGATTTGCCCAAAACGTTCAAGGAATTTGCGTATAATTCTGACCTGAAAGCTGCGATTTCCATGCCGAATCCGCTTACTGCAGGAACAGCTCTGGTTGCAATTTCGGCTCTGAAGGACAAGTACGGCTATGAATATTTCGACAAATTATCAGAGAATCGCGTCATGGTTGAGTCCGGTTCAGTTGCGTTGACAAAGCTCGAAACAGGTGAATGCAAAGTCATAATGATACTCGAAGAATCCGTCTTGAAGAAGCGCGAGGAAGAAGACAGTGCTCTCGAAGTAATTTATCCCGAAGATGGCGTGATTTGCGTTCCGTCGCCGATTATGACGATTAATGATAAATACAGCGCACACGCTAACTCGAAAATATGCGAGGAATTAACGGACTGGTTCCTGTCGCCCGAGGGTCAGAGTTATATCGTAAAAGGCTGGATGCACTCAGTTCTGAAGAATCCTCCGGCTATTCCGTATGATTCGATTAATACCGCAGAAATTTTCACAAGAGCTATGCCTGTTGATTGGGCGAAATGTCTTGCTGAACGTGCCGAATTGAGAACGAATTTTGAAGATCGTGTCAAGAAATAACAGCAATCTGGATGTCAAGATCGTATTGATATTTGCGATCGTTGCTTTCTTAGTAATATTTAGTGTTCTGCCGATGAGCTATCTGGTATTCAGGTCGTTCATCGGTGGAGCTGAATCTTTCGGTAGAATTTACACGAACCCTCTTAACTGGAACGCTCTCAAGAATACGCTTGTGACAGCGAGTTTGTCGATGATATTCGGTGTCATAATCGCATTCCCGTTAGCTTGGTTAGTTGGCAGAACGGATATGTACGGGCGAAAATTTTTCCGGACGCTGTTTGTCATGACATATATGGTACCGCCGTATGTCGGAGCTATGGCTTGGCTGCGATTGCTGAATCCTAGAGTTGGTACTTTGAATGTATTAATCGCGAAAGTTCTGGGATTATCTGAGAACCCGTTTAATATTTACAGCATTCCCGGATTAGTATTCGTGTTGACGACGTTTTATTATCCATACGCATTCATAACGATCTCGCGCTCAATGGAAAAAATGGATCCGTCACTCGAAGAAGCTGCGAAAATTTCCGGTGCCGGCACTGTGAGAACTCTCTTGAAAATTACGCTGCCGGTCATGTTGCCTTCGATAGTTGCGTCAGGTTTGCTGGTATTCATCGCGGCTGCGTCATGTTACGGAATCCCGTCTATAATCGGTGCTCCCGGTCAGATTGATACGGTTACGACAAGAATTATTGATTACGTCTACGTTGGAAGTTCCGAGGGTTTGAGCGATGCTGCGGCGTTGGCTGTATCGTTAATGCTGATTGCGAATCTAGTTCTGTATCTTTCTGCGTTTGTCACGGGCAACAGGCACTACACGACTATTTCGGGCAAATCCACTCACCCGAATATCGTCAAGCTTGGCAAATGGAACGTACTCGTCACGATTTGTGTGAGCATTTTCGCATTCGTCGTGATAATTCTGCCGTTCATGACCGTAGCAATGACATCGTTCACGAAGAATCTTGGGAAAGCGTTTACACCTGAGAATCTCACGCTGCGATACTGGAACATATTATTCACGCGTAAACCGTTGCTGAACTCGCTCAAGAACAGTGTTATTTCTGCCTCTGCTGCTGCTACAATCGGTGTTGGCATTTCGTGCGTGATGGCTTGGGTTGCGAATCGCACTCGAAGCAGGTTCAGGACTATCCCGGATTCCCTGATAACTTTAGGCAGCGGCACTCCGAGTGTAGTCATAGCGTTGGCGTTAATCATGACGATGTCTGGACGATTTGGCTTGAACATTTACAACACGCTGCTAATCATGATAATCGCGTATGTGATCAAGTATTTGCTGATGGGAATGCGTACGATTGCTGCTGCTATGAGCCAGATTGATGCGTCACTCGAAGAAGCTGCGTTAATTTCGGGAGCGTCGTGGCTGAAGAGTTTTGTGAGAGTGACGTTGCCGTTGATAGCTCCCTCAGTTGTGGCAGGTTGGTTCTTGATATTCATGCCGAGCTTTTACGAGTTGACCATGTCTACGCTGCTATATTCGACCGACACCAAGACCATCGGCTACGAGTTGTTCACGTACCAGACTTATCACAGCCAACAAACCGCGAGCGCAATCGCAACAGGAATCCTGATAATCGTGATTCTCGTGAATTACGTTCTGAGCAAATTGTCCGGGGATAAATTCTCGATTTGACGTCAACTTGATTCAGCCTGAAAATTTTTGCGTGAAATTTTGACAAAATTGCATTGTTAGCGTAAAATTTAGCACGTTTTAAAAATAATGAGAGGAATGATTGCAATTTGAGGGTGTGAGTTTTGTTTTTACGCGTTTGTAATAGTTGTTTCGAGAATAATTTGATTTCATTAAAGGAGAGGTTATTTTTATGAGAAAATTATGCGTAGTTTTTTTAGCGGCTGTGTTGGTCGTTTGCGCTGTTTCTGCGGCGTTGGCGACTGATTACGGTTATGTTTTGGTTGCGGTAGGAGAGGGAGATTACATCGACGCGCCTGAACTTCACGAAGATTACGGTGATGCTGATACGGGGTATGCCGGTCATAATTATTTCGTGAAGTATCGAGTTCCTGATGTTGGACTCTATATTTACGACGTATCTAAACTGGATGTCGGAGGGGGGGGGTAGAACTAGATGATCTTGTTGAGAATGGCGCAAGAGAGATAGATTCTGGTTCTTACTCTGTTTCATGGGATCTCGTATCCGATAGAGATAATCTACGTATCAAAGAAATTACTTCTGACGCATCAAGCGATATAATTGTTGTTTCAGGCGTACTTCCTGAGTCAGAATCCGAATACAATTATGGTTTATATTTCGTAGCTAAGGCTATTAATATCACGGATTCTACGTTCAATCAAATTTTCAGCGATGTGACTGAAGTTTCGACGGATTTTGGAGTTGACGCCGGAACTTCGGCGATACAAGTATTAGTAGACGGGCATACTAAATCTACAGAAGCCGATCTACAGAAATATATAGATTCGTATAATGCAGCTACAATCGGGAAAGTCGCGCAAGATTACTCGGTGTTAGTGACGGTCAGTGCTGATCACGATTCTATATTAGGTAGCTATGGCGTATATATCGAATCCGATGACGATTACGTGATAAGCGTTCCTGAATGGCTCACGTATCAGGTAAATTCAGTTTATGACGGCGTAGCTGACGATTTCGAGGGCACTGCTATAACTTCCGTGACTATCAAATTCAACGATAGCTACGACGGCACGCCCAATGATGGCGAAAAAGCAGTCGTCTGCATTCCGTTCATCAAGGACGATGATGAGAATACACTCGGGATCAATCTTAAATGGGAAGTCGAATACTCATCAACAAAAGCTGAACCGTTCAAACTCGCTGAGCATTCGAAAACTTTCGCGGTCAAAGCCGGCGGTGATAATTCGCTGCAATCTGTGAATTACACCGGAGCAGATCCCGTGGGTTCGGCAACGTTCAATCCGGACATTTCCGCCAACGTCAAGATCGAGTACACGCACTCCAACGGGAAACTGAATCTCACAGTGAGCGCACCGTCAACAACTCAAGCCGGTCAATACCAAACTACCGCAACATTCACGGACGCAGCTGGAAATTCTGACGCAATCGATATAACTGTGAACGTCAGCATTGACAATGGGCAGCAAAACCCGCCAGAGAGTCAGGATTTGACAATAGCTGGAAATTTTGCAGTCTCAGTTGATGTCGGTTCAAGCGCCGGCACAACTCTCACGGTCAACGGGAATTTCACGGGCGCATTAACTTGGACAGTCGGGAAAATTTCTGTTGAAGGTCTGAGCGCAACCGCAACGCCTTCGGGGAATAATTCCGCGAAAATTACTATCAACGTTGCTGATAGTGTCGCTTCCGGAACTTACGACGTGCCAATCACTGTAACTGACGGGGCGAATAAATCCGGGAAAGTCACGCTGAGAGTAACTGTCACGCAGAAAACTACACCGACTCCGACACCAACGAATCCAAACGGAGTTTATCGCAGCAGCGGTGGTGGTGGAAGCTGTAACACAGGATTATTCGGACTTGCATTCGTGCTAGTGCCGTTAATTCTCGTGAAAAAAATTCGCAACTAAAGCGCAAAAATCTTTAGTCTTTAGGATGTATTTAAGATGAAAAAGATTATTCTTAGTACATGCATAGCTATCGCGATCTCGTGTGTAATTCACGGGGTCGCCTTGGCTGCTTTTTTTGACGAAACTGACGGTGACAGTTGGGACACTGCGTACATAATCGATTCGTTCGAGGACTGGCTGGATTTTCGCGATGTTGCTTCTTCCCCTGACAAATACTACAAACTAGCAACTGATCTCGATCTCGTGAATTTGAGCGGCGATCTGGCGTTTGCTGATTCTAGAGGTAACGTCTTTTACACCGGAATCGCTTTTCGTGGTTATTTCGACGGGCAGAATCACACGATCACATACTACAATTACAATTATGTTGACTTGTATGGCGGAGATGCCGATGGTACCTTGTACTACAGTTACGATAGTTACGATACACTTGAGGTGGCTTTGTTTACGGAGGTGAGCGGTGGCAGGTACGAGTATTCTGTTGTTAGTGAAGATGATATACTGATCGAAGAAATAGCACTTGTTTTTAGCGGTGATGAAGAAGTAGAAGAAGTAATAAGCAGCGATACGGTAAAAGAAGAAGTACCCGTTGTTATTAGTGGTGAGTGTACCCCCGTTATCAAGAATCTCAACGTCGTCGGGAATTTGAGTGGCGATTGCGTCGGAACAGTTGTGCATTATCTGTACGGCGGCGTGATCGAGAACTGCAGTTTCAACGGGCGAATTGTGCGTTATGGGGAAGATGACGAGTACGGTGCTGGCGGAATTGTCGCTCATATGCACGGAGGCACGGTCACAAATTGCAGAGTCAGCGCGGATATTTCGGGTGCGTCATGGGTCGGCGGAATTGTTGGTGAAATGTCTTCTGGGACTGTTCAGAATTGCACCGTCTCGCAAAATTCGAAATTACGCAGTGATGGTTACGTCGGCGGAATCGTCGGGATTGTTGGGAGTGACGATGTGAATCTGTCGGGGAACTCCTGGAACTCGCAGCAATACTCCGAAGTCGGGAATTTTGCAAGCTCACAGGTAGTTATTTCCAGTGACAAGGCTATATTCACATGGAACGGTCACGAGTATCAGATTTTTGACGCGAATGTCACGTGGCAGCAGGCGAAATCTTACTGCGAATCGCTCGGCGGACACTTGCTGACAATCACAAGCCAATCAGAACAGGACGAAATCGCGAGAATGCTTCGTGAAGTTAATTCGGGATTTGGCTATTACTGGCTCGGAGCTAAGATTGATTCCGGTGGCATGATTGAGTGGGTCACGGATGAAGTTTTCGAGAAGCAGTTCCGGAATTTTGCGGAGAATCACCCGAACGGTTCTGGGAATTATTTGCAGATTTTGGCTGATTCAGGGAAATGGATTGCTACGGATAATTTGGCTTCTGAGTTCGAACACGGATTCATTTGCGAATGGGATACTGATCAGAACGATGCTGAAGAAGCTCCCGTGTCTGATGCGTTCCAAGATTGGCTCGAACATCGCGATGAATTGGACGAGACCAAATCAACCGGAGCAATTCCGTCACCTAATGACATGTCGCATTTGTCGAGTAATCCGCCCAAAACCGAAGTTTCAAGCGATCTGCCGAAATTTTACAGGAACGAGAAATTGCCAGCAGTTCGTGATCAGGGAAAATTCTTGACTTGTTGGGCATTCGCTGCGATTGGCGCAATGGAAGCTGATTACATGAAGCAGAACTTGACGATCGCTGGAGCTGAGCCGGATTTCTCTGAGCTGCATTTGGCGTGGTTTGCGTTCAAAGATGCAAGTTCGGACAATTTCGGGAAAGGGAATAAGGAAAGTATCTTGATGTCTTGTGGGATGGTTGACACTGCTGAATCATTCCTGGCAAAATTCCCGAATACCGTGAATGAATCCGTAATGCAATACTCAGTCGCAGGAACTGATTCGAGAGATGCGGATTCGAAAATCGAAAGTTTCCTAGGTGGCAAAAGAGCTGAAGATCTTCCAAGTTCACGCGTATTGTTCCATGACACGTTGAAATTTGGCAACAATAACTACTTGGGCGATGAGAATATCAAGTTCGTTAAACAAGCCATAATCGATCACGGAGCGGTTTTCTGCATATTCTATAATCACGATGACGTGTACTACAACGAGAGCCATGACGCATTTTACACGAATAATAATTTGTTGGATAAACTTCATGCTGTATTACTTGTCGGTTGGGACGATGATTACCCGCTTGAGAATTTCAATCCGATTAAACCGTCTCAGAACGGCGCGTGGCTTGTGCGAAATTCTGAGGGTGTGAACAAAAATGACAACGGTTATTTCTGGATGTCATACGAACAAGCTACTGTAAATCAAAGCGGAATAAGAGACATCACGGCGTTCATTGTGAGCGAAGACACTCGGGAAGACGACACGCTCATCACGAACTATCACGACGAGAACGGCAAGACTAAGCATATCAGCACAACATGGTCATCGAATATTTTCAAGTCATCACGGAACGAAAGTCTGGTGCGAATTGGCTTCCACACGACGGACAACAACACGCGGTACAAGATTTTCGTGAATAACTTCGGCAAGATTCGACCGACGGATCCTGGACATGCTGAGAATGCGATTTTGACGGGCGAAATTCCGAATGCAGGTTATCACACGCTGGATTTGCCTGAGACAGTGAACTTGTATTCCGGGGATTATTACGCTGTTATTATCCAGTCAACGCTTAGTTCTGACTACGAGTTTCCGACGGGAGTTGAGGCTAGCATCAGCAATTACGTTCGCGCATCAGTCAATCAGGGAGAGAGTTTCTTCGCTGTGGGCGATCCGGTGCCGTCAGTCTGGTACGATGGAACTGAGATCAACGGCGGACCGTATAACGCAACGATCAAAGCTTTCACACTTGAGAGATTCTCGAATGAAACCGCGCCTGAAATCACGAGCGAGAATTTGCCCGATGCAACTGTTGGGATAGCCTACAGTTATACGCTCACAGCTTCAGGAACAGCTCCGATCGAATGGCGCAGCGGAAATATTCCGGACGGATTATCTCTAACTCAAGACGGAATCTTGTCAGGAACTCCCAAGGAAGCCGGAGAATACGAAATTGCTTTCACGGTTTTGAATAACGTCGATCAATCCGGCAAGACTTTCACGCTGAAAATCGCAGGTGCAAGCTCGAATAATCCCACGAGCAACGGCGGTGGCGGCGGTTCGAGTTGTAATTCCGGAGATCTGGGATTGGTTTTTGCAATTTTACTCGCAGTATTTACACGATTCAAATCGAATCATATCAAAAGGAGTTGACATTTCATGAAACACAGAAGATTTAGATTTACAAGTATTATCGCACTCGCAGTGTTACTTGTCACTGTGAGCGCATGTGTCGCAACAGCAGCAGAATTTGGCTGGCCTGTTCCAGGACACACAACTATAACGACAAGGTACAAATATTCCAGCGGCAGTTATCATTCTTGCAGATATTGGTACAACGGAAATCCTGCAGGCGTTGATATAGCTGTTAGCCTTGGCACAGAAGTTTTTGCCCCAGCAGCTGGAACTGTCCAAAGTCTCGCGGATTTAGGCAGCAGTAGCTTCGGAAGATATTTCGAGATCAAGCACGACGACGGCACAATAACGCTCTATGGACATCTCAGTGAGTTCAAAGTCTCGAACGGTCAACGTGTCAACAAAGGGGACTTAATTGCGTTGAGCGGTTCAACCGGTAATTCAACGGGACCACATTTACATTTCGAGATGACAAATCGTGATGTTCTTCAGTATTATCAGGATAATGGCTTCCCCGATCCGAGATATGACAATCCTATTCCGAGTAATACCACGTTGAGCCCGGGGTTGACTAATTTGACTTCGAGCAGGTATGCGAAAGTTTTCACGCTTGAGAACAAGAAATATTACGACGTGTACTCGAACGCAAATTTGACGACGCGCATTTCATCAACTGCTTGGACTGGTGAGAGCGACGAAATCTGGATCGTTGGCGTTGGTGTGAACAGTAATAACAGAGCATACGCGAAAATCAAATATCCTGTAGGAAGCAGCAGACAAGACGCATACACGAGTTTGAGTAATCTTATTGCTGGCAGCGAAACTTCGTCAGCACGAACGGCTCAGCATAAATTTTACGGCTTGGCAAGACGCAGGGGCGAGTCGAGAGTTGGCGTTTACGGAATTGACGTTGGCGATTCAGTCTATCTACTTGCGAAAGTCAGCAGCTGGTGTCAAGTTCTTTACCCAGTTGGCTCGTATTGGCGCATTGCTTGGATGACTGAGAGCGAGTATAACAGCATGTTCGATTCTCTCGAGCTCACAAAAGTTCCCTATGAAAGCGCCGTTGCAGGTGTGAGTTATAGATTCCAGTGTGAAGCTAATGGCAGCACAAGTTCGTGGAGTTTATCTAATGGTGTCGCACCTTCGAATGCTGTAACCCCTAATGCCACAACACCTCCTCCGGGATTATCGATTAATTCATCGGGCGTGATTTCCGGCACAATTGGACACACTTCAACTGGGAAAAAATCTCGCTCTCCTATGCGCTATTACTTCAAAGTCAGAGCCGCAGATTCCGAGAAGCAAGCCTCGATTACTGTTTATGAGCCGCCAGAAATTACGACAGCATCTTCGTTAAAAGATGGCAGATTGAATCAATCATACAGTCAGGAAATCACAGCTGATGGCACGGAAAGGACAATGCGATGGAAACTCCGCGGTTCGTTGCCACCCGGTCTGAAGTTGACAGCTAACGCCAGTTCTCGAACGGCAAAGATTGAAGGCACACCCACAAAAGCTGGATATTACACATTTGAGCTCGAATGTTATAATTTGGTCGGCAATCCTGAGACAACGACAACGCGAACCTTCAACATCAAAGTTGGAACTGACCCATGGGTTGATCCTAACCTCAAGACAATATACAGTTACTACGATGGGAAAGTTGGCAAATATTACAGTGACTATGTGAAGGTTCCTAACTCAAATTTCGACGGGGTAACATTATCGGGAAATTATCCTCCAGATTCTGAATTGAAGCTCGTTCTTTCTAGTTCTAGAAGGTACATCTATTTCGAGGGAACACCATCACAGGCGAAAACGTATAATTTCACAATCACTCCGTACAGAAACGATGGCGGCTATTACAACAACACGAATCATTCTATCACTATCAAGCCGTCAATACCACCGATTCCGTTTCCTGACCCGAGCATGTATGCGTATTTCTCGTTCTACAATGGCACACTCGGCAAATCGTACAGCGATTGGGTACTCGTGACAGGTGGCTCTACTCCGATCACTCCATCGCGCGTCTCAGGAACTCTGCCTACAGGATTGACGCTTAGACAATCAGGTCGATACACGTACTTGAGCGGCGTTCCTAAGAGAACTGGAACATTCACGTTCAAGCTGCGATTCTTGGGAGCTCATAACGGCTACGTCGAGAAGCAGTTCACGATAACAATCGCGGATAATCCGTCGTATCGAGCTGGTGCCCCGACTGGCAGCACGACTTCAAAACCGAAATTCTCGTCGAAAACTCTGCCTGATGCGTCTGTCGGAACTGAATACGAAGCAACGCTCGAAGCTTATGGAACTACCCCGATGAAATTCTTGGCTGCGGAGGCTTTACCTGATGGCTTCCATCTTGACGAGGACACCGGCGTGTTAAGCGGAATCCCAACGAAACCAGGCAAATTGCTCTTCAAGATCACGATTGAGAACGAAATCGGCTCCGTTACGAAAACTCTCAAGCTCAAAGTCGTTCCTCAAGCTCCGAAGATTCTCACGACAAGTCTTCCTGATGGCTACGTGAA
Source organism: uncultured Fretibacterium sp. (assembly GCA_937911045.1). Taxonomy (GTDB): domain Bacteria; phylum Synergistota; class Synergistia; order Synergistales; family Aminobacteriaceae; genus JAFUXM01. Next base: position 12,899 of record CALEPX010000050.1, on the reverse strand, counting down.
AGTCCCGTACGAATTTATGCTGGATATTTCCGGCTCAGATCTCAAGCTCAAAAAGATCGGCTCGCTTCCATCGGGGCTAAAATTCGACAAGAAAACCGGCATAATCTCAGGAACTCCGAAGAAAGCTGGCACGTATAAGTTCTCGATTCAGGCGAAGAACAAAACTGACACAGATGTCGTTGAATTCGAACTCACGATTAAGAACGACGATTCGGATTCGGATACTAAACAGACTCAGAGCAGTTCGGCATTAAGTCTGAGTGCTGCAAGTCCTGAACCGGTCAATAATAACGGACACGCTCCAGCTGTCACAGAATTATATCTGCTCAGTGGCGACGAGAAATTAACGGGCGCAATCGCAATCGATTCGAACTTGCCTGCAACTTTCGGAATCGCTCAATGGGTTGACGCTTTCGGGCGAAATGTCGAAGTCTCTGACGTGGAAATCCTGCTGAATGACGAAGCTCTTGATGAAATCGAAATATCCGAAGAAAACACGTTCACTCTTTCACAAGACATGCTTCAGGATGAGTTCACGTTACAAGCTACGGCAAATTCCGGTGAAGATTCTCTCAAAACTTCCGAACTTCTAGTCACGGCGAATGCTCAGATTCAGAATCAAAAGCAAAGCCAAGCTCATGATTCAGGAAATTCGTCCGGAGGCTGTAATTCGGGGTACGCAGGAATGATTACTCTGGCGTTATGTGCGTATTTCGCGCTGAAAAAGAACTAGCAGCAATTTAACACGAAACCCACGTTCACAAACGAGCGTGGGCATTTTTTTGCTGATTCGCTAATTTCTTAGGCTGTGAATCGGTGCAGGGATTCTTCCGCCGCGTTCGATAAATTTCCTGCAACTCACGTTATTCACGCGCATAACCGGAGCAGAACCAAGTAATCCGCCAAACTCAAGCGTATCACCAGCAGTTTTCCCCGGAGCAGCGATTAATCTCACGGCAGTAGTCTTGTTATTAATCACGCCGATTGCAGCTTCATCAGCGATTATTGCAGCGATAGTTTCGGAACTTGTGTCACCAGGGACAGCTATCATGTCAAGTCCAACTGAACACACGCACGTCATAGCTTCAAGCTTCTCGATATTCAATACGCCTTTGCGAACGGATTCAATCATGCCTTCGTCCTCGCTCACCGGAATAAATGCTCCGGATAATCCGCCGACGTGTCCAGACGCCATAACACCGCCCTTTTTCACAGCGTCGTTTAACAGCGCAAGAGCCGCCGTTGTTCCATGAGTTCCGCAAGTTTCGAGACCCATTTCCTCCAGGATTCTCGCTACACTGTCGCCGACTGCCGGAGTAGGAGCTAATGACAAATCAACAACTCCGAACGGAACGCGCAATTTCTCCGACGCAACTCTAGCCACAAGTTGCCCCATTCGCGTAATTCTGAACGCAGTACGTTTTACAGTTTCAGCCACGACATCAAAACTCTTGCCCCTGACTTCCTGCAACGCTTTGTAAACAACACCGGGTCCGGATACTCCGACGTTAATCACACATTCAGGTTCGCCTGCACCGTGAAATGCTCCTGCCATAAACGGGTTATCTTCAACAGCGTTCGAAAAAATCACGAGTTTCGCGGCAGATTCTCCGGTTCGCTTGACTATACGTCCCATCAGAGCTACAGCGTCCATGTTGATTCCGGCTTTGGTCGTAGCAACATTCACGCTCGAACACACAAGTTCAGTTTGGGATAACGTCTCAGGAATCGCGTTTATCAATCGCAAATCTGAATCCGTGAAGCCTTTGTGAACCAGTGCCGAAAATCCTCCGATGAAATTCACGCCGCAATTTTTCGCAGCCTTATCCAAAGCACGCCCGATGATGCAATAATCCTCACTCTCACACGCAGCAGCAATTTGTGCAATCGGTGTCACTGAGATTCGCTTGTTAATGATCGGTATGCCGTACTCGTTCTCAATTTCGGAGCCAACTTTCACGAGATTTTCAGCGCGTCTGGAGATTTTATCATATATTTTTCGAGAACAAACGTCTATATCAGGATCTGCGCAATCATTCAGGGAAATTCCCATTGTAATCGTTCGAATGTCCAAATGTTGCTGATCGATCATGTTGACCGTCTGCATTATATCCGAAATATTCAGCATGATTTACACTCTGTGCATTGCGTCGAAAATATCCGCGCGTTGAATATGTATAACGAGATTTTCGTTCTCACCGCGTTGAATCACAGCAGATTTGATCTCGTCGAAGTTATAACTCGAAGTCGAAGTGTCAACCAGAAGCGTCATCGTGAAAATTCCCTGCATAACGGTCTGGTTTATGTCGAGAATATTCACGTCCATCGACGCCAGCAGCGTGCAAACACTCGCGATTATTCCGACACGGTCTCTAGCCGTAACTGTCATGATAGCTTTCATGCTACAAATACCAACTCTCTCCCAAAAATCAGAAACTTCAAATTGCGAAACTACCTGCGAATTATAACACGGATTTCTGCGTCAGTACCCCGTCATTCATCTCGAAAACACGTTTGCCGAACTTAAGCGTGTCCAGATCATGCGAGACCAGCAATAACGTTACGTTCTCCTGGGAATTTAGGCGCGAGAAAATTTGCAGGATATTTTGCGAGGATTCGCCATCAAGATTCGACGTTGGCTCATCTGCGAGAATAATCTTCGGGTGATTAATCAACGCACGGGCAATCAACACACGACGCAATTCACCGCCGGAAAGTTCATCTGGATACGAATTTGCCAGATTCGCTATACCGAATTTCTCCAGCAAAATCATAGCGTAACCTGCAATATCTCCGCCATGTTCCCAGAGTATCGCCGGCAGAATCACATTCTCAATAATCGTCAGGTTTGGCAGAACTGAAGCCCCTTGCGGAATGAAGCCGATTTTGTAATTGCGCATTCTTGATAATTCAGCATCGGTTTTAGCTGCGAGAATTTCACCGTCGAGTTCGATTTTCCCGGACGTTGGCGTTAATATTCCGGCTGCCATTTTCAGGAGCGTGGATTTTCCGCTACCGGATCGCCCGATGATATTCACGAAATCACCGGATTCTAGCTCAAGATTTGCGTTATTCACAGCCAAGAATTTAGCACTTCCGCGAGCATATTCTCTCGATATATTTTCAAACCGCAGAATTTTCACGTTTACACCTCCGAAAGCATGTCATTTATCTCGACACGCCCTGCTCTCAAAACCGGAATCAACGCCGCTAACATCCCCGTCAAAATCGCAAACACTCCGGAAATTATCGCCGCCGAAATCATGAACTGCACCGACGAAAGCAAGAATGGCAAATGTAACGCCTCAATCACGCGAGAATTTATCACCGGAATCACCAACGCTCCGAGAAATATTCCCAGTATAGCTCCGTAAGAACTGATCATGAGAACTTCGGTCAGCATTATGCGTATTAATTTTGCGCGAGTAGCTCCCAAGTAACGCAGCGTCCCCATCTCAAGACGACGTTCCGAAATCGACAGCGCGAATAAAAGCCCGATGATTATCACAGCCAAGAACCAGATCAAAGCCAAGCTCAGAGTAATTGCTCTCGACACGAACATCAGACTTTGCGACATGTTATTCACGAAACTCTTGCTGAATATTGCCTGAATGCCACGTGATCCCAATACGCGATTAATTTCCATGGCAGCGACTTCGGAATCATAACCCGGTTTGAGCTTGAGCATTATAACGGAAATTCTGCTGCCTGAATCATGTAAGCGTTTCGCAGAGATTCGTTCGGATTCGTCTGCCAATTTCTCAATCGTAGCCCTGTCAACAAACACGCTCGAATCAAAACCCATTCCCGTTTTCTCAAGTTTGCCCGCGACTTTCAAATTCTGCCCGAAGAATCGCAAATACTCACCGATGTCACTCGCAATATTATTCCCGATGATTAGCTCGCCGTCCTGCAATTTCTGCGAAAGAATCTTCCCGAGCCAATGCTTGATTATGAAATCCGAGTCGTAATCTATGCCGATTAGCTGCACCGGATACGAGCAACACGACATCTTGAAACTCGCAAGAAACGTCTGAGGCGAAATTTTCTCAATACCAAGATCGAGCTTCTGAACTTCTTCGAGCGCGTTATCCGGCAAATAGAAACTCGATGGCTTGCCAGTCAAAATAATTCCTTCGACCTGACTGAATCTATAACTCGACGGAACGATCATGACATCAGCTCCGAGACGATTCGCCAAACTCACAGCTCCGTCGGACAAACTCACGTTCAATACGCTGCCTATGAAAACAAAACCTGACAACAGCATCACCGTCAAGATCAGGCAAAAGCTTCTCAACGGTTTACGCTGAATATTTCTCTTAGCGATTTTCGAGATACTTAGCAAATTAATTCTCCCTGATGAACCCGAAAATCAAACCTGCGAAACTCGATACAAGAATCGCCGCTGCAATAATCGCGACTTTCGGCATTGTATCAGCAACGCACGCATGAGAACTCATTGAACATAGACCGACTTTCCAACTTTCACCAGCGATATTCACGATTCCGTTCGGAGCAAGCCAACTCAAAGCAGCCGCTGCGATTGCCAGAACATACGACACTACAGCAAGTTTCTTTTGCCAGATTGACGCGAGTGAGAAAATCATGACGAAAATTCCCATCACGCTCACGAATATTCCGGCGTAAAAACAATTCATGTGAGTTCCGTCCGGTCTCAAATTCTCGCAAACTGGATACAGCACAAACGCTGTCAACGCTAAGACCAATCCCAACGCCAAATTCATTTTCAAAAATATATTCTTCATATTTCTCATAATGAGTTTGATTATACAGACTTTCGCGAAAATTTCAATTCTGCAAATCCGCAAAAAAACTGCTGCCCCCGTAAATTCAGGAACAGCAGCTCTCGTGATTGCAAGTTTCAAGTTTCAAGTTTGCAAATTATCTGGCAGTCTTTCGGCTCGATACAACGTCAAAAATTACTGCTACTAACAATACGCCGCCTTTAACGACATATTGCCATGAATCCGTAATTCCGATAATCGACATTCCCATGTTCAATACGCCGAGCAACAACGCGCCGATTACAACTCCGCCGACAGTTCCAACACCGCCGTAAGCCGAAGCTCCGCCGATGAAACACGATGCTATAGCGTCCATTTCGAACGATGTTCCGGTTTGTCCCGAAACAGAACCTACTCGCGCAAGACATAACAAGCCGCATAATCCAGCAAGCAATCCCATGTTAGCATATGCGATGAAATACACGCGATTCGTGTCAATGCCGCTCAAACGTGTAGCTTTCTCGTTGCCGCCGACCGCGTAGAAATATCGCCCGAACGCCATCTTCGACGTGATGAAATAATATATCAGGCACACAGCCAATACCCAGACTAACATAACCGAGATGCCTTTGTATTTGCTAAGCTTGTCGCAGTACCAGAGAATCAACGCGCTCACGATTAACGCACGCCCGTAGTCAACGATTGCTTTGTTCTGATGATAGCCGTTTTTCGCTTTATTCGCTCTCGAACGCGCAATCATGAAAAATATCAACACGACTGCGATTGCTCCGACAACTAATGGCGACCATATGTGCGGATTTTCTACAGGATTCGCTCTCGTAGAAATTACGTCAAGTCCGGGAATATTTATGTACGACGTGAAGAGATTCATGAACGCTTTGTCTTTAATCGGCACGGTCTTGCTGTCGAGAACAAGTCTGCCAATTCCACGGAACACAAACATGCCAGCCAAAGTCGTAATAAACGGCGGTATTCTGACATAGCCAATCCAGTAGCCCTGCCAAACTCCGACGAGTAAGCCAACTAACAAGCAAATTATAATCGTAATATACGAGTTCCAGCCGAGATTATTGACCAATACAGCAGCCATTCCGCCCGTCAAGCAAATTACTGAACCAACTGACAAGTCAATATTTCCGCCCGTTAATATACAAAGCAGCATTCCGCACGCAAGCACTAAAACATAGCCGTTCTGCAAAAGCAAGTTCGACATGTTCTGCGCGTAAAGCAACCTGCCACCCGTCAAATAGCAAAATAACGCAAACACAACAACCAGTGCTATCGTCATTGAGTTCTTCGTCGCAAATGATTTCAGCTTTGATAAACCGCTCTCTTGTACTTTATCCGCCATCTGTAATTTTCACTCCTTCATGTAATTCGTGTATTTATGCTATCGCCTGAGCATCTCGTAAAATATAGCCCATGATGATTTCCTGAGTTGCGTCTTTCGCGTTCAATTCAGCCAAGATTTTCCCCTCGTTCATGACGTAAATTCTGTCGCACATTCCGAGCAATTCCGGCATTTCAGACGAGATTACGATTACAGTTTTGCTGTCATCGACCATCTTGTTAATCAGGCAATAAATATCATATTTAGCACCAACGTCAATTCCGCGCGTAGGTTCGTCCAGAATTAATATATCCGGCTCAGTGAACATCCATTTGCCGAGTAACGCTTTCTGTTGATTTCCGCCCGATAAATTCCCGACTTTCTGTTCAATCGTAGGAGTTTTCGTACCCATTTCGTCTTTCATTTTCTCAGCGACGATTACTTCTTTGTCCGAGTCGATTATGCCGTTGTTCGAGATTTTGTCGAGCCTTGGCAGCGTCGTGTTCATGCGAATGCTCTCGTTCAGTAATAAGCCGCTGGTTTTGCGATCTTCAGTCACGTATGCAAGACCAGAATTAATTGCAGCTTCGGGATTTTTGAGCGTGATTTCTTTGCCGTCAATCTTCAGAACGCCGGAAATATCCACTCCGTAACTCTTGCCGAAAATCGACATTGCTAACTCAGTTCTGCCAGCTCCCTGCAAGCCTGAAAATCCGATTACTTCGCCCTTGTGCGCATTGAACGATACGTTATTCACGACGATTTTCTCAGGATACAGCGGGTGATGAACCGTCCAATCTTTGACTTCGATACCGATTTCGTCACGAATATTATGAACGCGTTCGGGGTATCTGTCGTCCATCGCTCTGCCGACCATGCCTTTGATTATGCGATCTTCGCTAAATTCGTCAACGCCTTTAGTCAGAGTTTCAATCGTGCTGCCGTCTCTCAGAATCGTAACTTTGTCCGCGCAATAAATTATCTCGTTGAGTTTATGTGTGATTATAATCGATGTGAGACCGTTTTTCTTGAATTCCATCAGCAAGTCCAGCAGCATTTTCGCTTCTTCGTCATTGAGCGAGGACGTGGGTTCGTCGAGGATTAGCAGTTTCACGTCCTTTGAGAATGCCTTCGCGATTTCGATTAATTGCTGCTTACCTGTTCCGATGTCCTTGATTAGCGTGTGAGCTGATTCATGCAGATTCACCTGCTTCATGTGTTTCTCAGCTTCCTGATACGTCTTGTTCCAGTCAATAACGCCCGCGGAATTTTTGAACTCGTTCCCCAGAAACATATTTTCGCCGATTGATAATAACGGGATCAGCGCTAATTCCTGATGAATAATAACTATGTTTTCGGCTTCGGATTCTTTCAGTGTTTTGAACTTGCATAACTTGCCGTTATAATAAATTTCGCCGCTGTAAGTTCCGTACGGGTAAATTCCGGATAACACGTTCATCAGCGTAGATTTTCCCGCACCGTTTTCGCCGATTAACGCATGAATTTCGCCGCGTTCGACTACGAGATTCACGTTATCAAGAGCTTTAACGCCCGGAAATTCCTTCGTGATGTTCTTCATTTCGAGAATAATATCCGCCAAAATTAACTCCTCCTTTCACTCATACACATAAAAAACAGGCAGAGCAAAGACAGCCCCGCCCGTGAATATTCGCGATTATTTCGATTTCAGATAGCCATCTGCGCCCATCTCGTACAAACCGGTCTCGACCAGATAATTCAGATTATCTTTCGTGACAACTGTCGGGACAAGCAAGAATGACGGCGTGAAATGTCCGGGTGATGTGAAATATGACGTTGTATCATAAGCGCACTCAACCGGGAATGTCTTTGCAAGTGCTGCACCCTCAACTTCGCCACTCAACATAGCCTTCGCAACTTCAAGCGTAACGACTGCTTCATTCGCGACGTTCTTGTAGACTGTCATGGTCTGTTTGCCATCGACGATGTTCGCCAAATTCGCAATATCTCCGTCCTGACCGGTCAAAACTACAGGATTGTCACCGGCGTAATCTGAATCAAGAGCCTGCGCTACACCTGCTGAAGTTGAATCATTGCTGCACATCCAAGCGTGCAAAACTGTTCCGTCAGCGTAATACGAACCCAGAATATTCTGAGCGCGCGCGAGTGCTGTGTCGGTGCTCCACTGAGCTGTTGCTACCTGTTGGAAAGCTGTCTGACCTGAGGGGACTTTCAAAACGCCTGACTCGATATACGGCTTCAGAACGTCATAAGCTCCGTTGAAGAAATATCCGGCGTTATTATCTGCTGGGTCACCTGCTGTGAACTCGATATTATAGCTTTTCTTGGCTGCTGCTGCGTTCACGAGATCAAGAGCCTTCTCGATAAATCTGCCCTGAAGTGTGCCGACCGTGTAATTATCGAACGAGATGTAATACGTAACTGCGTCGTTGCCGATTAATCTGTCGTAGGAAATTACAGGAATGCCTGCTTCTGCTGCTCTGTCCATGACCGTGTTCAGACCGTCGCCATCGATTGCCGCAACGATTAACAAGTCCGCGCCCCAGCTGATCATGTTGTCGATGTCGTTGACCTGCTGATCGTTCTTGTTGTCCGAGTACGTCAACATTGTCTCGTAACCTGCTGCATCGAACTGAGCCTTCAGATATTCGCCGTCACGATTCCAACGTTCGAGTGACTGAGTGGGCATGGAAATTCCGATCTTCTTGGCTGCCGGTGCCGCAAATGACGCGCCGCAAAGATTGAACAACATAACGAATGCTAACACTAACGATAAAAACTTCCTCATAACTAAATACGCTCCTTCAAACTAAAATTTTCTATATAATTGCAGAAGACCTTGCGATCCCCTTCAATTCCAAATTATATCACGACTATCGCTATTTCTTAAACGGATTCTCTGACGGATAACGGACTGATTCCGGTTGATTATAGCCGATCTCAGACGTATTCACACCGATGTATTTCAGCGCGTTGAACAAATCTTTCGCATAATGCCCGAACATGACAGCTCCGTGATGCGGGTAATTCTTCTCGATTAAAACGTGTCTGTAAAATCTGCCCATCTCGTGAATCGCGAATACGCCAATTCCTCCGAAGCTTCGTGTTTTAACCGGCAAAATCTCGCCTTCAGCCATGTACGCTCTCAGAATCGTGTCAGCCGTTGACTGCAATCTATAGAACGTAATTTCTCCGGGCTGCAAATCGCCTTCAATCGTTCCGTCCGTAAATTCTCGCGGCAAATTTCGTGCCATGATTCTCTGGAAGTCCAGGTGCGGATTACAGACTTTTCGTGAACACGTGTTTCCGCAATGGAAGCCCATGAACGTGTCAGTATGTTTGTAATCGAATTTGCCCTTGATAGCTTCGTCGTACATGTCTTGCGGGACGGTGTTATTAATATCAAGCAAAGTCACGACATCATCGCTTATGCACGTACCGATATATTCGCTCAACGCACCGTAAATATCAACTTCGCATGAAACCGGAATGCCTTGACCTGTTAATCTGCTGTTCACGTAGCACGGCACAAAATGGAATTGCGTCTGGAATGCGGGCCAGCATTTACCGGCGATACACGCGTATTTGCGATAACCTTTGCGTTCGTCTATCCAATCACGCAGCGTCAACTCATACTGCGCAAGTTTCGGTAACATTCCTGCATTCGTGTTACCCTTGGCGAGTTCGTTTGCCATATCCTGCACGACTGATTCGATGCGTTTATCATTATCGTGTTTGTGATAAGCTTCGAACAAATCCAGCTCAGAATTTTCCTCGATTTCGACTCCCAGATTATACAGCTGTTTAATCGGCGCGTTACATGCAAGGAAATTCAGCGGACGCGGTCCAAAACTGAAAATCTTTAGCTGAGACAATCCAACGGCAACTCGTGCTACGGGCAGAAATTCGTGAATCATATCCGCACATTCTTCAGCAGTTCCGACTGGATATTCCGGAATATACGCTCTGACGTTTCGCAATGCAAGATTATAGCTCGCGTTCAACATTCCGCAGAACGCATCTCCGCGACCGTCGATTAAATCCTGCTGAGATTCTTCCGACGCCGCACAGAACATTTTCGGGCCGTCAAAATGTTTCGCCAATAATGACTCAGAAATTTCCGGGCCAAAATTCCCGAGATAAACACACAGCGCGTTACAATCATGAGCCTTCACATCTTCGAGAGCCTTCACCATATCGATTTCGCTCTCGATTATGCAGACCGGGCATTCATAAATATCTTTTGCGCCGTATTTCTTCGTGTACGCTTCGACCAAAACTTTTCGCCTGTTCGTAGCAAGTGATGCAGGGAAACAATCGCGGCTTACAGCTACGATTCCGATTTTGATTTCTGGAACATTGTTCATGTTTAATAACCCCCTCGTTAATATTATTTTCTTACTCAATATCTTCAGACGTATCGATATTCTTGCCCGTCAGACCGATAAACGTATCTTTCGAACAACCGCCCTCCGCATGACCGATAAGCCATTTGTTCACGTGCGTTAATAACTTGTCCTCAGGTGTGAGAATTTCCGGCTTACTTGTCAATTCTTCGTTCGTGTGTTTGGGCAGGACTACTACGACACGGAAGCCTGCATCTGTTACGTGACACGGGGCATAATGCAAACTCGTCGCGTAGACTTCCACTGCAACATTCGCCGGTACGAGAAACGCTCTCACTTTGGACGTATCGAGCGTGTAATCGTCGTTAATATCGTGTTTTTTCGCGAGCAGTAATATTATGTCATTCGCTGCGATATTAATCTCAGAATCCCGGTGATATTCCAGAGCGTTAAGCTTCGTGTTATGACCGTTGCAATATCCAATCTCGATAGGCATCTTCCCGAAGATATTTTCCCCGAGAAATTTCGCTGCCTTGAGTGATTCGAGCTTTGAGTCCGACGCAACATAAATCACGCTATTTTCCGGGCATTCAGTATTCGCATTCAGAACCGAAAGCATCTCGCTGAAATCGTAGCCGTCAATCACGCGACCGTACTCTCTAAATTCTGGCTCTCTCACGTTATATAACTTCATGATTTAGCCTCCAATTTTGCCGAACACATTCTTCAGCGCAGGATAGATTACCCGGAACTTCTGGTAGCATGATTCGTATTTTGCGACGAGTTTTGGATCTGGTGATTCGGATTTCGCGACTTTCACGATAGATTTCGCAGCAGCTTCTACACTCGAATATTCACCGCACGCGACCATCGCCAACATTGCAGCACCCATTCCCGGACCTTCTTCTGAGACAGGAACTTCAACACGCAGATTCAGAATATTGCAGATCATTTTGCGCCACAATTCGCTCTTAGCACCGCCGCCGCAAATTTTCGTGCTTGTGACTTCGACGCCGGTTTTTTTCGCGAACTCGTACATATCACGAACAGCAAACGCAACTCCCTCCAAAACCGCCTGAGTTAAATCTGCTCTAGTCGTGTCCATCGTGATGCCTGTGAAAGTTCCTCGCGCAAACGGGTCATTCCACGGTGAACGCTCACCCATCAAGTACGGCAGGAAGAACACATGATTCTCGCCGAGCTTTTTGATCGCAGCCTGTTCTCCGGAATAATCTTTCGTGTGCAGAATATCTTCGAGCCACCATTTATTACACGATGCAGCACTGAGCATACAGCCCATCAAATGATAATGCCCATCAGCATGTGCGAACGAATGCAGCGCGTTATTCTCATCAAGTCTGAACTCGTCCGATGAGATAAATATCGTGCCGCTAGTCCCGAGTGAAACGTTGCAACAGGAATTTCCGACAGTTCCCGTGCCGATTGCAGCAGCAGCGTTATCTCCAGCACCGGCAGCAATCACGACGGATTCATTCAGACCAAGTTTTGCAGCGAGTTCTGGTTTCAGATTTCCTACTTTCTCATAACTCTCGAACAGTTTTGGCAACTGAGCTTCAGTAATGCCGCATATCTCGCACATCTCACGCGACCATTTGCGATTCTTCACGTCAAGCAAAAGCATTCCCGACGCATCTGAGAAATCCGTGCAATGAACTCCGGATAATTTGTACGCCAGATAATCTTTCGGGAGCATGATCTTGCGGATTTTCGCGTAATTTTCGGGTTCGTTGTTTTTGAGCCAGAGAATTTTCGGAGCGGTGAATCCCGGGAAAGCGATATTTGCCGTATAACCTGAGATTTTCTCGCGACCGATTGTGTTGTTCAGGTAATCCGTTTCGTGTGAAGTTCTGCCATCGTTCCAGAGAATTGCGGGTCTAATCACGCTATCATTCTCGTCGAGAATCACAAGCCCGTGCATTTGTCCGCCACAGCCAATGCCGCCGATGATATGACAATTCCCGCTTTGCGCAACATAGCACGACCCTCCATCAAAACCTCTTGCACACCCCTGCAAGCCAGTCGTATGAGCTCGATTATATTGTGTTTAAACTGGGATAATAAATCATTATCCCAGACAGGTCTCAATTCCACAACACACAACATGTTGCGTCTCATACGGCTGCAAGAAACAAGTTACTGCCCACGGGTTGGCCAGGGGCAATTACTGCAGGAACGTTCTTTCGGATGCCTCCGGGATCGCATTTCACGGCTTTTGGACAAAAAATCGCTGAATTAGGTTAATCGCGGGCGCGCGGACGACGGCGTCCCAACCTGGACAGCGCCGAAATCGAGCATAGGTTAAAAGAACGCGTTAATAGATTCCACATCGGCAATTCGGCGTCAGTCCCGGTTAACCTAATTTAGCGATTTTTTGTCCAAAAGCCGTGAAATGCCGGACCGACAGCCCGCAATCACCTATTTCGGCGATTTTTT
>CALEPX010000049.1 GCA_937911045.1 uncultured Fretibacterium sp. | reverse complement strand
ACCAGGTATGGAACCATAAAACATAAACTTACCTCCACACACTACAAAAGAGCCACCTAAAAAGGCGGCTCTTCCTGATATTCTTATTCAACTGCAATATTCTGTATCTTCGCTTTTTTGTCCATAACCAGCCTGAGAGCACTCTTAAAATCCATCTCTCGCTCAGTGCCATCTCTGGCTAGCCAATAGGCTTTGCTGGCTGGTTCTTCAGACAAAACAAATTTGATTTTCGCCATAGAACTCTCATCTCGTACTAGTTCGGCTTTGTCCTGTGCGACTAAGTCCTTCGCTACAGCGTCCGCAATCCGCACCTTCTTGCGAGTGCTTCTGTCAACTTGATAGAACATCTCCCCGCCGTGCCATTCACCTTTGTCATACCACAACGAATAAACAACCCAGATAAGCGTTTTTTCTTCTGCTGAGACACCTGCATTAGAGACTGTATCATCTTCAGCAGAAAGAGGGAGAGCAAGCTGACTTTGAACATTTGAAACCTTCTGAGAAACTTTAGGCTTAGGCGGCAGCTCGGCTTTGAACTTAGACGTATCTTGCAACTCCGGGATAACTTCACCTGTATGCTGCTTCCACCATGATGCAAAGATATTTCGATGACACCAGTTCCAATCACCTTTACGTATGTCCTCGAAGCAAAGCAACACTACCGGCTTGCCCAGCTTCTCAAATTGTTGCAGCTTATCACGGATTTTGTCTACTCCTATTGCATCAAGTTTCTCAAAATACCGTCTGTGAAACTCATCATAATCCTCAATCCCAAAGATACCCTTCGGCATTAGCTCTTCAATAGCTCCAGCGATCTCATAATCGAGTCTCCATTTGGGCAGCCCCAAAGATATTCGCACCGCTGTGTATTTGCAGCTCTTTAATTCTGGATTAGCAAAACGGCTTGTAAAAATCATAACTATCACTCCTCTTACCGCATACCGTTTCAAACTTTGCGGTATTTCTACGAAGAATGATACTCAAAAATTCCGATCTAAGCACCTGTGAGGTACTGGATATAATTTTCAACATTATCATTCTATACTCCCTGTAACGTCAAATCAATAGCGGCTTTGTGCCACAATCTCGTACTTTTCAATGTCAGGATTTCTCGCTTGAATCCACGCTCCAAGTGCTGTCAACATCATCTCAGAGTGACACGGAGTGACAGATTCAAATTCTACTCCGACTTCCAGCATGGCATTCATAACAGCATTAAACACACGCTCATAGCCGTTCATACGTGTTCTGGCAACCGCCCTACGTTCGCCGTGATCACTGAAACCCTCAAATAGTGCATGGCTGAGTTGATTACCTGCACTAACCGATTTGCCTACGGTGAGTTTCGCTAGTCTGATTACGTAGCCGGTCTTAGTCTTAGCAAGCAGTTCATACTGCTCCGTGACAGTTACATAAGTCGGCAACGAGTTAAACTGTTCAAAAGGTCGCGGGTTGTAATTCTTGATCATGTGAGCCTCCCTAGCAGTTAGCCTCAGCAAAAGCTATTTCCTCTTCGGTCATAGGCGGATTAGTGATAGGCTTGAACTCGTCCTCAGCTCCTCCTGTACATCCATACGGGCAAAGCCCATAATTACAGTCTCCACGCTCGGCACAACATACGCTACAAGGCGCAAGCGGCTTTCCACAGGACGGGCAAGTAGTTATGCCATGACTTCGGATTGCGACTTCACTTTCACAATAAGGACAATACTCAATCGTGTAGTCTTCAGGCTTCATGCTAACCTTCATCGAGGCGATTTCTGCTGTAATCTCGAAGTTTTTGCTGAAGACTTCTGTGCTTACAGTCTTATCGTCACTGCCATCATGAGCACCATAGAAGACCTGCACTCCGTATTCGCATGTGTTCGCTACGCCTTCCTTGCCGGTTGCCTTTTCCCTCACTTCGAGGGTGTGGCAAGTTTTATCCGCCTGAACCAGTTTCTCGTATTCGTTCATGATCTACATCCTTTCTTTTCAATTGGGCGTTTTCTCGTAGGAGGCAAATCCGGCTATATATCAAGAAGATTGCCATTAACAAAGCTAATTCTCTCCCTTCAGAATAAAAATTACAGCCATCCAGGAAGCGGGCATTTGTTCAAGCTCGTTGAAGCCGTAAGACGAGGAGTTGCTGACGCTGGAGGTTTCGGAAACGGATTACCAAAACCGTCCAAACCTGGCGGCGGAGTACGCGCTGGTGCAGGCAGTACGCGAAAGGCGGCATTGAACGCTTTAACACTGGACCGCTGGACGCGGGATGCGGCGTTTCGGCATGGGAGGGCATCATTTGGCGTTGCGAATAGCACAGGTGATCGGCAAGCTTGCCGCGGGAGGCGTGGAAGCCGTTGTCAGTAGTTATTATCGCGCTATTCATACGGACCGGTTCCAGTTTGATTTTATCGTTGATGACGATTCGAAATATGGTCT
>CALEPX010000048.1 GCA_937911045.1 uncultured Fretibacterium sp. | reverse complement strand
TGGAGTTTGTCGCATAAGTGGAGAGTCCGTTTACCGCTTTGCGTGGATTGAAATTGATAATATTTTGCCTCAAAAAAATTTCGCGGAAAAATTCCCATCAAGAACTCTCCCGCAAAATTTTTAATACCCGTTATGAAATATAAAACGTGAAAATTCAAATCCCAATCTCAACTCAATATGACGGCACGTAAACAAGTCCTTTCGTTAAAACCGTGTCTATCATTTCGTAATCGCGATTCCTGACTTCGACGATATAGACATTACGAGCATACGGTCTGTGCAAACTCGGCGAAATATCCAGAACCTGATTGCCGAACGAGATATTTTTCACGCGCTCCAGACGCTGTAACAGCGAATTTCTCGGAATCGAATCCAATGGCTGAGGCAGCGAGTCAATTCCCTTCTGCAACCATGAGACCAACGCCAGAACTCGTCCAGCCGCGACATTATCCGAAATCGGCATAGCACGGGTTGACCAGATTTGACGCTTCACAGCGATAAAGCCGCCGATCTTGTTTAATAACACGTTCTGATCAGCCAAGACCATTCCGCGACACGACAAGTAGCTTTCATCAGGAGCCGAACAATTCCATAATCTCCAAGCCGAGCGCAATCTCATGAAATTCCGCCAAATTTCCCGCGCTCCCATGCTGCCCATGAACGAGATCATGATTCCGGATTTCTCACCCTGCGAACTCTCGATTTCTTCTGACATCATTGAGAACGAATCTCTAGCCGAAGCGTCCGCCCAAAACGGCATCGGCAAAAATCCTGCGTCATCCAGCAGTGTGTAGCAAATCTTCGCCTCACGTTCCTGATTAACCGTGAATCTGCTCGCAGCAAGTGCAAGTTTCGTCTCCGGCGGGAAAGTTTTCCGAGCGTATTCAGCAAAAGCCGCGCTCCTGTAATCGCGATACAAATCCAGCGCGAAAATATTCGACAGCGGACGGCCGTTGCGATCTATCAAGATATTTTCACCGCCAGCCAAGAATAACGGGATTGAATTTCCTGTCATGCGCCGAACGAGAACGCGATCAATTTCATAACCGCCGAAACTCATCACAGCTACCGTACTCGAATCGATTTTCAAGTCAAGCAGCTCAGCCGCAAGTGCAGGATCGTCAATATCAGCCGATAATTCCAAACGCACAAATCTTATATCATGACCGCCGGTGCCGCGACTGCTCTCGGAAATTTCGCGCTCAACCCATGTCAACGCTGTGCTGATAGATTTCCCGGGTTCATTCTCCCAGCCACCTGAAGGCGAAACAACAGGAACGTTCCACACCCAAACGCGATCACGATTTTGCTCCGGATTCACTTGGGCGCAGAACGCTGCATTAATTACGATTCCAAAACTGAAGAATATTAACAGGTTAAAAAATAATATTCTCCGCATGAAATTTCACTCGCTATTTTTTCTTCGCAAGCTGCTGTATAACGTCCTGAGTAATATCCTCGCCGCCAATCAACACAACGAACTTGTCGAGAACCAGCGTCAATTTCTTACGCACCGCAACTTCACGTACTGCCTGCTCACAGTCACGATAAATCGGTGCCATCAATTTCTGTTCTTCCTGAGCGAGTTCCATTCTCTTCGCCTGAACAGCCTGAGCTTTCTTTGCAGTGTCTGTCTCTTTATCAGCTGCTGCTTTTGCCTCATTCTCTTTTTTGCGCGCGATTTCTGTGAGTTGCTGCTGAGCTTTGGCAAGTCCCGGGTGATTCCTCAAAATTTCCGAACGGTCAACGATCCCGACGCTGCCAGTTGAAGCTGCTGCCGGTGCTGTAGTTGAGGGCTTCTTAGCCGCCGCAAATGCTGAGCCTGAGAACACTAACATCAACGCTAACACTAATAACGCAATTCCTGTAAAACTTGAAAACTTCTTCATGTGAAAAAAAATTCTTCCTCCGAAAAAATATTATTTTAGTAGAAAATCGAAAAATACGTGCATATTATAACCGTTCCGAGACGTATATTAACCGTAATTTTAGTTAATTATTCGCGATTTCAGAATTTTTGTCAACGGTATTCCGATTAAAAAACACGCTGCCGCCTCACCTAATCCGACGTAAATTCCAGTCGCAATCAATGGCGCATCAGTCACAAGATTCAACATCGTTCCGATAATTATCGCGTTAAAAATCACCGGATACGCAGCCGCGAGATAAATATTTCCCCACGAGAATTTACTCGTACAAACCGCTGCCAATAACGTTGCCGCACTGCCGAAAACTATGTCAGCAATTCCGAATCCTCCGTAGAAATTCGCGACAATGCAACCGACGAATAATCCTGGAATAGCTTCGGGCATGAAAAACGGCAATAACGTCAACGCCTCCGAAATTCTGCACTGAATCGCCCCGTATGAAATCGGTTCGAGAATTATCGTCAACGCAGCATACAACGCAGCAATCAACGCACCACGTACCAAAAATTTCACGCTGGCATTTCTGAAAATTTTGCATCAACTCCAATTTATATTAAATTAGAAAATTAGACCAGAATAGAATTTCAAATTACGGCGAGATATTTTATAATAAACATGAAATCTTCACAAGAATTATTGCGTGAAAAATTTTTTACACTCGGAGGAAAATAACAAATGCCTTCTGAAATTTACGAATACCTCGAACAAACTGCGAAACAAATTATCGCGAATAAAGATTTTCTAACCGAACTTGACCGCGAAATTGGCGATTCAGATCACGGAATAAATATGGCACGGGGATTTGCAGCTGTACTCGAAAAAGTCCCGAATGATAACAATGATTTTGGCGCGGCTCTCAAGAAAACCGGTATGACGTTATTATCAACCGTTGGCGGAGCGTCTGGACCACTTTACGGCACTGCCTACATGGAAGCCGGGAAAATTCTCGCTGGAAAATCCGAACTCACTGCCGAAGATTTACAGAAAGTTCTCGAAGTCTCAATCGCCGGAATCCAGAAACGCGGTCATGCTGTCAAGGGCGAGAAAACTATGTTGGACGCGATAATCCCTGCGTACGAAAAATATTGCGAATCGCTCTCGCAGAATCAAAACATGATTCAGGCTCTGGAAAATGCGTGTAGAGCTGCCGAAGATGGCGTTGAATTTACCAAGACGATTATTGCGACGAAAGGACGCGCGAGTTATCTGGGAGAACGCAGCATTGGACATCAAGACCCGGGTGCAACTTCAGCGACGATAATTTTGCGAACGACTCTGGAATTTTTGAAAAGTAAGGAATCTTAATCATGATCGGACTTGTAATCGTTTCTCATAGCTGGAAAATTGCTGAGGGAATTTGCGATCTTGCGCGTGAAATGGCGCGTGAACATGAGAGAATTATTCCGGCTGGCGGACTTGATGACGGCAGTATCGGCACGGACGCTATGAAAATTCTGGACGCGATTAAAACTGCGAACGATGGTGACGGTGTAATAATTCTCGCGGATTTGGGCAGCGGAATCCTGAGTGCGGAAACGGCGATTGATTTATTACACGATGATCCGGAAAATAATATCGCTGTGAAATTGGCAGATGCTCCGATTGTAGAAGGCGCGATTTGTGCGGCAGTCGAGGCTGTTACGGGTG
>CALEPX010000047.1 GCA_937911045.1 uncultured Fretibacterium sp. | reverse complement strand
TATAATACTCGAACAATTCCTTGAAAAAAATTTTCCAGAGAATTATATTTTGGTCACTACTTTGGTCACTACAAAAATCTTAAAATTTTCTCGTCATAATGCAAATTCATAAATCTAATTTTAAAATTAGAAAAAGAGTTTTTCAGCAAGCTTTTGGCCAATCGCTTCAGCGTTATAAAGATTGCCTGACGAAACTCCGCGATAAAATTTCCCTGACGCTTCGTCAATGTACAGTCCCTTGAGAGTCAGAGTCCCGCCTGTGATTTTTGCATACGCTCCGACAGGGACGTTACACCCGGCATTAAGAGCGCGCGAAAAACTTCGTTCGGCTAATGCACAGGATTTTGATTCGTCATCGTTCACGTGAGCAAGATAAAAATAATCTTCGTCGGCTCGCCCCTGACACGCTAATATTCCCTGACCCGGCGCAGGCAAAATCTCATCGACTTCAAAAACTTTTGTAATTCTGTCCTTAAGTCCGAGTCGCTCCAGCCCGGCGACAGCTAACACAAGCCCGGAATATTCTCCCGAGTCAAGCTTCGCCAAACGCGTGTTAATGTTGCCGCGAACGGGAAAATTTTTTCAAGCTGAAGCCGACGTCTCAATGACGAAGAGCCGATTAACTCTCCGCCTCCGACAAGAGCGTCTCGAACATCAGCCCGCTTTGAATACGCGACGACGGGCAAATTTTTATTTATGTTCGCCGGGAGGTCTTTTAGACTGTGGACAGCAAAATCAATTTCGTGATTTAACAATGCCTTTTCTAGTTCGAGCGTAAAGAGTCCTTTGATGCCGTTGGGATCTGAGGAGAACGGACTCATATTTTTGTCGCCTGAAGTTTTAATTTTAATTATGGAAATTTCTGCGCGTGGATAGAATTTCAAAATCTCCCGTGCGATTATTTCAGTTTGAGCAAGCGCAAGAGGACTCGCTCGGGTTCCGATTTTAATTTTCACGTTTTCGCTCCTTTGTTATACTTTTTCAAAAGCAAACAAATTTTAGCAGGAGATGAGAAAAAACATGCCCGACGATTTAGACCCGACTACCGCGCAACTAGTTTCAGAGTTAGCCGCCAGCATTACGCCGACGCTATCAAAGACTTTGAAAAATGCTATTCGCACCGAAGACTTTATAAACGCAATCGACCGCACTAATATGATCTCGCAGGATTTAAGAAATCAAATTGAAAAGTCGATTCGCTCCGGAGTTGAAGACAATCGCGCATCACGAACCATGATTTTACAATCTATGCGAAATGTGTTCGATGAAATTGCGTCATTGAGAAAAATTCTTGACCGAGTCCCGGCCGCTATAGACTCGGCAGTAAAAAATAATGCGCCAGAAGAGAATAATAATCCTGAAATCTTGTCCGAGCTTGCAAGAATTTCGGAATTAATTAACGAACTCATAGAGGGAATCAGAAATTTAAGTGAGACCTATGCAAGCGATAAAGAACAAAAGACGCACGAGTCCGTGAATTTTGATTCAGGTGAAGAGAACGTTACGAGGCTTGAGCAATTATTAAATAATTCATTGCCCGGACTTGAAGGACTTGTGAAAGCTCACGAGAAAGCTCAGAGTCATGAACTCGAAGAATTTTCACGAGAGATCTCCGCTCTTCATAAAGAGAATGACAAGACCGTGATTTTCAAATTGAAAGAAGCTTTTAGCACGGAGCTTGAAAGACATTCAGAAGAAATTATTTCGCAAGTTGAAGCCGCATTAGAATCGCGCGACAAAAAAACTTTTTTGTTTTTGAAAATCATTGCCGGACTTTTGGGAGCTTGCGTGATTTTATCGCTGATTAATTTATTTATATAATATTCGCAATTTATTAAGGAGGAAAATACAAATGCCAATTATCAAAATGTCGTATTTGAAGTATCGGGTGGCGAACTGGAGATTCGGAAACGTTCCGTTACTCTGACCAGCGCGTCTGATGAGAAACCCTATGACGGACAGCCGTTGAAAAATGATACAGTCACCGTAGGCGGTGATAGATTTGCCGAAAGAGAAGGCGCTTCCTATGATGTGACTGGAAGTCAGACCGATGCAGGCAGCACTGCCAACTTGTTTGAGTACTCCCTGACAGAGGGAACCAACGCGGATAATTATCAGATTACCAAATACGCCGGAACCTTGAAGGTCAATCCGGTGGAAGATAAAGTCACAGTAACCGTTACTGAGAACAGCGGAACCGGGAAATATGACGGAGCCGAAAAGACTGTGACAGGCTACACTTTCAGCGCAGATAATGCGCTCTACACAGAAGAAGACTTTACGTTCAGCGGTAACGCGATGGTCAAAGGAACCGATGCCGGAAGCTATGCGATGGGACTTCAGGCATCCGACTTCAGGAATATAAGCAATAACTTCTCCGACGTAGAGTTTGTGGTTGCGGACGGTACGCTGGAGATCAGCAAGAGAGAAGTCACGCTGACCTCCGCAACGGACAGCAAGGAGTACGATGGAACCGCACTGACGAATGGAGCCATCACGGCAGGCGGTGATGGCTTCATCGAAGGCGAAGGCGCAGACTATAGCGTCACCGGCAGCCGGCTTACCGTTGGATCTGCGGCGAATACCTTCACCTATACCCTGAAAGAGGGTACGAAAGCAGAGAACTATGATATTACTCCGGTCTACGGCAGCCTGACGATCACAAGCCGTAACGCCAGGTATGAGATCACCGTGAAGGGCAAGGACGGCGAATTCCCATATGACGGAACTGTGCATGAAGTCACCGGACTGGAACAAACCACCTTTGAAGTTGATGGAAAGACCTACACCATCAGCGGGTATACCGCAGAAGCCAGCGGAGTAGACGCGGGCACCTATCCGGTTCTTGTCACTGGCACACCTGTGGTCAGAGATGAACAGGGCAATGATGTCACCGACCAGTTCGCTGTAAATATAGAAGAAGTCAGCCTGACCATATCCAAGAGACAGGTTACATTGACCAGTGCATCTGGCAGCAAGGAATATGATGGCAAGGCACTGACCAATGATGAAATCACCATCCGTGGGGATGGATTCATCGATGGAGAGGGAGCAAGCTATGCCGTCACCGGCAGCCAGACAGAAACAGGAAGAAGCGCGAATACCTTTACTTATACGCTGCAGGAGAATACCAAGGCGGATAACTATGAGATTACAACATCTTACGGGGAACTGGAAGTAACACCAGTTCAGGACACCGTAACAGTAACCATCACAGAAAACAGCGGAACAACCATATATAACGGAGCAGAGCAGTCTGTATCCGGCTATAAGGTTTCCATCGATAACGATCTGTATAAAGAATCCGATTTCCGATTCACTGGAAATGATCAGATCAGCGGTACCGATGCCGGAACTTACAAGATGGAACTCAAGTCAGAAGATTTCGAGAACCTGAATAAGAACTTCTCCAGTGTCGTGTTTGAAATCGTGGATGGAACGCTTGAGATTGCGCCGAGAGAGGTGACCCTGACCAGTGCGGGTGCAGAGAAAGCGTATGACCGTACAGCGTTAACCAATGATAAGGTCATCGTTGGTGGGGCAGGCTTCGTTAATGGCGAAGGAGCCTCCTATGAAGTCACCGGCAGCCAGACCGAAGCGGGCAGCAGCGCCAATGCATTCACTTATACATTGAATGAGGGAACCAGTGCATCGAATTACCAGATCACGAAGACAGAAGGTACTCTGACAGTTCATGCTGTGGAAGAAGCGGTCATCGTGACCATCATCGAGAACAGCGGCAGTGCCACCTATGATGGAACAGCACACACCGTATCCGGATATACAGTTTCCATTGATAATAACCTGTATACAGAAGCAGATTTCCGGTTCACTGGAGAAGCTCAGATTACTGGTACCGATGCCGGGACCTATGAGATGCAGCTTAGGGATACGGATTTCGTCAACAGCAATGAAAACTTCACGAATGTCACATTCAACATCGTAGACGGAGCCCTGAAGATTAATCCGAGAAATGTGACGCTTACCAGTGCATCCGACAGCAAGGAATACGACGGAACCGCGCTGACGAATGATGGGATCATAGTCAGTGGAGATGACTTCGTGGAAGGTGAAGGAGCGAGCTATGCCGTCACCGGCAGCCGGCTTACCGTTGGATCTGCGGCGAATACCTTCACCTATACC
>CALEPX010000046.1 GCA_937911045.1 uncultured Fretibacterium sp. | reverse complement strand
CGAAGCCGCAGGTCAGCTCGATGATAATAAACGCGCAATGATGATGAATTTCACGAAAATGAAGTTCCAGTTGCAGGCAGCTCTCGAAAATATGCAGAACGAGTTAAGCGCACTCGATGAGCAATTAGCATTGGTTCGAGACAAGGGAATTGTTAGAGTGAAATCTATTTGTTACCCGGGTGTGTTTATCAGCATCAGGGGACTTGCTTATCAGGTTCAGGAAGTTTGCAAGTACACGTCGTTCGTAGCAGATGACGAGAAACGCGCAATCGTTTTGAAACCGTATGATTACATGGCTGGACATTTGGGAGGTTAAGTTAGAATTATGCAACCCGTAAGTATGTTAATGTCGCATTTCAACGTCGAGAACACGATTCATCACACACCGAACGCACTCGCAGCAGCTCAGGATACAGGACAGGGTCAGGAACTCGTTCGCGAAGGCATCAAAGCTGTCCAGACTGTTCAGGCTAGTGAAGCAGCAGCGAAATCCCAGCGTGTCAAACGCAAAAATGATAATGATGAAAATAACGAAAATAATCGCGATAATAACGGCAAAGATGGCAAGAAAAAGAAATTTGATTTTTACGGATAAAAATTGCGTAAATTTTGCGAGGTGTTTTGAATAAATGGCTGTGCAGAATAATTCGCTCGGATATATTATCATTGATGGCTCAGAAGGTCAGCTCAGAGGCGCGGCACTTGTTACGGACGTTCGCGGCATTCCCGTTGATTTTAGATACACGGAGACGATTAAACCAACTCGTTTGGAACGCATTTTATACGGCAACGCACTCGACACATACCTGAAAGAAGAATTGATTTTGCAAAGCGTTCTTGAATCCGTCGAGATTACGCCGCAATTATGGGTCTGCAACGACGAGGATATTCTGAACCCGCTGAAAATTAACGCGAAGGTCAAAGCCGTCATGTTATCAAATTCGAATCACGAGCCACTTGAGGCAATCGGTCACGTCGAAAGTACATCGGATCCGGGAATTTTCTGGCTGCAAACTGACAAAGCCGGCGCGCCACTCAAACTCACTTTCCCAAGTGACACAAGAGCCGATGAAATGAAAATGGCAGTCACAAATCTGATCGAAGCTGCAAAAACAATGGAATTACTCGAACCATTCGGACGCATTCAAAAAGCTCTGTTGTCTCTGGCAAACGGCGAATAATTTTTAATCATGAACGCAAATCTTCAGGAGAAATTCGAATCGGGACTTGACGAGCTAAGAAATTATTTCACTCGTCATTTTTTTCGCAGAATCAAGATTTACAAAAGTGATGATTTTTTGTTCGAGAAACCAGAGATTAAATCACTGCGCAAATACGTCGAAACTTTCCCGTTAAGACCCAAAATCGAAATCAAGTCTTCAAGATTATTAGAATTTCACGGCAAATTAGAATGTGTAACCGGCGGCTTCAGATTCTCTCAGGAACTCGCGAAAGTTCACGGCGACAAAATCAGACGCTACGTCAAACAGGAAATCAAGATTCACAAGTTCAACGGCATGAAAAAACTTCGCACTTGGGACGCTACGAAACGAATCATAGCAATTCCGCAAGAACGAACAAATCGCTTGAAATGGCAGCGTGAACGTCCAAAATTAAATCCCGGCGAAATGCTTCTGGCATGGTACGGTCCGATCGTTGACGGCGCAGTTCTCAAACTCGCTCTGAATAAGCAAAAGGGTACGTTATTAATCTGGTACAATCACCGCAGCAGACAGTTCAAAGCGCGCGGAGTATTTCTGTTCAGGCGGCTGGGACTTGGCGAAAAACCTCAGTGGCGTTGGGTGTAAAAATTTTTTGAAAGGCTAATTATCATGCAAAAATTAAAATTCAGATTTTGTTCTTGTTCAGGGAGGCGCAACTTGTCTCCCATTTTTTTTCACACGCGAAATCTCTGCCGGAAAAATTTCTCACGCACGAAAATCAAATTATTATTCACGAAGCACAAATTCGATTCGTCGTTAATTCACGGGGCAGCGAAAATTTGCAGACGCGGCGGCATTCAAGTTCTCACGTGCAATCCAGTCTCTCGCAAAATGCAGCCGTTCCCGACAAGTTTCTGGCTGACGTGTCCGTTCCTGATTAAGCGAGCAAGCAAAATCGAATCCCAAGGCGGTGTGAAAGAACTCGAAATTTACATGAAAAATTCGGGTGTAAAAAATAAATATTCTGAGTATAATATTTTTCATCAGGTAATCCGAATAAAACTCATGGGAAAAATTAAGTGCGAAAGTATGCGCAGATTCAAGAACAAGATTTTCAGGAATTTAATTCGCGGAGGAATTGGGGGGATTATGCGTAATAATACAAATGATTTCTTAACGGTCAAATGCCTGCACTTGCAAGTAGCGTCTTTCTTGGCTCTGGGCACACACCCGGCCAGCGATTGGCTAGAAAAACATAAACTCAACGCCGAATGTCCGGCAGATTATGATTGCGTATTCATAAAATAATTTTTAATTTTTAACGAGGTGATTTCCAATGAATCATGAATTTAACGGGCTTGATAATCAGGCTCAAAACAAGAATTTCGTGAAAATCTCAGGGCTTGTGCATTTCCTGAGCAACTCGAAAAATAATCATAAATATTTCCCGTTCGCGTTACGTCACGAGAATATTTATAATAACATGCTGCGAAAAGATTTCCTGAACGTTCGCGTTTTCCCGGAGGATTTGCAAGAGAAAATCAAGTCTCTGAACGAAAACGATTTCGTCGAATTAACAGGCGTGTTGCGTTCATCAAGGGGCAGCGGTGAGTTATATCTTGCGGCTCTCGAAATTAACAAGCTCGATAAACCCGAAAATTTTCAGCTCGAAAATCAGGTCGAATTATCAGGCTTCGTTCACGTCATCAAAGCTCAATCCGAGGGCGAAACCGGCACAGGAAAATATACACGATTCGCTGTGCGTCAGGAAAATCACGAACTCGACGGTCAGCCGCGAAAAGATTTTTTGGTCGTGAGAGTTTACGATGAAAAATTGCGTGAGAAACTGGCGACTAAATCCGATTCCGAACCAGTCAGCGTAACGGGAACTTTGCGCTCATCAAGAGGCAGCGGCGTAAATTACGTTCGATGCGTAAGTCTATAATCACGCTATAATCACGAAGCATATTTACTTGAACTTGAAATGAAAAAACATGAAAAAGCCACGAAAGATTAATACACATATCGATATGAACTTAACAGAACTCGCAAGCATGATTCGCGAACAGATAGATTTCTTCCCAACGAAAACTCGACGTGTCGCTGAATACATACTCGGCAATTCGTCCGAGATTGCGTTTGACTCGATTAGCGAAACTGCTGAGAAATTATCGGTCTCACGTGCTCAGTTAGTGCGTGTCGCCAGAATGCTGGGATTCCTGGGCTATGCTGACTTGAAAAACACTCTCAAGCGCGAATTATTAACTCAGGTTTTGCCCGCTTCCGTTGACGTTCAATCCGCAAACGAAGAACAAATCCCGAACGAATTAAGCAGACTTGAACAGGCTAACATCGAGGAAACTTGCAGGAATTTAATGCGCAATCAGGACTCACTCGATCAATTTTGCGAACAAGCTAAGAAATCCGATTGCATTTACTGCATGGGCTGGGGAATTTCGGCAATGCCTGCTGAATGGTTCTACACGAGATTCTCAGAACTCGGGCTTAAAAGCGTGTTAATGCGCCGCGGATCGTTGTCTTTAATCGAACAGTCCAGAGGCATCGGCAAAAAAGACATGCTGGTCGTCTGCGAACTTCCAAGCTACGTTCGTGAAGTCACTGAAGCCGTACAGAATATTTTCACAAATAAAGCGTTCGTTACGACTATAACCGATACTCCGGCAGCTCCGGTATGTTCGTATTCATCGCAGCAATTCTACGTCAGCGATCATTCTCCGTTATTTGGCAGCAGCTTAATCGGCTCTATGTTCGCAGTTCACGTGTTGACATCAATGCTCGCGAACAGCATGGGCTCTGACGGCAAACGCGCTCTCAAAGCTCAGAAAGCAAATCTCACCGACGAGAGAATTTATTTCCCGTCATTCGGTCTAAGATATTAAATTTATAACACAAAAGCCTTCGCCAAGAATTTTTCTCATATTTCTTACGAGGGCTTTTTAACGCAAAAATTCTCACGTGTATATTTACGCAAAATTCCCGGGCTTTACTTCGTTGTCATTCACTTGCAATCCTTGAGGGGCAGCTTCATCGGCGATTAACATTCCGTCACGAAATCTCAGAACCCGCTGTGACCACGTAGCTATATCCGGCTCATGCGTGACCAGAATTATCGTTATTCCCTGTGAATGCAAATCCGTGAAAATATTCATGATTTCAACCGTAGTTTTCGTGTCAAGATTTCCCGTCGGTTCATCCGCCAAAATTATCGGCGCATTTCCAACTATCGCACGCGCAATCGCAACTCTCTGTTGTTGTCCACCGCTCATCTGTGACGGCTTGTGATGCAGTCTCTCACCCAAACCAACGCGCTCAAGAGCATTAATCGCAGCTTTACGACGCTGAGAACTTTTCACGCCGCGATACAGCAACGGCAATTCAACATTTTCAACCGCGTCAACCCTCGGCAGCAAGTTAAATCCCTGAAACACAAATCCCAATTTCTGATTGCGAATGTCAGCTAACTCGGCTTTATTTTGCGATTTCACGTTCACGCCATCAAGTTCGTAATTCCCAGACGTCGGCACATCAAGACAGCCAAGAACATTCATCATCGTAGATTTTCCAGAACCAGACGGCCCCATAACGCAAACAAATTCTCCACGCTCAATCTTAAACGACACGTCATTCAACGCGCGCAGCTCAATATCACCGGTCTTGTAGATTTTAACAAGATTTTCGATTCGAATTATGCTCATGTTATGATTTAACGCGGAGGTCTTCCACCACCTCGCGGCCCTCCTCCGAATAATCCGCCACTGCGAGAATTATTTCCAGTGTCAACTCCCGCCTGCGCATTAATAACCAGTTCTGTGTTCTCGTGAATTATTCCCCGAGGCTTTGCTTCAGGATTTGATTCAGGATTTGATCCAGATCTCGATTCAGGCTTTGCTTCAGGTCTCCGTGAATTATCCGGACGCGGTGGACGCGGTGGACGTGGCGCACTTGCCTTCTCACTCACTAATTCTACCCAGCGACTGTCAGCTACTCCGGTCTCAACTTGAATCGGCGGCATTAACTCTCCGTTGCGGGAAGCCCAAACTAATCCCGAATGCAAAGTCTTTTTCTGCGTCAAAACAGAACGGTCAAAAGACATATTCGCGATTAAATCTTCAGGCGGCGTAAATCTCAACGCAGCAACAGGAATACGCAGCGCATTCTCGCACTTGGCTGTCTCAATCGAAACGTTCGCTGTCATTCCGGGTTTAAGCTTCAGCTC
Organism: uncultured Fretibacterium sp.; assembly: GCA_937911045.1. GTDB lineage: Bacteria > Synergistota > Synergistia > Synergistales > Aminobacteriaceae > JAFUXM01. The sequence continues at coordinate 15,055 of CALEPX010000046.1, read as the reverse complement.
TTTGTTATCAACGTGAATTATCACCGTGTACGTAACAACATTATCGCTTGTAGCCGGAGCTATTCGAACCTGCACAACTTTCCCCGAAAAAATTTCATCAGGGAACGCGTCAACTCGAAATGTTACATTCTGTCCTTCTTTTACTGCGCCAATATCCGCCTCGTCAACTTTCGTCTCAATCTGCATCTTCGTCAAATCTTCGGCTATTTTGAACAGTGTCGGCGTTTGATAACTCGCTGCAACAGTCTGTCCGGCATCAACCTGCCTGTCAATCACAACTCCGTTCACCGGCGAAGTTATGCGCGTGTAATTCAGATTCGTGCGTGCTTTCTCAACAGCTGCTTTCGCCTGAACAACCCGAGATCTTGATTCCTGCAGGGCTGCTTTCTTGACTGCAACGTCTGTCTCACTCGTATCGACTTCACTGCGCGCGATTAATTTGCGATTGAACAAATCACGATTGCGCTTTAACTTTCTCTCGGCATCCTGTAACGACGCAAGATTACTTTGAACCGTAGCCTGATATACTCCCAACGTAGCTTCCTGTTCATTCAGCGTGAGTTTCAAAACAGACGGATCAATCAGCGCGATTAACTGCCCGGACTTCACGACCGAGTTAAAATCAACATAGATTTCCTGAATCGTTCCGGAAACCTGCGTGCCAATTTCTACGACACTTATCGCGTTCAACTCACCCGTTGCCGTAACCGTTGACGTAATATCTCCGCGCGTCACAACAGATGTCGTCAAACCGTACTTGACTTTCTCCTCTCGAAAGAAAAACTCCCAAACTCCCCAGCATATTCCAGCCAAAACCGCAAGTATTAATAATTTTTTCAAACCTGGCATTTATCTTCCCCCAAAAATTCTAAAACACTCAGCATATTCTCAGACACGTCAACCCCGTCAGAATTTAATCGCCCAATCGGAATATTCTTGTTCGTGCCGTGATAATCGCTGCCGCCGGAAATCAACAGATTATTTTCCCGCGCAATCTTCGCAAGTTCGCCGCACGTCGCAAAATCGTATTTCGAGTAATAACACTCAAGTCCGCGCAATCCATACGAGAGCATTCTTGCAAACTCAGCCTCAAAAACTTCACGCGGCGATTCACTCTCGCCCTCACCACCCAACGGATGCGCCCAAACAGGAATGCCGCCGGATTTCAAGATCGCATTAATCACGAATTTTGCCTCAAGACTATATTCGCGAGTATGGCACTTGTCTATGAATTTCCGCATAGCCTCCGAACGATTTGACGCGTAATTCTTCCGGACAAGCAAATTCGCCAAATGCGGCTTGCCAACTCCGGGAATATTCGACAGCTCTTCAAAATCCGAATCCGTTATATCAAATCCGAACTTCTCGCGCAAAAATTTCACACGCTTCACAAATTTCTCGTGACGCAACTCATCGCCCAATCGCAACGCTTCGACAAAATTCGCATTATCCGGATCAACGCCCAATCCCAGAACATGAATCCGATTATGCGTGTACAGACACGAAAACTCAATGCCAAAAACAAATCCCTCAACACCACGCAACTTCAACGCTCCTGCAATCGTATCATGATCCGTTACGGCAAATTTGCGTATACCAAGTTCGCGAATCTTTCGCAGCAAATTCTCCGGCGAATCCGTCCCGTCTGAAGCTGTCGTGTGTAAGTGCAAATCGTAATTACTCATTATCAATCACTCCCCAAATTCCGGCGGCAAATGTCCCAGAGCTTCGTCCAAATCCGCACGAGCTGTCTGCGCATCGAATAACGCCTGATAATACGCGTAACGTGATGACGCAAGTGTCGAAACCGCGTCACTCAATTCGAGAAAATTCCCAACTCCGACTTCGTAACGACCCTGAGCAAGTTCCAAACTTTCCTCGGCATATTTCACGCTGGCTTGGCTTGATGAGGCGCGTTCAGTTGCATTCATGAGAGATAATGCTGCTGTTCTGACTTCGTGTGTCAAACTCTGGCGCAAACTTTCGATTTCGGCGTTCGTCTGGTCAAGCTGTCCTCTTGCACTCTCAATAGCTGCTTCAGTTGCTCCGCCGTCAACAATCGGAACGTTCAGGCTTAATCCGAGCGTATATTCTCCGCGTGAACCTGAGCCTTCTGTATGCGTGTAACTCGTGCCCGCTGAACCCGTCAATGTCGGCGAATTTGCTCTGGCTGCGGATTTGATTGCGAGTTCATTAGCTTTTGCGTCGAATTGCAATTTTCGGAAATCCGGACGATCTGATAAAGCAATCGCGATTAAATTTTCCAGATTATCATCGAGTTTTGGCAGCAATAATTCCGTCGATAATCTCAGATTTAACGGCACTGCGAAATCTTTGCCGATCGCGACCTTCAAAGCTTCCTGAGAGAGCAGAATATCATTCTCAGCCTTCAGCAGCGAAACTCTCGCACTCGCTAAATCCGCCTGAGCCTTAGTCACGTCTATGAACGAACTGTTGCCAACTTCGTACGAACCCTGCGCAGTCTTCAAATGTTCTTCGAGATTCAGCAATTTCTCGCGTTCAACATCACGATTCAGCAATTTCAGCACGAGATCATAATACGCACGTTTAGCATTCGCAGCGACGGTGATTTGAGTTTGTTTCTCGGTCTGTAACGCGCCCTGAATCGAATTATTCTGCATTTGTTTGCGAATCTTGTTCTGAGAATTATCGTAAAGCAATTTCGACGCATTCAACGCGATTGATTCCGTGTTCGAGTTATTATCCCAGTATTCGTAATCGCCGGTGTGGCGTGCTGAACCTGTCAGATTCACCGTGACGCGATCATTTACTTTCAATGACTCAAGCTGTGCCAGTGAAACACGAGTCGCTCCCTTAGTGCGCTTAATCGACGGATGATTTTCAAGTGCAAGGCGCAAACATTCCTGAATCGATAATTCCTGATATTCCTGCCCGAATGCCGACGAACTCAACGAACTCAACATCACGAGCAACAAGACTGCAAAAATTCTACGCATAAAAATTTTCCAACACCTCCCAAAAAATTATTACGCAGAAAATTCTATTCTGAATCTGTGAATATCCTGTGAAAATCACAAGCTATGATTCAAGATTTATAAACACGAATTTGAATCTGCACAGGTCTAAATCTTTCTCGTTCACAATGTCCGCGTCGATATAAAATATTCTCTTGCCAGCTTTGCGGACTTTCGCTGTACAAATCAATTTCTGAGCATTACGCGCGCCTCGCAAATAATCAACGTGTCCATTCACCGTTACGCCGTTTCCGCCAGCACTGAGAAACGCAACTCCGGACGTATCATCAGCCATCGTGAATAATACTCCGCCGTAAGGAATGCCATATGGATTGAAATGTTCCTCGTGTAATTCAAGCTCACTTACCGCAACGCCATCGCCGATTTTCACGAATCTGAATCCGGTTTTGCATTCAATATCGCTCTTCAACTTTTCCAACGCTTCGTAATTAATATTAATTTGCTCCATAGTGTCAGCCTCCTGATTAATTATTCGCAATAAAATTCTCGATTAATTTCCGCGCAATGCTAGCCTCGTCGGGAATATTCAGCTTTCGGATCGCGTCCTTGTCGAACCAATCTGCCTCGACAATCTCAACGCCATCGGGACGAATTTCTCCGGATTGCCATTCAGCCGTAAATCCCAGCATTAGCGAGTTCGGGAAAGGCCATGATTGACTGCCGAAATACTTCACGTTCTTCACGCGCAGATTCACTTCCTCAGCAATTTCACGACAAACCGCCATCTCAAGCGTCTCGCCAGGTTCGACAAATCCCGCAATGATGCTAAATCTGTGATTCGAAAACATCGCATTATGTGCCAAAAGCAATTTCCCGTCACGAACTATCGCCACGATTATAGCCGGTGAAATCTGTGTGTAAAAAACTTTGCCGCAAGATTCGCATTTACGCCCGTAATCCGAGTCACTCGCACGCAATTCGCCGCCACAATGAGAGCAATACTTCGCCGTACGAAACCAGTTCGCAAACTGCCACGAACCTGACACTCTCAGAAAATTCTCCTGACCAAATCTGTGCCAAACTTCACGCAGACTTATCAACTCGCAATTCTCAAGCTTCTTCACATCGAGCCAATGATTCAGCTTTTGCCAATTCGCCGGCAAGTCCCGTGAATCAAGAATCACATTCTCACGCGCAATTCGCAAATCTGATTCTGATTCCGAAATATCAATCGCATTCTCTCGCAGCAAAATCCGATCTCCAGAAAAAATATACATGCAAAACTCCTGTCCTTAATCGTGTGTATTTCTCCTAAAATGGTAAAGTTCGTTTTATTTTATATTAAAATGGCTTGAAATCAAAAACGAAATCTGATATAAAAGCATAAAAAATAATTTTACAGAACGGTCGTTATTTTTCCGGTAATTTTATTTCTCAAAGTGTTTTATATCACTGGAGTTTGTCGCATAAGTGGAGAGTCCGTTTACGCTTTGCGTGGATTTAAATTATAATAGGTTCGGAAATTTTTTAACGCGAAAATCACTCGGAGAAAATTATCAATCATGAACGATATTAACACAACAGGTCTAAATTCACGCGACGCAAACGAATTGCTCAGGAAGAATCTCAAAAATAATCCGGACAGTCTGAACGTTACATCAGAAAGCCCGGTCATAGCCAGTGAACTGAAACATATTCTCGAAAACGCAAATTACAGCGTAGAAATCACCGATGACGAAGGGAAAATTCTCTTAATCGCAACCCGTGAAAATTCCGCGACAAATCCATATAACTCAGACAACGACGAGCCAGAAAAAGCCGAAATTCTCAAGTCCGAACAGATTCCAATCTCAGATTACGATTTCGAATCAGAATCAGAATCAGAATCCGAACAAATCCCAGTCTCAAAAATCGAATCGCAAATCTCCCCAGCAAAATTCCGAACTGCTTACATATTTTCGAACACGAATTTCTCTCGAAACAAAAATTTCGGATTAACATTTCTGAATCGCAGCTTGCAATCAATCGCTAAACTCGATCACAAACCTGATCTGATCGTGTTATTAAACGAGGCCGTAAAACTTGCGCTATATAACACGTCATCATGTGACACGCTGAAATTTCTCGAACGCAATCATACGCGAATACTTGTATCCGGACTTTGCAGCGACACTTTCGGAATAACTGAGACTGTCGGTGCTGGAATTATTGCTGAACTCGACGAGATATTTTACGAGATTTCCGGCTGTGAACGAGTAATCAGCCTGTGAAATTTTCCTGAATCATTTCGCTTTGTATGTTCCGAAGCGCAAATATTTCGCAAAAACCCAACCAGTAATCCCGTCCTCAGTTTTGATTAAGAACCATTGCCTGAAATATAGGCGTTGGGTAAGAAATCGGGTTTTCGAGGCGCACGTTTCGTGACGTTCTCAAGAATTTTCAGAGCTTGAGTATTTGCGAGTTTGGGATTATTTCGGGCGCAATCAAGAGCGTAGAAATCTTCTTCGGGATAATCTTCTGGTCTGCTCCGGTTTGAAGCAAGAACTTCACGATAACGCTCCAAGATTTGGCTCAAAACCTACGCTGCTCTCACCAGTACGCAAGAATATCAATGCCGCTCCGAAACCCGACGACACAATCAACAACACGACAGTTCTAAAAATTTTTCTCATCTTCAAGTTTCCCCTTCAAATTTGTCAGATCATGATTTCCTGTTCCAGAATCTCGACCGCATTTCTCACACAATCATCGCAGCTGCACAAAATTTTTTTCGTAGCGACGCCTTTGATTTCTTTGCAGATTGACGCACCGCACTTCTCAACGAATTTCCTGTGAAGATCCGCAGCATCATTTCGAATCGCTTTCCCGTTGTATTTTCGCAACCCAAGAATCATTTCCGCGCCACACAACGCGCCACAAGTTCCCTCCATGCAGCCCATTCCTAAACCAAAACCTGCACCTAATTTCCGCAGCACGTCCGAATCGAGTCCGACTTCATCAGCGAACACGCACGCCACAGCCTGACAGCAATTATAATGCGCGTCACCCGTACGATTCTTCAATTCTACCGCCAAATCTTGTTTCGCACTCATATTAATTCCCTCGCTTGAACATCGTGCCTGCGCCTTCATTCGTCAAAAGCTCAATCAGAATCGAATGCGGCACACGACCGTCCATAATTATCACTTTCTCAACACCCTCGTTAATCGCACGAACGCAACACTCAGTCTTGGGCAACATTCCACCGGAAATCACACCGCTTTGCGTCAAATTCTCCGCCTCTGAGACCGTCAATTCCGGAATCAAAGTCGCAGGATCTTTCGGGTCACGCAAAATCCCAGCAATGTCAGTCAGGATTATTAATCTTTTAGCACGCAACGCTCCAGCAATACACGCAGCCGCAATATCGCCGTTAATATTCAGAATTTCGCCTTTAGGACTGCTGCCAATCGTCGAGATTACCGGAATATATCCGCGTTCGAGCAAATCGTCGATCAAATTCACGTTCACTTTCCTGACTTCACCGACAAAGCCTAAATCACGATTCTTGATCTCAGCTTCGATTAGTCTGTCATCGATTCCGGAAATTCCAACCGCGCGCGCTCCTGTAATTTCGAGCAAATTCACCAGAGATTTGTTTATCTTCCCAGCCAAGACCATCTCGGCAATCTCAACAGTCTCAGAATCCGTAACTCGCAATCCGTTCACAAATTCAGCTTTCTTTCCAAGACGCGACATCAAATCACTCATCTCAGGACCGCCGCCGTGAACCAGAACTACTCTAACGCCGACAAGCCACAACAAGACTATATCCTGCATAACCTGCTGTTTTAATTCTGGATTTATCATCGCATTGCCGCCGTATTTCACGACAACAGTTTTGCCCCAATATTTCTTTATATACGGTAACGCCTGAACGAGAACTTCCGCCCGTTCAAAATTCGAGAAATTTGTCATGATATTACGTCCTGTAATCCCCGTTAATTTTCACGTAATCATACGTCAAGTCACAACCCCAAGCCGTCGCGTCAAATTCGCCGTCATTGAGATTGATGTTTATGTTGATCTCCGGTCTTAGCAAAATCTCTTTCGCAAGTTCCTCGGAGAAATCTATTCCTGCACCGTTCTTGCAAACCGGAATTTTCCCGGCATCACTCGCAAATTCAACGTCAATTTTCGCAACGTCAACGTCCGCTCCACTGTAGCCGATCGCGCACAACACTCGTCCCCAATTCGCATCAGCTCCGAACATCGCAGCTTTGAACAAGTTCGAGCAAATTACGCTTTTCGCAACGATTCGAGCAACGGATTTTTCGCGCGCTCCGATAACTTTGCATTCGAGTAATTTCGTCGCACCCTCGCCATCAGCAGCCATTTTTCGGCACAACTCAGAGCAGACGTGATTCAACGCGGCTTTGAATATCTCGAAATTTTCGCCCTCAGAATTTATCTCGGAATTACCTGCCGAACCGTTAGCCAAAATCGAGAGCATATCATTCGTGGAAGTGTCGCCGTCAATGCTCATCATGTTGAACGTGTCAATAACTGTCGAACTCAACGCACTATGCAAAAATTCGGATTTAATCGCAACGTCCGTCGTCACAAATACCAACATCGTCGCCATATTCGGGTGAATCATTCCGCTGCCTTTGGAAATTGCGCCCATTCTGCAAATTTTGCCGTCAAGTTCAAATTCGATTGCAACTTCTTTCTTGCGCGTGTCAGTTGTCATGATTCCTTCACAAGCTTCATCGCTGGATTTCTGATCATGCGCGAGTTTCTTCACAAGTTCAGGGATTCCGGCTGCGATTGGCTGAATATTCAACGGTTGTCCGATTACGCCGGTTGAAGCTACGATTACGTTTTCGGATTTGATATTCAGGTTTTTCGCGACAAGTTCGCACATTTGATTAGCGATTTCGATCCCGTTAGCGTTGCAGGTATTCGCGTTCCCTGAGTTGCAGATTACGGCTTGAGCGTGACCGTTTGAGAGTTGCAGATTATTTTTCGTGACGGTCAGAGGCGCGCCCTTAACGAGATTTCGTGTGTAGACTGCTGCTGCTGAACACTCAGTCTTCGAGTAAATCATAGCCAAATCATTCTTGACGCGATTCTTTCTGATACCGCAATGAATGCCCGACGCCAGAAAATTCTTCGAAGCACAAACTCCGCCGTCAACGTTCGTAAATTTCAGATTCAAAATCAACATTCCTTTCGTGTATTAATTAGCAAATTAAGCTTTCTGTTTCATCGATTCCCAAGACGAGATTCATGTTCTGGACAGCCGCACCCGAAGCACCTTTACCCAGATTATCGAACCGTGCGATTAATAACACTCGCTCATCATTGCCAGTTACGGTTATTTGCAAATCGTCGCGTCCTGAGAATTTCGCCGCTGAGTAAAAACCGTTCTCCGAAGCATCATCGCCGGAAAATTTTATCACGCCGTCTTGATAATATGTCTCGTAAACTTTCTTGAGCGCGTCAATATCACCAGCTAAATCCGAAGCATGAACCTGCACGACAACTTCCATTCCCGAATAGAACGGAGCTACAACCGGGCAAAAAATTGGCGCATGAATCAGTCCGGAAATTTTCACGATTTCGGGCAAGTGTTTGTGATTCTGATTTGCAGCGTACAGTCTCGGAGCATTGAGCAATGGATTTCGGTTTTCGGATTCGTACTCAGCTATCATTTTCTTGCCGCCGCCGGAATAACCCGTGATTGAAAAACATGATAATTCAGCGTCGCGTGCCAGAATATTTCTCTCGATTAACGGAGCAATTAACACAATTACGCCCGTAGCATGACAACCCGGGTTTGCAATTCGTTTCGCAGATTTGATTCGTTCGCGTTGTCCAGAAATTTCCGGCAATCCGTAGACCCAATTCTCAGAAGTTCTGTGAGCAGTTGACGTATCGATTATGACAGTTGAATCATTTTCGACGAGATTTGCTGCCTCGATTGCTGCCTGATCAGGTAAACACAAGAACACTATATCCGAAGCGTTCATGATTTTTTTGCGCGCAACTGGATCTTTGCGTTGTGATTCGTCGAGAGTCTGCAACAAAATATCGCTGCGTTTTCTCAAGCGTTCGTGGATTTGTAGACCTGTAGTTCCTGCACTGCCATCGATGAAAATTTTTCTCAAGATTCGATTTACTCTCCCGTTAAATAATATTTGAAATTTCGGCGTGTATTGTAATTGCATTAAACATTTTTGTCAAATCATATTACAGAGTGAATAAAAATTTCGTGCGCGTGAAAAAATTTGCGTAAAGCTCACATTGTGAAAAGTATGTTCTATATTGTAAAATTTAATTGCAAGAAAATTTTTAATTGTACGGAGGCAAGTTATGAAAAAGTTTTTGTCAGTTTTATTAGCTCTTACGATTTTGTTCGCATTCAGTGCAGCGGCTCTCGCAGAATTACCCGCTGGCTACAAAGTCATGAACGGCTACGAACCGGGAAATTTTGTCTCGAAGAAAGCTCCGAATGAGTTCAAAATGGCTGTAATCGTTAAGGGTGTTGCGGAATGGTTTTCACGTTTGGAAGAAGGCGTTACGAAATTTGCTGCTGATTACGGTGTTGACGCAAAAGTTCAATTCCCGGCAACGACAGACGCAGCTTCACAGTTGGAAATCATCGATTCGTTATTAACTCAGAATTATGACGCAATAATCGTAGTTCCCAATGACGCAAGCGCGCTCGAAGAATCACTCGGAACGGCTTTGGCAAACGGGATCGTTGTAATCGGTCATGAAGCTTCGAATCTTGTGAATTGTCTCTATGACACTGAAGCATTCAACGCATCACAATACGGTCAGGCTATGGCTGATGCACTTGCTGAGGCCGTTGGCAAAAAAGGAACTTACGCGATCATGGTTGGTTACACGACATCGATCACTCACATGGAGTACGCGAAATTCGAGCAGGAATATATCAAGAAGACTTATCCTGAATTAGTTTTATTGAATGACGAATTGCCAACTTGTGAATCACAGGAATCAACGACAGTAGCTTACGAGCAGGCGAAACAGATTCTCAAGAGTAATCCGGGACTTGCTGGATTCATTTGCCATTGTTCAACGGATGCGGGCGGAATTGCTCAGGCTATTGAAGAAATGGGTTTGAAAGGCAAAGTCAAGATCGTTGCAGCTGGTGTTCCGTCATCGTATGCCAGAGAATTAAAGGACGGCGCGATTTACAGCGTTACGACATGGGATCCTGCGCTTTCCGGCTACGTTGCGTGCGAGACCGCGTACAAAATTTTGACGGGCGTTCCGGTTGGACAGGGTTCGGATTTGTCGTCAAACGGTGCTGCACCCGGTTATGAATCCGTGAATTTGATTCTCGGCGATAATAATTGCTTAATCGGAAATGCTCCTTGCATCGGAACAGCTGAGAACGTGGACTCATTGTTCTAAACGGGAGCGGAATTTGATAAACATTATGTAACAACAACCTACACACACAGTCGCCGTTTGAGTTAAGAAATTTTCTCGGACGGCGGTTTTGTTTTTAAGAAGGGAGGCTTCACTTTTGGAAGATTACATTTTGAATTGCAAGGGCATCAACAAATCTTTCGGCGGAGTTCACGCTCTGAATAATGTTGACTTGCGGGTTAAACGCGGAGAAGTTCATTGTTTAGCCGGCGAGAATGGCTGCGGAAAATCTACGATCATAAAAGCTATCTCAGGATTTCAGCCACAGGATTCCGGCACGATTGAATTTAACGGCAAAGTTTATGATTCCCTGAGTCCGGTTTTGTCGATTGATTTGGGCATTCAGGTAATATATCAGGATCTGTCGGTATTTCCGAATTTGACGGTTCAAGAGAATTTGGCGATAAATACAGTTCTGTCTCACAAAACTAAAATATACAATCACAAACAGCAGCGTGAAATTGCGAAAAAAGTTATGGAGACGCTGAATCTCGATTTAGATCTTGATGTTCGAGTTGAGCAATTACCCGTTGCTTCAAAACAGTTGATAGCAATCGCACGAGCATTGTACGCAAAAGCAAATTTCCTGATTCTTGACGAGCCTACGACAGCTCTAACACGCAAAGAAGTTGACAGATTATTCGAGTTAATCCGCGGCTTGAAAGAAAACGGAATGACGGTGTTGTTCGTCTCGCACAAATTAGACGAAATGTACGAAATTTCGGATTCGATTACGATTATGAGATCCGGAGAAGCGGTTTTCACAGGCGACATGAAAAGTCTCAGCGAGGAAGATTTTACGCACTATATGACCGGTCGCGATATAAGCATGGCTAATGACTCGAACGCAGATTTACGGATCAAGCGCGATTCAAAGCCAGCACTCGAAGTCGAAAATTTATCCGGCGCAGGCTTCAGGAATGTTTCGTTCTCAGTTCAACACGGCGAAATTTTGGGAATCACCGGACAGCTTGGTTCAGGTCGCAGCGAATTATGCAACACAATTTTCGGGATCACTCGTGCAACTGGCGGCGCAATCAAACGTGACGGCAATGAGATAAAGATTCATTCTGTTAATGACGCGATTAATAACGGGATCGCATTAGTTCCGGAAGATCGTTTGACCGAAGGATTATTCTTGCCGATCTCAATCATGGAAAATATCACGCTTGTGAATTACGCGGAGTTCACGAAAAAAGCATTACTCGACACGGACGCTCAGGAAAAAAATTCTTCGGAATGGGTTCAGGAGATTCACGTCAAGACAGATGATCATTTGTTACCGGTTCAGACTTTATCCGGCGGAAATCAGCAGAAAGTTGCTCTCGCGAAATGGCTCTCGACACATCCGAAAGTTCTGATTTTGAATGGTCCGACAGTTGGCGTTGATATTGGTGCTAAGTATGATATTTACCAGTTGTTACGAGATCTTGCGTCGAACGGAATGGCTGTTGTAGTTGCGTCTGATGACTTGGCTGAAGTTGTGAGATTATGTGACCGAACGATTGTTATGCGCGGAGGAACTATGACCGGAGAAATTTCGAAATCAGATTTGAGCGTCGAGAATTTGACGAAAGCAATAATGTGAGGGAGGCGAGGTTTCGTGAATAAGACTTTGAGAAGAATTTTCGGCAAAAATGAGTTCTACGTAGCGTTAATAATCGTAATATTAGCTGCGTTCATACAAATTTCGTCCGGCATGTTTTTCGCGGTGAATAATTTGGTTGACTTGTTCCGGGCGATAATTGTGAATGCGATTTACGCGCTGTGTGCGATGTTTGCGTTTGTGAGTACCGGAGCAGATGTTTCTTTCCCGATGATTGCGGGCATGAGTACGTATGTGATATTCAAGCTTGGTGAGACGACAAATTTGCCGGTAATTGTTTTAGTGCTGATTGCGTTATTAATCGGAGCGATTTGCGGCTGCATAAACGGATTTTTCATCGTGAAATTTCATTTTAACTCGCTGATCGTAACGTTATCGACTTCATCAATTTGTTACGGAATTGCTTTCGGAGCGTTGAAGGGAGTGCGAATAAACGTGCCTGAGCCGTTCTTAGCGTTTGCGAACTGGAATATTTTGCGTGTGACGAGTGCGCAAACCGGATTAGGAGCTTCGTTACACGGTGCATTTGTCGTAATGATCGTGCTGTATATTCTTGCGTATCTGGTTTTGAATCATACGATGATAGGGCGCGCGATTTATGCGATTGGCGGTGATGAAATTTCGGCTAGACGAGCGGGGTTCAAAGTTGATCAGATAAGATTTGGTGTTTTCGTTGTGAACGGATTGATTGCAGTTATTGGCGGAATTTGTTATGCTTGCATGTGCCGTAACTGTTCACCGATGGAATATTACGGCGGAGAAATGATAGTTATAGCCGCGATAGTTTTGGGTGGCGTTAGATTAACTGGCGGTCATGGTTCGCTGCTTGGCTGTTTCTTGGGAACGTTTTTGCTCGGAATGGTGTCGAACTCGCTGACGATGGTCGGAGTGTCGGTTTATTATCAGAACGTATTTCTCGGGATAATAATAATTCTCGGAGCTTCGATAGCAGCGATTCAAGCGACCAGATCAATGCGTACTGTATCGAAATTTGATTCAGAGTAATGTTCGGGAGGTTTGAAATTATTATGAGAAAAAGCAGAATTAACAGTGATTTCTTGAGAATGTTGATAATACTTGCAGTCCTCCTGATATTTGCCGGAGTGACACGAGGCTCGGCGTTCATGAGCGTGTTGAATTTCCAGACTATAGGCAAGCAATTAACTGAATACGGCTTGATGGCGATGGGATTATCTCTCGCTATGATAACTGGCGGAATTGATTTATCGACGGTATATATCGCGAATTTATCCGGAGCTTCAGCAGCATTAATCATGAAAAGTATCGCGCCGCACGGTGAAATTTCCGGAATTTTGGTCGCGTGTGCAGTTGCGTTATTAATCGGATTACTTTGCGGAGGTCTTAACGGATTTTTGGTTTCAGTCGTGAAAGTTCCGCCGATGTTAGCGACGTTGGGTACGTATGAATTATTTTACGGGATAACGATCGTGTTATCGAACGGAAAATCTATAACCGTAATTTCCCAGTTCAAGAAATTTGCGTCAACAATGGTATTCGGAGTAGTGCCGCTGCCATTTGTAATATTTTTGGCTGCAGCGATAATCCTGTCTATAATGGTGGGTAAAAGTGCGTTCGGGCGAAGATTGCATTTAGTCGGCGTTAATCCGAAAGCGTCGTTATTCTCAGGAATCAACAACGTGAGAATCATAACACTTGCGTACATGATTTCGGGATTATTATCGGCGATTGCGGGCTTGATAAGTTTGTCGAGAGTCGCTTCAGTTAAGGCGGATTTTGGCAGCAGCTACGTAATGATGACGATCTTGATTGCGGTTTTGGGAGGCTGTGATCCTAACGGAGGAGCCGGAGAAATTCCGGGAGTTGCTACGGCTGTAATAGTTTTGCAAGTAATTTCGGCTTACTTGAACACGATCCCATGGATTAATAATTACTACAGACAAGCGTTGTACGGATTATTATTACTGGGATTCATGACGTATAAGTTTTACAGGATAAAGCAAAGAAGACGTTAATTTTAGAATTTTGCAGGAGGAATTTGAAGCATGAAGTACGGAATTTATTACGCTTATTGGGAACAGGAATGGACAGCAGATTTCATTCCATACGTTAAGAAAGTGAAGGATTTAGGTTTCGATATTCTCGAAATCGGCTGCCATAATATTCTGAGCATGGACGACGAATATTTGACAAAGCTCAAGAATACGGCTGAAGAATCGGGAATCAGATTGACGGGCGGTTATGGACCGGACAAAGCGCATGATATAGCGTCGAGTGATGCGTCAGTCGTGAAAGCAGCGTTTGACAAGTATGAAGCCATGTTCAAGAAAATGAAGACAACCGGTGTGAAAAAAATTGGCGGCGGATTGTACTCATATTGGCCGGTTGATTATACTCAGCCGATTGACAAGCCCGGGGATTTGAAGCGAAGTATTGCGAACATGCGAGACTTAGCTGATATGGCTGCAGGTTATGATATTACGCTCGGAATGGAAGTTTTGAATCGTTTCGAAGGATACTTGCTGAACACTTGCGCTGAAGCTCTGGATTTTGTTACGAAAGTTGATAAACCGAACGTGAAAATCATGCTCGACGTGTTTCACATGAACATCGAAGAAGATTCTTTCACGGAAGCGATCAAACTTGCCGGCGATAAGTTAGGTCATTTCCATTTAGGAGAACCTAACAGAAGACCGCCGTTTGCCGGAGGGAGAATGCCCTGGCGCGAAATTGGCGACGCATTGCACGCGATAAATTACACCGGTGACGCTGTAATGGAACCGTTTGTCAGAATGGGCGGAACTGTTGGCACTGATATTCGTGTGTGGCGCGATATTTCGAACGGTGCGACTGATAAGCAGCTTGACGAGGACGCAGCGAAATCCGTGAAATTTTTGCGGGAACTTTGGGGATAATTCCGGGAAAATTTTGAGTTAAGTTAATGCTAGGAATCGGCGGTTGAAACGTGACCGTCGATTTTTATACAGCCTGCAAAAAACTCCCCGTCTGATTTTAGGCAGGGAGCTTTTTTGTGAGTAAATATTCGCGCTAGAATCTTTCGACTTGA
>CALEPX010000045.1 GCA_937911045.1 uncultured Fretibacterium sp. | reverse complement strand
CGTGAGCTGGGTTTAGAACGTCGTGAGACAGTTCGGTCCCTATCCACCATGGGCGTAAGGTATTTGAGGAGAGCTGTTCCTAGTACGAGAGGACCAGAATGGACGAACCGCTGGTGTACCGGTTGTAGTGCCAACTGCATAAGCCGGACAGCTATGTTCGGAAAGGATAACCGCTGAAAGCATCTAAGTGGGAAACCTGCTCCAAGACGAGATACCTTTTGTGTGCAAACACAAGAAGAAAACTGTAAGACAAGCAGTTAGATAGGTCGGAAGTGTAAGCGTTGCGAGGCGTTGAGCTTGCCGATACTAAATATCAAAATCTTAATCTGAGTTTCATCAAGAATTTGTAGTTTGTTTGGTTGTGAGAAGCACAGGGATTATATAAATTTCTGGTGGCAAAGCAGCAGGGAAACACCCGGATCCATGCCGAACCCGGCAGTTAAGCCTGCCCGCGTCGATGGTACTATGTGGGGTACACATGGGAGAGCAGATAGCTGCCAGTTTAAGTTTCAGGAAAGAGAGGAGTTTGCGCGAATACGTGACCTCCTCTCTTTGCATATATCGCATATATCACGAAAAATTTTTTCAGGGAGGATTTTACGGTAATGTATATTACAAAGCAAATGCAATTAGCTCTCAAACGCAAAATCTCAAAGTCAAAAGTCGCACGCAGAAAAAATCGCAAGAATTATATTTACAGCGGCTATCCGCTTGATGACGAGAGTCAATACGAACCAACTGAGAGAATGAGAATCGCAATGGAAGAAGGCGACGCACTCATGCGAGCTCACGAAGAATTCATGAAAAAATACTTCGCAGAAGAATACAGCAATGTCTAAGAAAATAATCCGAAATAAACGATATACAGTTTTACCAAGAACGTCGGAGTACTCCAATTTATTCAAAAAATCGTGGGAAAATTTGTCACGTTCAGCACGATACGACATGAACGAATTGAAAGAAGTTATGCTGTTGCTCATAGCGAACGATGCACCATTAGAGCCGAAATGGAAAGATCACCAACTTCACGGCAAATATGAAGAACTTAGAGAATGCCACATCGGTGGGGACTTTTTACTCATTTATAAGCTGAACTCCACGAAAAATCATATCGTGTTTTTCGACGCAGGCACTCATTCGGAATTATTCCGCTGACGGCAAAAACTCGGGCGAAAAATCATCAGGAAAATAATTCTTGTGGACTTTTTTGTGATACGGGAAATTTCTGCGGAAAAATTTTCTGGTTTCGCTAAAGTTGCGTGAACTTGTCTCCGAAAATATTCGTGAATAAAAGAAATATTGCAACACGGTGATTTCTTATTAAATTTTGCATCTTACCGGGAAATTTTCTCGGATTAAGATAAAGTCAAACCTTTTCGCGGAAGGTATAAAAGGTTTTTAACAAGGCGGTAGCTGTTCGTGCGATCTAGCAGATTTTCCGTCAACGCGATTTCACTTCAAGGCGGGCGCGAGCGTCTCGATGTCAAATTAGCCAAACGGAAAGCTTTTGAGCATTAACAGCAGGCAGGCTTCCAGTCCTAGACCCGATCAGTCTGGCTTCAAGCTACGGAAAAATTATTATTATTTATCCCTTACCCACGGATGGCAAAGGGCAAGATTAATTAACATTCTAATCTTAATCTAACAAGGAGGTTCACAACCATGTCAATGGTAATTCAACACAATATTCCGGCTCTCCAGAGTTATAACATCGTTAATTCAACGAGCAACGCTCTGCAGAAGTCGATCGCAAAACTCTCAAGCGGTCTCAGAATCAACTCCGCAGCAGATGACGCAGCAGGTCTCGCTATTTCCGAGAAAATGCGCGCTCAGATCAACGGTCTTGACAGAGCTGTCAGCAATGCAGAAGACGGCGTAAGCTTGATCCAGACGGCTGAAGGCGCTCTCAGCGAAACTCACTCAATGCTTCAGAGAATGCGCGAACTTTCCGTTCAGGCAGCTAACGACACTCTTACCCAGCAGGACAGAAGCTATATCCAGGAAGAAGTAGACCAGCTCCGTGAGGAAATTACCCGCGTAGGCAACACAACTCAGTTCAACACGAAAAAATTGCTCAACGGCGACGCTTCAGCACTTTGGAGCAGCAGCGATTCCGGCACAAAAGCCATCATCAGGGGCAGCCTTCGTGAAGTCGATCAGTTCGGTCAGAAAAAGTCCGTTGAGGGCAACTACAAGATCAAGATTACAGCCGATCCGGGCAAAGCTGAAGTCCAGAAGAGCGACATCATGAAGATTAAGCACCCCAACGTAATGACCAACAAAGTCGTTAATACAGCATACGGTGTTGAAGATGTTCAGATTGATAATCTTCCTGCAGGTTCATGGACAGTAAGCGTTACAGGTAGTGCTGACGCTGCTCAAGTCAACCTTACGGGCGAATTTGGTGTAGATCACTCACTCAGCCAGTCCAGTATCATCGGCGGTACTAATCGTACTGATGACGCCATGAATGCAGCTCTCACTCAGACTCAGGTTGACGCCCTTATCACTGCAGGAACTGATTTCGTTTCGATCACTGACGGTTCTAACGAACTTGCTAGACACCAGATCGTCGCTGGCGATACTCAGAGAAGTATTCAGGAAGACTTGATGGCTCAGATCAACGGCGAAAAAGCTCAGGCAATCGCTGGACAGGCTGGCTACAAACTTGATGCTTACTGGAATGATAATACCGGTAACGATAGCGGGGCTGCCGGCGGTGTGTTCAGAGTTGTTGCTTATCGTACTGACGGCGAAACAGTGAAAACTCTCGCTCTTCAAGGGTCGAACTCCACGGCGGACATCGATGCTGGTACGCCTGCTCAGGGACCATCAAGCGGAACCCCGGTTACAATTGACGGAGCTGCAACAAGTGAAAACGGAAGTGTTTCCAATCCTGGAATTACAATGGCTCTCACTGGTACGAACATCGAAGGAAACGCAAGCATTTTGTTCGAGGTCACAGATGTTAACACGACTGCTGGTACAGTTACGTTGAAGGCATCAGCCAATATTCTTACAACGGACGGCGTGAACAAAGTCAATACTCAGGAAAATATCGTTCTTGATTCTAGTAATACGACCGACGTTACAGTAATCGGCTGGAATGATCCGGCTACTCCTACTCCTGGCACAGCGGCTCTTCAGCTTCAACTCGCCAATTTCGACTTCGCCAAGATGTACAGCAAGGGCGACAAATTTGTAGTCAACGTGAACGACGCGGCTAGCATAAACAGTGGCGATGGCAACAGTGCGATCGATCAGACAGTTGTAATCGACGGCAGCCTTAACCCGAACTGGGACGAGAGCTGGGGCAAAGGTGCAACACTCAACCCCGTGAAATTTGACTTGGAATCTCAGAAAGTTACGAACAAGGACATTCACTTCAAGAATTACTACTTGAATGAGAACACCGGTGACGTAATTGAGGGCGACGTTATCCTTACGCTTAACGATGATTTCGATGTAACTCTTAACTCGAACGCAGCGAATGCAGCTATTATTTCAACGTTCAATGCTTCCTACATCGGACAGACCGCAACCGGCGACGTAAAACTTCGCGACCTTGACAAATTCTGGGACAGCCAAGGCAAATTCCTTCTTGACGATCCTAAGACGATCACGCTCGTTCAGGGCGACGGCAAGACAGCAGATATTACGCTCTACGCTTATGATACTCTCGAAGATGTTGCTGAGAAATTAAACGACGCAATAGCAAACGGACTTGGACAGGGAGAATATGTCGATGATGCCAGCCATTTCGCAGAGTTTGTAGGACCGTATTCAGCTCAGAATCTCGCTGGTCAGACGAATGACTCTGTTGCAGGCACATTTGTAATCCGTTCTGCAGTACCCGGAACAGCGGGCAGTATCTCAATCAGCGGCAACGATGAGGATTTGCTCAACGCGTTCTCACTGAACACTCTTCAAGCAGCGACGGAATCCAAGTACAATGTCAGCGTTTACGATGCGCATACTGGCAGCGTAATTGCTCAGGACGTGAACGTAACCGGCAACAAGATGATCGGCGTTATTCACGAGAACGTTGATGTAGAATTCGACGCAATGAGCGGCATTTCTTCGTCATGGGACGGAACTCGCAAGACCTACGTTTACGACAAGGCTCAGGAGACCGAGACCACGCTTCACATCGCAGACAACTCGACAGTGCTTCAGATCGGTGCAAACGAGGGCGAAGATATGGCGATCAGCATCGGCGATATGCGTTCAGAAGCTCTTGGACTCAGTGCCGTCAACGTCATGGACAGAGATTTGGCTTCACGCTCAATCACGATCATCGACAACGCGATCGACAAAGTTTCGACCCAGAGAGCAAAACTCGGTGCCTACCAGAACAGATTGGAGTACACGATCAACAACCTGACCACTGAGAGCGAGAACTTGACCTCTGCAGAGAGCAGAATCAGAGACGCAGACATGGCAAAAGAAATGATGGAGTTCACGAAACTCAATATCATGCTTCAGGCTGGTAACTCAATGCTCGCGCAGGCTAATCAGCAGCCGCAGAACATCCTGAGCTTGATCCGTTAGTGAAATCGCATCACCCGTTAAGTAGTTAGAATCATAAGTTTTGTAATTCACGCATTTTTTCGGGGGAAGGGGGGATTTTCTCCTTTTTCCCGTTTTTTTATAATCGCGTGTTTCGGGTGTTCGACTCATAACGGAAGCAGGTGATCGGGCATGAGTGCGGGATTTGCTCCCGATAAAACCACAGCCCAGCCGTCTTCTGAGCAAAGAGTTGTTGTAAAGGCAAAAACTGTTGGCAGGCTCACACAAGAACCGCAGCGGTTTGAAAATCTCTCTGAGAGAGCAGTTAAGTTAAAAGACAAAGTTCAACGTGAAGATTCTAAAGATAGCACGAACAAGAAATTCGCTGACATTCTCGAAAAATCTGCTGAGATGCGCCATCTTGAATACGAAATCATCGAGGACGCAAAAATGATTCAGATACGCGTTATTAATACTAAGAGCGGCGAAATTATACGCAAGATTCCACAGGATAAAGTCGTGAATCTTGTCCGGAAAATCCGTCAGAATAAAGATAAACGGCTGGACGTGAAAGCATAGATTATAATAACCGGGGTCAGAAAAAAATATTCGCACAAAATTCTGGCTCCTGTTATCTGGAATAATTAATTAATAAATATCACGGATGATAAATTTTCACACTAAGGAGGGTTTGAAAACATGTCTATGATTCTCAATCATAATGTCCCGTCTTTGATGGCTCAGAGAATCATGCACGAGAACGACTTGAGCATGAAGCGTTCTCTCGAAAAAATGGCTACGGGTCTCAAGACCAAAATTGCTGATCTTGATAACACTTCGGGACTTGCAATCAGTGAAGTCATGCATTCGAGAATCGACGGAATGTACAAGGCGATAAATAATTCTCAGGACGGAATAAGCTTGATTCAGACAGCTAGCAACGCACTCGGACAAACACAATCAATTTTGCAGCGAATGCGCGAGTTGTCAATTCAGGCTTCGAATGATTCGTTCACTCAACAGGATAGAGCCTACGTTCAGGAAGAGATCAACGGGCTTCGAGAGGAAATTGACCGCATCGGCAGAATAACGCAATTCAACCGGAAATCGCTTCTAAACGGCGAACACGCGGCAATCTGGAGCAGCACGAATAAAAACGTCAAAGCAATTATCAAAGGCGGATTGCTCACGACAGATCAATTCGGTCAGAAAAAAGCTGCTGAGGGAAATTACAAGATTCAGATCACGGCAACTCCGGGAAAAGCTGACATTCAGAAAACCGATATATTCAAGATCAAACACGCTGACACTCTCACGAACAAATCAATCGATTACGAAGCAGGCGTTAATGACGTCCAGATTAGCAAATTGCCCGAAGGTTCGTACAACGTCAAGATTACCGGTTCAGTTGACGATTCTGCAAGTGCTTCGGCTGAAATCAGCTCGTTCGGGATCGAAAAATCTCTTTCGCAATCGAGTTTGGTCGGCAGCGAATCACGCGCGTCATCTAGCATGAATGAGGCTGTCACTGAAAACGAAATTATCGCAGCAAATTCCGAGGGCAACACTCTCAGAATTACCGACGGCGTAAACACTCTCGCTGAACACACAATCAAAACCGGCGACACAATGCGTTCGATTCAGCAGGATTTGATGGCGCAACTCAACGGGGAAAAATCTCAGGCTCTTGCAGGTCAAAGCGGCTACAAACTCGAATCATACTGGAACACCGATACATCCGGAACTGATGCAGGCGATCCAGATGGAATTTTCAGAGCAGTCGCTTACAGCACGGACGGCAGCACTGTCAAGACACTCTCAGTTGAAGGCGGAAGTTTCGCTCTCGAAAAAGCTGGCTTGTCAACCGGTGCAGCTCAGGCAACTCCCTCAAGTTACGGCTCAATTACTGGCAGCGATGGCTCAATCACGTTCTCAATCACTGATTCCGCAAATCTCGACGGCAACGCTAGCATATTATTCGAAGTCACGGACGTTAATACACAAGCCGGAACCGTCACTCTCAAAGCAACAGCCGATATTCTCACAACCGATGGCACTAACAAAACCGCTAAAGCCGAAAACATAGTCCTGAGTGCAGGAAATTCCACGAAAATTTCAATCGTTGGCTTCGATCCGTCAGTTCCAAAATCAGATTCCGGTGCAATCAGCCTGTCACTGAATGATTCTGATTTAGCGAAACTCTACTCGAAGGGCGACAAATTCGTTTATAACGTCGTTGCGGATTCCGGCACTGACACACCAGATCAGACAATCGTGATTGACTCAGCAACTTCCGGCTCAAATCCCGTGAAATACGCGGTCGATGCCGATAAATTACGCGGTCAGGACGTTCACTTCAGAAATTTCTATCTTGATTCGCAAACCGGTCAAGCTGTCGAAGGTGATGTCGCAATTACGTTCGATAATGCGAAATGGGGCGCGACTGCCGACAAAACACAATTACAGAATCCCAAAACTATTGCGTCATTCGATGCGGCTGAAATCAGTCAAATTGCAAACGGTGACACAAAATTACGCGACATTGACAAATTCTGGGATTCTCAGGGTAAATTTCTGCTCGAAGAACCTACAGCAATAACATTCGTTCAGGGTGACGGCAAAATTGCGAAAGTTGTCCTGTACGAGAATGACACACTCGATGAAGTTGCTCAGAAATTCAACGATGCGATTGCGAATGATTTGGGGCAATCTTTATACGTCGATGACGCGTCACACTTTGCGGATTTTATAGGCACAAGCTCAAGTCAGAATCTTACGGCAGGGTCGAGCGAATCAGTTTCGGGAACGTTCGTGTTTCATTCAGCAGTTCCGGGGTCAGCAGGAAAAATCAGCATAAGCAGCTCAAACGAAGAATTGCTCAAAGCGTTTTCTCTCAATACGATTCAGGAAACGTCAGAGACAACTTATAACGTCAGCGTATTTGACGCACACACTGGAGAAACTATCGCGCGCAACTATCAGACCACCGGCAATCGAGTTTCAAACGTAATAGATCCGAACGTCGATATTGCGTTCGATGCCATGAGCGGAATTTCTGCACATTGGGACTCCGCACAAAAAACCTATGTTTATAACGACGTCACTCCGACCGAAAGCATTTTGCATTTATCCGACAACACAACCGTCTTGCAAATCGGTGCTGACGAAGGTGAGGACATGGCTATTCACATCGGCGACATGCGTTCAGAAGCTCTCGGCGTTGACAAAGTGAACGTCATGAATCGCGACACGGCTTCAAAGTCAATCTCAATAATCGACAGCGCGATTGATCAAGTCTCGCTACAAATGGCGAAATTGGGTTCAGCTCAGAACAGACTAGAACATCACTTGTTGAATCTCACAGCAGAAACCGAAGCCCTCACCGGTGCGGACAGCAGAATACGTGACACGGACATGGCGAAAGAAATCCTGGAATTTACGAAAATGCAAATTCTCAGCCAAACGAACGCCTCAATGATGGCTCAAGCGAATCAGGTTCAGAATCAGATCTTGTATTTGTTCAGGTAATCATGGCATTAAGTCAAGAATTTATTACAGGGCTTGTTTCCGATTTTCAGGAGGCATTGCCGTGCAGAATTTCCAGAATCGAGGGTGGCGACACTTGGGCTGCCCTCAAAATTTCTGGTGATAGCTGGTTATTATTATCCTGGGACGCGAAATCTTCGGGGTGCTGCATTGCGAATCAATCCGAAATTTCCGCTCTAAAAAACATCTTGCAAAATCATTCCTCAATAATCGAAGCTCTCAAATCAAGATTCACTAAATCCGAAATTCTCGCAGTTCGACAACTCAATCGCGACAAAATAATCGAGTTTCACATTCAGCGCAGAGTTTCGGCAGGTTTGGGCGTAAATTATTTTCTGGTTCTCGAAGCAACGTCACCAACAGCAAATTTGCTAATCCTCGACGAAGCTCACAAAATCGAGGAAGCCGTCAGACATTCAACACCCGACCAAAATTCATTCCGAACGATTCTGCCCGGGCAGCTCTATAATACACCGCCAATTTTCAACGGACTGGAGCCAAATTCGATTCGCTCTCTCAATTACGAGGACTTGCTCAATCTCAAAGGCATCGGAAGACCTCTCGCGAAATTAATACAAACTCATTGGGACGAATTACCGCCGGCTAAATGGCTCTCGAAAATATTATCGTCAACAGATTCCAGAATTATCACGAAGAATAATTATCTCACACGCTTCGATTACGATTTTCCCGAAACACAAATTCTGAATCAAACTCCGATTCACGCAGCAAAATTCGCAGTCCTGAATCCGCTGCTGGAAAAATACCGCAGCAAAAAACTCAACGAGATAGCAGCAAAACTCAAACGCGCCGTAAAATCACGTGAACGACACAAAGACGGCTTACTCAAACAGCTCAACGATTGCAAATCAGCAGAAATTTTCAGGCAAAAGGGTGAAGCAATCCTAGCAAATATTCACGCGATTAAACCCTACTCAACCGAAGCCGCTTTAACAGATTGGCAGGGAAATTTGCTAAATATCACGCTCGATCCGAATCTCTCAGCTTCACGCAACGCCGAAAAATATTTCAGGAAATACCGCAAATCACAAATCAACGCTTCTGCACGTCAGGAAATCACGCAAAATCTCGACGCAATCAATCTCGCAATAACTGAACTAAACGAACAACTCGAATTACTGGCTTCTATCAAAAATCCGGACGAATTTCAGAAAGCTGCCAACGATTTATCCGAATGGCTAACACCCTCAGAAACGCGCAATAATAAATCACGCGGCAAAAAATCTACTCGCGAAATTCCTCCGCACTCAGTTTTCGAGAAAAACGGCGTAACGATTCTAGTCGGACTTTCCGCACGGGGTAATCGATTCGTTACGTTCAAGCAGGCTCATTCAGACGATATTTGGCTGCACGCTCATGAAGTCCCCGGTGCTCACGTAATCATCAAGAATATTTCACGCAATGAACTCGAACATTCTCAGAACGAAATTCTCAAATTCGCAGCGTCTCTCGCAGCTTCACACTCAACAGCAAAATCCGCAAATTCTGTCTTGGTCGATTATACCGAACGCAAATATGTTCGCTCTGTTCCGGGAACTATGGCTCTTGTGACCTACACAAATCCGGGAACGATTCGAATCTCGCCTTCTATAGAATCCGAACTGGCTTTCTAACTCAGCTGCATCCTGTACAAATCCGAATACAATCCGTTCGCTGCCATCAAATCTTCGTGAGTGCCTTCCTCGACAAAATTCCCGTCCTTCAAGACCAAGATTCGATCAGCTTCTCGAACCGTCGTCAATCTGTGCGCAATTATCAGTGAAGTTCTGCCAGTCATAGCACGATCCAACGCTTTCTGAACCTGTCGCTCAACAGCCAAATCCAACGATGAAGTCGCCTCGTCCAAAATCAATATACCCGGATCACGAATTATCGCACGCGCAATCGCAATTCTCTGTCTCTGTCCGCCCGAAAGCGTCACGCCGCGTTCACCTGTCAAAGTCTCGTATTTTTCCGGCAGCGATTCTATAAATTCCCGAATGTCAGCAATCTCACAAGCTTCGACTATTCGCGAAAAATCCACGTCCTCAAGTCCGTACGCAATGTTAAACGCCAACGTCCCTTTCATCAAGACGCATTCTTGGGGCACAATTCCGATTTGACGGCGCAAATTCTTGAGATTATATTCGCGAACATCAACGCCATCGATCAAAATTCTGCCGCCGGACGCCTCGTAAAATCTTGGGATCAAATCTACAAGCGTACTTTTTCCCGAACCAGTTTGTCCGACAATAGCAATTTTTTCCCCAGAACGAATCTTGAGATTAATATTTCGCAACACGTACTGACCGGATTCGTAATAAAAACTCACGCTCTGAAACTCGATATTTCCGTGAATTTTCCGCGTAACAGCTTCAGACTTGTTCTCAACACTCTCACTTTCAATCGGCACTTCCAACATTCCGAAGATTCTCTCAGCTGCTGCCAGTCCGTTCTGCAAAGTTCCCATTTGATTCATAACGCTGCGAATCGGCTGAACCATGAACGCAATATAGCCAATGAACGAAATTAATTCTCCAGGCGTTAACTGCCCGTCAATGACGCTCTGACCTCCGAACCAAAATACAACCGCAAGCGCGCATATCAAGAATACTTCAATAACTCCTGCCAAAACTCCCTGAATCGAAACCGAACGCAATAACGCACGATAATTTTCAAGATTAGCGATTCTGAATCGTTCGAGTTCTTCGTCCTCAGTAGCAAACGCACGCACAACACGTATCGCCGAGAATGCCTCCTGAGCAGTCGCCGCAATATCCGCCAAATGTTCCTGAACGCTGTGACCTGCACGCCGCAATTTCTTCGACGCATAAGAAAGCAAATACGCAATCGCTGGCAATACCAGAATTATCAGGCACGTTAATCGCCAGTTGATGTAAATTATAAATCCGAACATTCCAACGAACGTCATGAAATTAAAGCTCATGTCTATAAACGTTCCCGAAACCAGATTCTGCAAAATTGCAACGTCATTCGTAACACGGCTCATCAACTCTCCGACACGTGACGCGTAAATTTTCTTCAGGGACATTCGCTGCATATGATCATATAAATCTATTCGCAAATCCATCACAACGCTTTGACCGGCTTCACTCATCAGGAATTTTTGCCAGTACGTCGTGAAAGCTTTTGCCGCGAAAATTATTATCAACGCAACACAAATCATGTTCAACATGAAAATATCTCGCGAGATCAGCACGTCATCAACAACAGTCTTAAATAGCCACGGCGGCAACACGTTCAATCCAGAAGACAGCAGCATGAAAATTATAGCCAGAAAAATTTTGAACTTGTACTTGCTCGTACAAGCCAGTAATTTCAACGCAGGATTCTTCGTCATGATCTAGTTATTAATCGCAATGTCACACAATCTCGAAGCTGCTCCGGATTCACCGGATAATTTCAGCAATTCAGTGCGGGTTTTCGCAAGTTTCTCAGGATTTGCAAACGCCTCAAGAATTTTTTTCACGACGAAATCACTCGAAACATCGCCGTATGCTTCGTCCATAACTTTTTCGGGATACGATATTCGATTCGGCAGCGCAATTACTCCGCCACGATTCTCAATCACACGCATCAGAACTTTACGCTTGATATTCCTGCCCAAAACCGGAATCGACGCAATCATTCCGCCCAATCCGGAAACCGGAATCACATCGATGAATTTCTCCGGCGCAACTACCAACGCAGGCAAGCCGCAGTGCATCAGTTCGAAATTATTCGTGCCGGGTTGAGTCAGAGCGTAATCAGAATTTTTCATCGCAGCATATGCTCCGGATTTAATCGGATTCAGCTCAGCTTTTTTCCACGCAGAAAACTCGATTTCCGGCATAAAGTGCGAGAATAACGTTCGGATTCGAATATTCGGATTCGCTTTTGATAATTTGCGCTTAATCTCGGCTAACCAATCCAACGCAGCTCCACGGATTTTAGGACGGCTTCCCGGCAAAAACAACAATCGCGGTGAATTTGCGTCTTCCTGCCAATCCCAGTTTATAAACTCTCTCGGAATATTATCCAGCTCCAGCGAATCTTTCACGAGATCACCGATTGCCTGAGCTTCATTATGCGGCAGAAATTTCTCAGCTTGTGATTCATACGCCGTGAGTACTTTCGCGTTCCTGATTTTGCGTTTGAATGCTCCGTACGTGTAGCAGGTCAAATTCAGCCCGGTTATTTGCGACAATTTCTCACCGAATGCAATATCTCCGCCGAGCTGAATTATCTTGTCCGTTTTCTCGTGCGAAATATTTTTCCAAGTCGTAGCTGCATTTGACGGTCCTTCGAGTTTATCAACTCCCAACAACGACGCAGCCTCACGCTCATGTCCGGACGAAAATTGACACGGCAACAGCCACACCGAAACAGAATGACCACGTTTTCGCAGCTCAGTTATCACAGGACGCGCCCAACCCCATAATTCACCGGGCCCGTTTGTTAAAATGCTAATTCTCAAAAATAATTCCCCCAGAAAAATCACGTTTCAAGAATATAATTTCGCATATAATTTTATAATAAAATCTAAACTTGGAGAGTGATGTTATTGCGAATTTTGAATCTCAACAGAATGAACGATGCGTTATTCAAGCATATTTTCGCGAAAAATCCGGATATAACTCTGTCGCTGATAAATGCAGTTTTTGAATCACGAGGTACGGAGCTAATTTCCGAGATTGAATTTATCGATAGAGTTTTGGACATTGACGAAGATGACGGCAAAGAATCTCGCTTAGATTTGCTGGGACGTTCCCCTGATGGCACTGTTGTAAATCTGGAAATTCAGGTTGCCAGCCAAGAATACATGGGACGACGTTCGCTTTATTACTGGTCCAGGCTTTATAATGACCTGAAGAGCGGCGAAGATTACACAGAACTGAAACGCACTGTTACGATTAATATTCTGGATTTCAACTTGTTCAACAAGAAACTTTATCCGGATTATCACAGCTGCTTTGGAATTTACGACGCGAAAACTGGCAATCAATTAACTTCGGATTGTGAGCTGCACTTTCTGGAGTTGCCGAAATGGAAATTGAAATCAATCGAGGACACTAATCGTCTCGAACGTTGGCTTTCATATTTTTCGAAGAAGACTAAACCTGAAGAATTGGAGGAAATTGCAATGATAGAACCCACTATTGAGAAAGCTTGCAA
>CALEPX010000044.1 GCA_937911045.1 uncultured Fretibacterium sp. | reverse complement strand
AGTCCGGTAAAATCATCTCGTCAATTTCTCCGGAGTTTAACGCCATTTGCATTAAGATTAGCGAGTCATAAAATCTTGCCTTGCTAGTGGAGTGATCGCTGCCTTCAATCACCCAGCCTTTAGTTGCCCAAGTTGCTTTCATCAGCATGAAGAACTCTTCTGGAGTTGTCTTCAAACGGGTCAAAAAACCGACGTAATCATCAGCTGCAAAAGCCGCGTTCACAGCAAGCCCCCACAACAAGACTGCACACAAAAACTTTTTCATATTGAAACCTGAAACCTCCTAATTAAGACTCTGTCATTACGGCAAAGCATGGACATCAGACTTAATCGCAGCACCAACAAACTGCGGTGAAAAAACGCGCCTAAATTTTCGAAAGTTAGAAATTCATCACTCCTTTTATTTTTTCGAAAAAATCTAACGTTGACCTCACGCCCCCACACTCAGGGATTCTAACCCTCTCATATGGGCACAACCATCACCGACAAGAACAATGCGGTGAATCTCTATGACGTTTCCGAATCTGGAGTTCCAGTAAATAACACTCCATGAAACGTATTTGTTATTCTGCTTGGTCTCAAAAATCGAAACCACCCATGCTGCCATGCAGTGTAGTTTATTGTGTTTTAGTTCAGAAATGGCACAGCAATTCCACTGAACTTAGAGTACGGTTTTTCCATTATTTAGCGATGAAGTCATCCCAACAACTGTAACCTCTCCCAATCTTGAGGCTTCATTGAGTGAGTCGCTGAATGGGATTGACCGCCTTGTGTTTGATTTTTCTGAACTGAATTATATCTCTTCCGCTGGTCTGCGAGTAATCCTCTCAACTCAGGAAATTATGAACAAGCAGGGAAGCATGATAATCCGGAACATGTCAGACGAAATTAAGAAAATCTTTGAAGTTGTCGGCTTCATTAATTTTATCAACATAGAGTAATCTCGCAATGAAAACAAGAAGAAAATTTAGAGGCTGTACAGGGACATTTATACAGGAAATCCTGCAAAGGCTGAAGAGTTAGCGCGAGATTTCAAAGGTGACGGCGAAAATCTTGACCGCGATATTTTTGCTGAAGCCACTGGCACTTATGGTGATATGCCGCTGACTGGTCTTCCTGATAAATCCTGCAGCGTTGAAGAGTTCGCTCCCGATTCTGATGACACGCTTTCATACGGCGAAGTTCAGACAGATTCTAGCGAGTTCATTGCCTTTTGCAAGAAAAATCATCTCAAGCCGATGTCGTTTATGTTTCTTCTGGCGGCAAGAGCTGTGTATCTTATGCACCCTGATGAAGAGCTTCCGGTAGTAGGGCTTATTACTCAGACTAACAACGTCCGGAAAATGCTGAATATCGAGAAAGATCCTTTTACATGCGGTCTCATAAGTTATGTATCAGTGGACAAGAAAGAGCTCAACGAACGTCCTGCTTCTGAAAATTCCCAGAAGATTCAAGAAATGCTTTCAGGACAGCTGACCATAGAAAGAATTGACAATTTCATGACTGCTCCGGAAAAATTCGGTCGACCTGTGACTATTATGCCTGTTTACTTTGGGAAACTTGATTTCGGAGAAGTTACAAGCCATATTAAAGATTTCGCGATTGTCAATCATTCGACACTGGAATTTATAGCGTTTGACTTAAACGGGAAGATGCGTTTCTGCGCATTGATGGGACGCGGGACTGGTGCTTTCATGGAGGCATTCTCGAAGGCACTCAAGGACGAAGGCATAAGCAGTGCAGTTACGACAAAGAAGCCGTATTTTCTGCCCAAAGATACACTAATGACTAATGAAATGAGGTAAACGTAAAGAATGAAACGAATTGATGAATTTGTATCCCATGAAATCAACGGGATTAGATACAGACGCGGAAGACTTCTTCCGTTCGGAGCAACTGTGATTGGCGATAACGCTGTGAATTTTTCGGTTTATTCGAAAGATGCTTATTCCTGCTCGCTTGTTTTGTATAATATCGGAGCAGACGAGCCTTTCGTTGAAATCCCATTTGAGGACGAGTTTAGAACCGGAAGTGTTTTTGCTATGATGGTGTTCGATTTAGACTGGGAAAAAGTTGAATACGGCTATCGTTTTGACGGCCCGACGGATCGCTCGAAGGGTTATAGATTTGATAAGTCGAAAGTTTTGCTCGATCCGTACGCGAAATTAGTTTCCGGCAGAGACGTATTTAACAAGAAAACTTATCCCGGCAGCAATTTTCAGTGCAGAGGCAGAATTATCAGGGAAGATTTTAACTGGGAAGGCGATAAACCGC
This sequence comes from uncultured Fretibacterium sp., assembly GCA_937911045.1. Lineage (GTDB taxonomy): Bacteria > Synergistota > Synergistia > Synergistales > Aminobacteriaceae > JAFUXM01. The sequence continues at coordinate 30,482 of CALEPX010000044.1, read as the reverse complement.
TATGCATACCGTTCAAAGATCTCATAATTTACGAGGCTCATTTGAGAGGTTTCACTATGGATCCTTCAAGCGGAGTGAAATACGCTGGAACTTATGCCGGCTTCATTGAGAAAATTCCTCACCTGAAAAAGCTTGGGATTAACGCAATAGAATTTCTGCCGATATTTGAGTTCGACGAATTTGTTCCTGAACTTCCTGCGCCTGCCTGTAATTACTGGGGATACATGACATATAATTATTTCTCGCCGAAAACAGGTTTCTCAGCAACAGGAAGCATGGGACTGGCTGCCGACGAAATGAAGAATCTCGTGAAGCAGCTACACAAAGCCGGTATCGAAGTAATTCTTGATATAGTATTTAATCATACTGCGGAATTTGGCGATGAAGGTCCGACGCTCTCATTCAAAGGCATAGACAACAGAACTTGGTATATAATGGGTGAAGACGGAAATTATTTAGACTACAGCGGCTGCAAAAATACTCTTAACTGCAATAACCCTGTTGTAAGATCATTCATTCTTGATTCTCTGCGCTATTGGGTTTCGGATTATCATATTGACGCTTTCAGAGTTGACGAAGCTCCTATTTTTACACGTGGACAGGACGGCAGACCAATTGTGAGCCCTCCTCTTGTTGAGGCGCTGGAAAATGATCCTGTTCTTTCTTCGACGGCGTTTATTTCTGAAGGCTTCGACTTCGGAGGTTTGTACACTATAGGGAAACTGCCGGTGAACTGGGCGGACTGGAATCCCCGAACAAGGGACACATACAGGAGATTAGCCAAAGCATTCCCACAGAATCCTCAAGAAGTCATAGACTCTTTCTCAGGATCGCCTGATTTATTTGGAAGCCCTGATTGCGCAATCAATTACGCGGACTGCCACGACGGTTTGACGCTTTATGATCTCGTTGCGTATAATGGCTCTCATGCTGATGATGTCGGAATGGTGAACCCGTTCTCGGTTGATCATGTCAGCTGGAACTGTGGTATCGAAGGCGAAACTGATGATCCCGAAGTGAATGCTCTGAGACACAGGCAGATTAAGAATCTTATTTCTTACGTACTTATGAGTAGAGGCGTTCCTATGTTCTTTATGGGAGACGAGTTCGCAAATTCTCAGAAAGGCAACGGAAACGCTTATATGCAGGATAACCCGATTGGCTGGTTGAACTGGGAAAGGCTCAAAGAATATGACGACGTTTTCGAATATTTCAGAACGTTAATCGCCTTCAGAAAAGAGCATCCTGTTTTCAGGACGACGAGATACAGCATGGGGCATAATTCTTCCGGCTATCCCGAAATGTCATGGCATGGGGAAAGAGCTTGGCAGCTTGATATGAGTACGCCGTTATTGACATTTGCCGTGATGTACAGCGAACCTAAAGCAGATTTCGGCACAAAAGAAGACTGCTTTATATATTGCGCGGTAAATTCTCACTGGGAAGAACACACTATGCAGCTTCCGATTATACCCGACGGCATGAAATGGAGTCTTGTTGCGTACAGCGGCGATGAACATGGCACAAGAAAAGGTGAGATTATTAACGGTTACGCTACTTTAATGCCACGCAGCTTCATGGTGATTATAGGGAAATGAAGAGGCTTTTCACCAGCGTCTTTTTGAAATCATTTTTCTCAATGCTCGCCAGCGGAATTGCTATGTTCTTAGGGACGATAATCGACGGATTTTTTGTTGGGCGATGTCTTGGGGAAATTTCTATGTCGGCGTATCAGCTGAATATGCCGGTAATTATGTTGGCAGCAATGGTAACGGTATTTTTTGCTGCCGGGATTCAAAATTTGTATTCGGAATATCTGGGAGCAGGCAAGATTGAACGGGCATTCAGAATATTATCTGTTGCTCTGGCGTGTGTTGTTACGATCGGTGCGTTGATGAATTTTGCTCTGTCAGCTTTCAACAGTGATATTGCGGTTTTACTCGGAGCAGAAGCTAATCAGGAATTTTTGTACACTGAGACACGAAATTATATGTTCGGCTTGTCTTTGGGGATAGTGCCTTTGCTAGCGATTCCTCTTGTTACGTTCTTGTTATATATAGAAGGACGAGTTAAAGTCTTGATTTCGGCAATAGCTGCAATGCTGGCTGTGAATCTTCTGGGAGATTTGTCGGCTGTTTTCGTGTTTCAGAACGGACTTCTGGGTATTGGACTGGCTTCGTCGGCGTGTTACTGGGCAGTAATACTTGTAACTCTTGCGGCCTTTGTGAAAAAACGCCCCGTGTTTCGTTTCATGTTCTCGCTGAAGGACTTAAATCTTCTGGGTGTTTTGTTCAAGCGCGGATTTCCTTCTGGAATTGAAAGACTGTTAATTATTCTGCAGATTTCATTTGTGAATCATTTCTTGCTGAAGATTTCCATTGAATTTGTGGCGATTTATGCAGTTATTTCCGTCATGAATCAGATTTTCTCGTCCATTGCCGACGCTGTTGCGACTACGACATTCACAATGGGCTCAGTGTTTCATGGCGAGGGTGATAATAAAGCTCTGAGAGTTCTGTTCTCGATTTTCACAAGATACGCGCTTATTATCGGTGGCGTTGTTATGCTTGTATGTTTGTTGCTGGCTCGTAATCTTTTCGGGATATTCACGGAGAACGCTCAGATTGCCGAGTTCGGTAGTGCTGCACTCAGAATGTTTATATTATTCTTCCCGTTTTATACGTTTATCAGGGCGTTTCACAAATATATTCAGGCGACGGGAGTTTGGAGTCTGGCGTATGTGATTCCGGTGTGTGAGTATATTTTATTCTTTGTGCCGTGTGCTTATGCTCTGGAATATTTTGCAGGCTCACAAAGTGTGTGGCTAGCTTTCCTGTGTTCGGAAACGCTGACGGTTATTCTGATTGTCCTGTACACGCTGGTTAAGAAACAAGCCAATTCTGACTGCAAAATTCTCTATGAGGTCAGCATAGAGCGAGAAGACGAAATACTAAAGCATCGCACCTGTGTTCAAAAAATTTCTATGTATGCCGCGCTAGCTCTGGAGGAAATGTGCAGAAACATTTTTCAATATAATCAGTCTCAAAAATCGCTCGGAATTGATGTCAGGCTTGCGGAAAATGAAGGCGGGCTGATTTTGCGCATAAGGGACAACGGCAGAGCTTTTGATCCTGTCAAGTGGCTTGAGATTCACAAACCGCAGGAATCCGTGTTAAATATCGGTTTGAGGCTCATAAGCGCTCTCGCAAAAAGTTTCCGATATATAAATATTCTGGGTATGAATAATCTAATTATAAATCTTAGGAGAGAAGGAATATAAATTGCACGAAGAAATTTTTACGAATAAGAATTATTACCAGATTTTTTCTGAGCAGACAAAGCTGCATCCTGATAAAGACGCTATCGTAATGGGTGAGAAGAGGCTGACTTACTCGGATTTAATGGCGAAAATAGACGCAACGGCATCGTTTTTGATTCATCAGGGTGTGAAGAAAAATGATCACGTTGTCTTATGGGGAACGCCGTCTCCTGAATGGCTGACGACATATTACGGAATAATCAGAGCTGGGGGTGTTGCTGTCTGCCTTAACTCGAATTACACGCTAAATGACGTTGCGCCGCTTGTAACGTTTGCTGACAGTAAATACGTTTTGTTCGGTGCAACTCATGATACGAAGGGCAAATCTGATGAAGCCGGAATTTTATCGCGAGTTTTTGAGCTGTCCGAAGGGAAAATATTTTCGTATCTTGAGACGGATTTTACGAAGGCTGAGCGTGTTGAAATCGACGACTCAAAATGGGACGTTAAAGACGACGCTTATATAATTTACACATCAGGCACAACGTCTTTCCCGAAGGCTGTGTTGACATCGCAGTACTCGATGATTAACACGTCATTGATTTTCGCGAATGAGTTCAAGTCAATACGAGGCGATAAAGCGTGCGTTGCTCTCCCATTGTTTCATGCGTTCGGATTGAGCGTGCCGTGCATTTATTTGTGCTTGGGCGGAACTGTTTATATTCCCGACAAAGTAAAAGCTGACTGCATAGGCGATATAGTCGAGCGTGAGAAAATTACTGATTTATGGTCAGTCGCAGCGGTCTACCAGTCAATCATAGACAGCAAGCAAGCTACAGAACAATGCGCTCCGTACGTGAAAGTCTGCGGTCTTGCGGGAAGTTACACAAGCCCGATTCAGTTTACGAGATTCGAAGCCGCTCTGAATCATTCGACGTTCTTGAACATGTTCGGAATGACCGAGACTGCTACTGTTTTCATAATGGCTAGACCCGAAGATTCAATTTCGGTGCGTTATAACACGATAGGCAGAAAAATTCCCGGCGTTGAGATCGGCATATGCAACGAAAAAGATCAACTGATTCCTGAAGGTGAAGTCGGAGAACTTGTAACTCGCGGATTTCATGTCAAAAACGGATACTATAAGCTCCCTCCAGAAAAACAGGCAATCGACAAGGACGGCTGGTTTCATACGGGCGATTTAGGCGTTATGACCAAGGACGGCAATGTCAGAATCGCCGGAAGAATCAAAGACATAATCATCAAGGGCGGTGAAAATATAACTCCCGGCGAAATCGAGGCTCAGGCAATCGCGTTAGACAGCGTGAAAGAATGCAGAGTTTTCGGATTCAAAGACAGATTATACGGTGAAAATCTCGGTGCTTGTATCACACTCAAAGCAGGCGCAGATTTTGACGAGGAAGCACTCCGCAAACATTTGAAAGCAACAGTCGGCTCATTCAAAGTACCCGCTTATTTCTTTGTGTTCGATAAATTCCCGTTGAATGCAACCGGCAAAGTCGATCAGCGAAAACTTCATACTGATATGCTTATGCGGCTTCGAATGCTGGAACTTGAAGGCGAGTTAATACAGGGAGTTACAGTGAGTTCAGTTTCTATCAAGAATACGTCATACGCAATAGAGCCTTTAGTATCCATGATCGAAGAGTACGCGCTACAGTTTGGACTTGACGTAAGACATGCAAGACGCGTCAGGCTTGCTTCTGAAGAGATGCTCATCGAAAGGATTATCAATGCCTTTGACGATGTAGGTGATATTCACTTAGATTTCGTGTGCTACAGGAATTTCCTCAGGTTAGTATTCAAGGATTCGGGACAGCCTTACGATTTTGAGAAGCAGCGCAAGACTTCAGAGAGTGCGAAAATCATTGCGTTTGCTGCTGACGATATGTCAATCACTACGGATTCGAACGGGAATTATAATTACAATTTGGATTTCCTGTTTGCTTCTGATTTTGACGTGAAGACTTTCCTTGCGGCTCACGAGAGGCTTCTGTAATAGAAATAATTATAATGCTGTAGCCAGAGTCATGGAATTTTGCGATATGGCTCTGGTTTCAGCCGGCGATTAAATATGACTCTACGGAATGTACTGAAAAAATTTATTGTGATTTTATGCGTAATACTAGTATTGATTACGCTGATTACGAACACTGTAACGTATATTATTGCTGGGATAGATGACTTAGAGACGGGCACGCATATTTTAGCAGACATGATTCGCAGGGATTTTGACATTGACGAATTTTTGACGCTAAAAACGCTAATACTTCGAGAATATACAGGAAGCGACACTCCAGATAAGCTCATTAAAGAGAACGAATCGTACAAGAAAATACATGAATTTCTCTCGGAGATGATGTCATCGTATAAAGGGGTAAATTCAGCGTATTTACATGCCTTGAGCGGCGATATAATTGTACATTTGGGCGAGTACAGATCTTCTGATTATCAGTCCGGCTCGGTTGAAGTTATAAATTCTTCCGATTCACTGAAATCACTGAAATCACTGAATAAACTTTCACCTGGAAAAGTTGTCACATCTATAAGTTATGATGACATTGGCTTACCGTTTTTGTTATGCACTGAGGGATTTTATGACAGGAACGGTGATTTGCAGGTTATATTCACTATCAGTTTTTTCTCGAAGCATATTTGTGAGGAAATATTAAAATTCTGGATATTCACGTTAGCTTTGATAGTTCCGGTATATTTCATATTCTATTTTTTTGCGCGGCGCATAATTACCAGAAAATTTGCTCTTCCTCTTGAATTAGTGTCTAAGAGTATGCTCAAATTCGTGGAGTTGTTGGTCAACGATAGCGAATTAACCGGCAAAATAAATTTACCCGTGTTTTATGAGAGGACTGCATCAATCAGGGAAGTAACGCTTATTCTTGATTCATTTGTAGATATGTCCCTGAAAATAATTTCATACATGAAGGATCTCAAGCTGGCAACCGCAGAACGCGCGACAACACTCGCCCAAATGGACATCGCAACGCGTATTCAATACGGAATGTGTCCCGCAAAGTTTCACGACAAATCAGCTAATATCGACATCTCGGCATCAATGCATCCAGCAAAAAACGTCGGCGGAGATTTATACGAGTGCTGCAAACTGAATGACGCGAAATATTTTCTTGCAATCGGCGATGTTTCGGGCAAAGGTATAACGGCGGCACTGTTTATGTCGATGGTTAAGTCCATGCTGAGACCGTATATCAAGCAGACTTTAGACCCTGCGAAAACTTTGAATCTGGTGAATAACGAGTTATGCGCGGAAAATCCTGAAAGATTCTTTGTTACATTGTTCGCAATGATTATAGACATTGAGACCGGAGAAATTACTTTTGCGAACGCCGGGCATAATCCTCCGGTGATAATAACTCGAAACGGCGCAGAATATCTCGCATTAAAACACGGAGTTGCATTAGGACTCTTCAAGAACGTCGGCATACAAATCGAGAAAATAAAACTTTCTTCGGGTGAAGAGCTTCTGCTTTATACTGACGGAATCACTGAAGCAGTAAGCCCGGATAGAACTTTCTTCGGAGAGGAGCGTATGAAAAATCTGCTTTCTTCTGTGAGATTAAACGACAGCGCGGAAACATTGAATTTAATCAGGGACGCTGTGACGCAATTTTACGATGGCGGAGAACAGTTTGACGATATGACGCTAGTATCCGTTTTCTACAAATCGATTTCTCCCAGTTGAGCATCTCGGGATGAAAAAGAACAGGGAAATCCTCACAGAAAATCAACGCCGGATTCACCTGTTCTCTCCAGTAGAGCATAAATATTATTGCCTGACTTTCTGTCCCTCGTGCAGGAGATTCGCGCCTGCTATGACGATTTTGTCCCCGTTGTTAAGTTCTTCGCTCGAAATATCAATCATACCGTTATTTCTAGGAACTCCGGTTTTTACGGCAACGCGCTTTACGATGCCATTTTCATATCGCCAGACAAAAATTCCGTCGGGCTTCCCGATTATTGCGGAGTGAGGTATCGTGAAAACATTTTTGTCACCTGCTGTTCCGGCAACTTCGACTTCAACCGTTGCGGTCATTCCGGGCAATAACGCGACATCTTTCTGCTGAGGCATAACAGCTGTAACCGGAAACGTATTAGTATTTCGATCCGCCTGCATTACAATTTCCTTGACCTGAAGCGGGAAAACTCTGTTCGGGATAGCGTCGAATTTCGCTGTGATAACATCGACCAGATCATCCGGTCTTGAGGCCCATGCTCTTGATGCCCAGATAACGTCATTGTCTGGAACGTTGAACACTACTTCGAGCATTGAAATATCCTGAAGGCTGAATATAGTCTGCTTGGCGGTTATGTCCTGAAAGTTCTCGACCATTCGGTCAATTATCACGCCGTCAAACGGTGCTCTCAGTTCCGTATCTCTCAGGGAATCACGAACCGCGGAAGTTGCAGCTATTGCGGCATTCAGAGCTGATTTCGCTACGTCCATCTGAGTTTTGTACGTGTCATACGTGGATTTCGGAATAACGTTCTTTTTGTAAAGATTCTCGTAACGCTTGAAATTCGCCTCAGCATTCTCAAATTCTGCTTTGGTCTGAGCCTGAGTGCTTTGAGCCTGCTTCAGTCTTGTCTGATAATCGCGTGGGTCTAACGTTGCTAGTAACTGTCCCTTTTTGACTGACGCGCCCTTATCAACTGCGATTTGTCTGATTGGGCCAGAAACTCTGAACGACAGATCTACACGCCTTCCGCCCTGCAGAGTTCCGTAATATTTCCAGATACCGCCCTCGCCATTATTCGATAAAGTTACGGTTTTTACCGGACGAATAACTTCTTTCTCCTCGACTTGAGGTTTTTGAGCCTTCATGTATTCCAGCCCCTGATAAGCCCCGAAAATTATTGCGATTGCGACTATGATTTTGATTAACTTTCCCATTTTTAATTCTCCTTAATTCTTGATTTTAGCTTCATTCTTCGTATTCGTACGTATCAGAATCGTTTTCTGAATCAGCATCTGAATCAGGACACGGAACTCTGTACGCAACTGCCGTCATTACCGGAATGAAAAACATCGTCAAAACCGTGCTGACCGTCAAACCGCCCATTATAGTCACAGCCATTGAGCCAAACATCGAGTCTGAAATCAGCGGGATCATTCCGAGAACTGTAGTAATTGCGGACATTGCTACGGGTCTTAAACGACTGACGCCGGTCTCGACGATTGACAGATAATGATCTTTTCCAGCGGCGAAATCACTCGCAACCTGATCTAACAGAACGATTGAGTTTTTCGCGAGCATTCCTACAAGGCTAAGAATCCCGACGATTGATAAGAAATCCAAAGGCTTGTGCGCAATCATAAGTCCCAAGACTACACCGATTACGATTAACGGAATGGACACGAAGATTATTATCGGCTGCTTGAACCCGTTAAACAAAAATACCATAATCGTGAACATAAGAATTAAACACGGCAAAAACATTGTCGCCATTCCTCCCATAGCATCGCCCTGACTTTCAGCTTCTCCGCCCCATTCAAAACGATAACCCAACGGAAGTTCGATTGCTTCGATTTTATCACGTATTCTCTCCTGCATTTCACCGACGTTTGCTCCCAGAGTAACATCGCTTGCGACTGTCAAGACACGTTTTCTGTTTCGTCTCATGATTATGTTGTCCTCGTATGAGAGTTCCATGTCCGAAAACACTGAGCCTAAAGTAACAGTACTATTCGCACTCGGTGCCCAAATCGGCAGGGATTGCATATGTTCGATTTTGTGTCTTTCTTCCGGGACTAAAGCGAACAGGATCGGCAATGATTTGTTCCCGTCACGGAAAGCTCCGACAGTTACGCCCGTTGAGCCAGCTAGAATTGCGTTGTTTATGTCAGGGCGCGTCAGTCCGAGACTCTGCATTCTGTCTTTTCGAATCTGAGGTCTGAAGACTGTTACGGGATCCTGCCAGTCAAGTCTCACGCAGTTATGAATGGGATCAGCTTCCATGATTTCACGAGCCTTGTCTGCAAGTCCACGAAGAATTTTCGGGTCATCGCCGTAAAATCTCGCCTCAATTACCGGTGCCATACTCGAACCTTTCGCGAATAATTTGCAAATTCCTGTAACTCCGGGCATTTCTTCGTCTATAATGCGCTGAGTTTCAAGCAGAATCTCACGAGTATTTCCGCCGTCATTAACTTCGACGATTAATTCCGAAAAAGCCGTGTCAGCATCAGGAGGTGAAATCGTCAGCATGAATCTTAATCCGCCGCTGCCTACGAAAGTTGTTATGTTTTTCACATCAGGACGGTTTTGTAAACGGTTTGCAAGTTTAGTAGTCATTTCGTTCTGAGCATTTATCGAAGTTCCCTCACGCTGCCACAAATCTGCTATGAAATACTTAGCCGTTGATGAAGGGAAGAATAATTTCTCGACGACCGACACTAGAGCAAACGATGACAACGCGAACACGATTACGACCGTGCCTATTGTCATGAAGCGATTTCTCAAGCAGGCTTCGAGCATTGCCCGGTATGCTCTGAACAGGAAACTGCCGTAAGGATCGCCGCTTTGATTTTTTGACGGTTTCAGCATAAGATTTCCGAATACAGGCGTTGCAGTTATTGCGAACACCCAGCTCAGCAGCATAGAAATCCCCACGACTTGCAAAAGGCTTCGGCAATATTCACCTGTACTGTCCGGAGACATTCCGATCGGTACAAATGCCAGAATAGCTATGACAGTTCCTCCGAGCATTGACCATATTGATCCCGAAACTGTATCTGAAGCAGCGTCTTCGTTTGACTGACCTTTCTGAACGCCGATTAAAATTCCTTCTGTTACGACAATCGCATTATCAACGAGAGACCCCAACGCGATTATCATTGCCGCTAACGAAACCTGCTGCAAAAATATTCCCTGCTGATTCATCACGGCGAGAGTTGCTGCCACGGTTAATAAAAGCACTATTCCGATCATGAGACCAGATCTCATGCCCATGAATATCAGCAGAACTCCGACAACGATTAAGAGTGATTCGACGAGATTGATTACGAAATCATTGACTGAAGCGACTACGCCATCGGATTGCATATAAATCTTGTGAAGTTCCATTCCGATCGGGCAATCTTCCTGAAGTTCTTCGAGACGTTTTTCGACTGCTGTTCCCATTGTAACGACATTTCCGCCCGTGACTGTTGAAATTCCGATTCCGAGAGCGGGTTGACCGTTGAAATACATCATCATTGATTGAGGGTTTACATAATCTCTGCGTACAGTTGCGACTTCTTTGAGCCTGATTACGTGATCCGTACCGCCGCCGATTACTGTTTCCCCGAAATCCTCGACGTTTAACAAGCCTCCAGTCGGATTGACAGTTACGTATTGGTCGCCGTAGAAAGTAGTTCCCATTATTGAAAGGGTATTTTGCTGATTTAGAACGTTGAAAATCGCGCTCGTAGAAATTCCCAAAGCTCTCAATCTTGTTGATGAAAACTCTACGTAAATACCCTCAGTTTGTTCGCCGACAATGCTGACTTTTGCAACTTCCGGAACCAGAACCAGTTCTTTTTTCAGGAAATCGGCATAATCATAAAGTTCTTTCATTGTGTAGCCGTCGCCCGTGAGCGAATAATATTGTCCGAAGACATCACCGAAATCATTATTAATCGCGACGGAACATCCCGAAGGTAAATTCCCGACAGCATCATTAACTTTCTGTCTTAGAACATTCCAGACTTGCGGAAGATCTTGAGCTGTGTAAGAATCTTTTATGTCAACGTAGATTACGGCTAACCCTGGTGTACAACGTGTGCGAATTTTTTTGACCTCGCCCATTGCCTGTATTGCGTCTTCCATACGGCTAGCTGCTTCCTGTTCTGCTTCATAAGCAGTTGAGCCGGGATACGCGATCGAAACAACGGCGGTTTTAATTGTGAAGGCAGGGTCTTCGAGTTTTCCGATGTTGACATAAGCTGAGATTCCTGCGAGCGCAACCAGCACACAAATGAACAGAACAACAGTTCCGCGTTTTATACTTGCTCTGGCGATGTCCATGACATTAAAGACCTCATCACGAAAATAATTATTCTTGAACCCAAATGCTGCATAAAAATTTAGTACCTCCGATTATCAAAATTCAATCATAGACTTAATTTTACTACATAATATTTAACTTTCAAGTTTTTATGAAATTCCACCAAACACTCACCAAACGTTCCAGATTCCAAGAAGCGTTTGCTGAACTTGTCGATGGCAGATAGATTGCAATTCTGTGAATTTGAGGTTCGATATATTTTTTATAATATTTTTCCGCGATTTTGCCGTTGACGATGATTTTGTGAATTTGCGTTTTGTTCAAAATCGGCGATAAATCATTGGGTGTAACATGTGTTATGCTGTTATCATACGAACCTTTGATTTCGCAAGATTTGATAACGTCCCACAAAGCGATATGATTTTTCAGTAGCAAATTTCTCTTATCGAGTATAGTTTTCGGCACATTATCCCCGAATATTGCAGCAATAACTTTCCAGAAGCGATTTTGAGAATGTCCGTAAAAGAATGAGTTTTCTCTTGATTTCACAGAAGGGAAACTTCCTAAGATCAAAATTTCTGAATATTCATCGTACACTGCTGGGAAAGGATGTTCTACGTACATGATAGTTTTCGACCCTAAATTTCGTTTTCTGCAGGAAAAATCATCTGACTGACATTGAACTCGCACATTGATTTTAAGCGATCGACGTTGTGAGCATAAATAGTAGTAGTTGAGATGTCGGAGTGACGAGCGAAAGCTTGAACTTCTTGAAGAGACGCTCCTGCCAATAGTGAGAGTGTAACAGCTGAATGTCTCAATGAATGCGCAGTAAGTTTTGGAGAGTTGTATCCTGCATTGATCATAGCGTGTTTTGCTATCTGACTTACGGTACGAGTGACTAAACGTCCATTTTTATTTCGCCTGCCCAACGAGACGAAGAGAGGTTCTGAATCTGATAGAACATTTTCACGAGCAAGCAGGTAATCTTGAATTGCATTTTCGACGTGTCTGCTTAATTTTACGAACTCGTTTTTTTCGGAGCGTCCTTTTCCCTGAACGAACAAGACAGTATTTCCCCCGAGGTGCCTGATGTCCTCGATATTTGCGCGAACGATTTCTATAGTTCTAAGCCCGCATGTTGCGAGCAAGGCAAGGATTGCATAATCACGTTTACCACGGAGTGAATCAGTTTTTGTTTCGGCGAAGATTTTTCTTAATTGAGCGGCATCGAAGAAATCTCTTTTGTGACCGCGGTCTCGTTTTGGAGCTTTAATATCTCTGGCGATATTAGGAACGCCATAATAATGCTCGACCCACGAGAAGAAACGTTTTGCAGCGGCGAGATAAAGTCCGATTGTTGCCGGTTTATGATTTTTCTCCAGAGATTTTTTCCAAGCGATAATATCTTCCCGTTGCGCAATTTTTTTTCCTCCGAGGAATTTGAACATTTGCTTAAGGGCACGCTGATAAGTAGCCACGCTTTGAGGAGACACGTCCAAGAACTGGAAAAATTCTGTAAAAATTTCGACTGCAATATATTTTTTCATTTTGTCATTATAGCATATTGTCCGAAAAACGGATTTATGGGGGCTCAAAAAATGCTCTCATTTGATGGTAGTAGTTTTATACTGAAGTATGCTAACATTAAATGATAAAATTAATATTATTTATAATATTAGCAGCTTTATATGTAGAGTAATATTGATTTTTCATTAATATTTCATTTACTATAATTTTTAATTTACTTATGGTAGATTTTTTGATAAAAAATAACGAATGTTTTATGCTTATAATATTATTAATAGATTTACAATTCGGAAAAAATCAGTATAATATACTTAAGATGTTAAGTATGTTAAACGAGTATTAGGAGAAAGTGATGCAAAAAATAGCGGTAACAAATCAGAAAGGCGGAGTCGGGAAAACAACAACGAGTATCTGTGTGGCGCAAGAACTTTTGAAGCGAGGTAAACGTGTACTCTTCATTGACACAGATGCCCAAAGTAACAGTACAAAATTTTACGAAGCGGCGACAGAAAACGCCGGCACAGTTCTTGATATACTTTGTGGAGACATGCCAGCGGCTGAATGTGTCCAACACACATCAAAAGGAGACATAATTCCGTCAGATAAATTATTGTCCGATGCTGAAAACATGGTCAAGGTTGACGAGCGGAGATTTACACATTTGAAGCGTTCATTAAAGTCGATTGAGGATTTATACGATTACATAATAATAGGGGTTTCCGCAATCTGAGGTTGAAAATCCCCGAAAATAGGTTTTGTAACAAAACTAGCGTTTGCAAAAAGTGGTTGAAACTAGGATTTGATTATTCACAATTTATCTGCAATATTAGGTTGAAAAATCCCGCGTATATGGTATAATATATACAAGATTATTTTTATGCAAAATTTGGTTGAAAGGATGGTGACATTCTTGACGATTGGACAAGTAAGGGATGTGTACATTCGAACAGAGAGCATTCCATGTCCGGTGACCGATAGACTGGTGAAGAACGGATATCAGCAGACAGGTGGCGGGTATATCGATTATGCGAAAGCACAAGGCGTCGAGGTCGATTACCAAAAGGCTTTGCCATCACAATATTGGCATCTTATCTATGAGTATTGTGCGAACACAGACCACAATCGCACTTTTGGGCGATCTGTTGTATGTGGAGAATTGATATTCTGGATGGCAGAGGTTTTAGGATGTGTATCATCGTATGAACTCAATATAATGGCTGATACGATCATCGCCGCACGCTCATCAACCGGAACTTATGACAGAAGAAAATGGAACAAGGAAATACAAGACCTTTGTTTCGATAAAATAAAAGCCAAAGTGGAGCACCTTACCATGCAAGAGGAGAAAATAAATGAGCACTAATGTAAAAGAAACCTTTAACTACGAGGCCGAGATTTGGGGCGTGGCGGATTACGTCCGTGATGTAATAAAGCGATCTGAATACAATCGCATTATCCTGCCATTCTCTCTTTTGAGAAGACTGGAATGTGCATTAGAGCCGACCAGGGATGCTGTACTTCAGGCCGTAAAGGAACATGAAGCAGAATGGGGACGTGAACACGACAATTACTGTCAGTATTCCGGAAAGCCGTTCTTCAACGTTACCAACTTCCGGCTGAATAATCTCGGAGCATCTGAGACATTTGAGGCGTTGATGGGCTATATCGACGGTTTCAGTCCGAATGCAAGAGATATCTTAATGCAGTTTCGCATGTAAGATACCTGTAAACGGTTGGATGAACATGGCATGCTGTATGATGTCTGCCGTAGATTTGCCGGGTTTGATCTCTCCCCCGAGACTGTGTCAGACCGTGATATGTCCAATATTTACGAACATCTTATCCAGCGGTTTGGTGAGGCTATCGCTGAAGACGCTGAGGATTTTATGACGCCCAAGGACATTGTTAGACTGGCTGTAAGCATGATTTTCGCTAATGATGAGGAATTGCTGAACAGCGATGAAGGCGTTGTGCGAACGATTTACGATCCAACAATGGGGACTGGTGGATTTATTACAGACGCGCTGGACATGTTGGAAGAATGGCACAAAGACAAGAAAATGGTTGCCCCGGCGGTTATCGTGCCCTATGATCAGGAAAAAGAAGGCGAGTCTTGGGCTGCTGGAAAAGCGAACCTCATGCTCCGAAATGTCAGCAATGCTGATAAAGACATCTATGACTCCATTAAAGATATGTCTGCTCATGTTATGTATGGAGATACCCTGGCAAATGACATGTTTGAAGGCCAGACCTTCAATTATCAGCTGTCAAATCCGCCCTACGGCAAGAATTGGGTGCAATCTTCCGAAGCGGTATATGATGAAGCCAAACTTGGTTTTAAAGGGCGGTTTGGTGCAGGGCTTCCTTCTATAGACGATGGTTCTATGCTGTTCCTGCAGCATGTGTGCAGCAAACTTGCCCCTGTATCAGAAGGCGGCGGAAAAGCGGGTATTGTTCTTTCTGCATCGCCCCTCTTCACAGGTGATGCAGGCTCTGGTTCCTCAAACATTCGACGCTGGTTATTTGAGAAAGACTACGTAGATTGCATTGTCAAACTTGGAGTCGGACTATTTTATCGAACCAGCATCAATACGTATCTATGGATCCTGAATAATAACAAACCCGATGATCGAAAAGGAATGATCCAACTGATCGATGCGTCGGAAAAGCTTACCCCTTTGCGCAAAAATCAAGGAAATAAACGGTATGAGATTTCCGATGAGCAAAGAGACTGGATTGTTTCGACATATATCGACGGTCATGATCACGGCAAAAGTGTCATTGTTCCTGTAGAAACGTTTATGTACCGCAAAGTCACAACGCAGTGTCCACTTCGTGCAGAATTGGCTATCGACCCGGCAAAAATTAATGAATTCATGAGCCTTAAGCCTTTACAGAAATTGTCTGGCGCAAACGCTTTAATTTTGCGCAACTCGATCATTAACGGGCACTTCAATCGTGTGGAAGCACATCCTTACGAATGGGCTGATGCATTTGCTCTGAAGACGCGAAAACAAATGGTAAAGCCAGAAGTGACACAGGCAGCACTTGCAAAAGCGATCCGAGATATTTTTACTGTAAAAGGCTCTGATAAGCCACTAATCCGTGGTAAGAAAGGCGAGTATCTTGCCGATCCGGAAAAAAAGGATGTGGAGAACATTCCGTGGGGAACATCTTTTGAAGATTACATAGCAAGTGAAGTACTGCCGTTCGCGCCTGAAACCTGGATTGACGAAACCGTTCGAGACAAAGGACCTTTACAGGATGGAAAAGTCGGTGTGGTAGGCACCAACATCAGCTTCAACAAGTTCTTCTACCACTACGAAGAACCGAAAAAAACGGAAGAGATCGCAAAAGAAATCGTAGAGCTGGAAAGCGGGCTCGAAGAGTTTATGAAGGAGTTCCTTATATGAGAGAGATGAAGCCGAGCGAAGCTCTTTTTCTTGATGTCGCTCCAAACGAATGAGAGCTTAAGAGGACGAAGTTTATAGCAGAGATGTTGTATAAAGGGAACGGCATCACAAAAGAAGATGTTGATGAAAATGGGGACACACCTTGTGTTAGATATGGTGAAATATACTCTTCCTACAACCAATCATTCCAAGAA
Source organism: uncultured Fretibacterium sp. (assembly GCA_937911045.1). Classification (GTDB taxonomy): domain Bacteria; phylum Synergistota; class Synergistia; order Synergistales; family Aminobacteriaceae; genus JAFUXM01. The sequence goes on along the minus strand of CALEPX010000044.1, from coordinate 14,043 downwards.
TGCTGTTCCAAAATAAACATAGGTACCGTTAAGTCACCGAGATATTTCAAGAAAAACGATATACTTTTCGCGTGTACCGGAGAACTAATTGACGAGATAGGAAAAAGTATTGTGTATCTTGGCGACGGCAATTGTCTTGCAGGTTGGGACATTATTGTCATGCGCCATTCTCAGGAGCCGAGATTTATCAATTATCTGATGAATTGTGCGTATGTGCAAGCTCAAAAAAGCCATGACAAATACAAATTAAAGGTTGTTCATATTTCCGCCGGCAGTATTGGAGACATTAAAGTTTATATTCCTTCATTGACTGAGCAACGTCGCATCGCTGATTATCTCGATTTCAAATGCTCTGCAATCGACAAAGCGATTGAAAAGCATAAGAAGATTATTGAGAAATTGGAGGAGTATAAAAGATCCGCAATTATTAAAGCTGTGAATGGAGATTTGTCTGGTCAAGTAAAAGAGTCAGGTATTGCTTGGATGCCAGTTGTTCCGTTACACTGGGACGTTATTCCTATGCGTTTTGCGATGCTCCCGCGCAAAAACAAGAACAATGGTTTAATTGAGAAGAACCTAGTCACGCTTATGTATGGAAAGATTAAGAGGAAAGATATCGAGACCAACGGGGGATGACTCCCTGCTTCTTTTGAGGGATACAATATCATCGAGGCTGGCGATATTGTATTACGCTTGATGGACCTGCAAAATGACAGACATAGTCTAATGACTGGATTGGTTATGGAACGCGGGATTATTACATCCGCATATGTCACAGTCACACCAACCGAGGGCTTTAACTCTACATATTGTCGATATCTTCTTCACGCATACGACCTTATGAAAGTGTTCTATAGCATGGGTGAAGGTATCAGACAGGGGCTTACATATGATGACCTCGGCAGAACATTACTTATCCCGAAGCCGCCAATAGACGAACAGCGGGCAATCGCTTCAAATATTGTCAAGATGGAAAGTGCTGTAGACATGGCTATAGATAAGCAGAATGCTATGATAGAAAAACTCGAAGAATACAGAAAATCAATTATATATAATGCAGTCACCGGCAAAATTGATTGCAGAGATCAGGAGGAGAAATGACCATGGGCAAAGTATTGAAGTTATCCGATCTGCACAAGAAGGAACCGAAACAAACAACCACCGATAACACTTCTCTTCTCTGGCGTTGTAAAGCAAAACTTCTGGATGCTGCATTCTTGCTTGATGAATTGGAGTCACTGGCAATGACTTCTCTTCATGACTACGGCTTCGATGAGAAACAGTTCCACCTGACGGAGCGATCCGTCCAGGATTATCTTGCATCTGATTTGGAAGAGTTCTATTCCGGGGGTGAAGAGTCACTGGATCTGGGATATCAGGGGTTCGTAGATAGTGTAATGTATCGCATCCTTGTTTCTGCACAGATGGAAGGAGAGGATATGTACTTGGAACCGATGTTATTACGTTGGAACGGCACGGAGTGGCTGCACTCCGACTGGCAGGGCGGTTGGTTCCAAGGGGCGGGAGCTGACTTTTTTGGTGATGAAAACGGAGAGTGATATCGATGAAGCGCACATCAGTACCGGAACAGGCGATTTTGTATTATACGCGTAAATATCTGGATCCCTGTGCCAAAAACAATGGACTGACGGTTGATAGATATACGGCGGATGTCTCGTTCACTTTTAGCGGAAAAAATTATATCGCAGAATATGACTCCTACAGTATGCATCACAACCGGATAGACAAGGATACCATTCGAGATAATACATTTGCGCAGGCCGGATACACAGTTATACGCTTAAGAGATGCGGGACTTCCTTTTCTCGAAACCAGTATCAACATTCGTTTTGTATTCGATAATTACAAACAAAAGATGCTGGACAAGGCGAATGAGGGCATCAATGAATATCTCTCACACTTCGGATGTTGTGAACAGATTGATATCCGCAATGATTTGGAAGAAATCAAACATATGTATGATGCTTATTAATAACTACAAAAACCATTATCGAGGTAACTAAACATGGCGAGTGATAATATTCATCTTGAGTCCAACTTCGAGCGGTATATCTCACGGAAGCTCGGCGAGTTGGGCATGAAAGACGACTGGCGCATCAGTCCGGATGATAATGGGTTTGATCCTCAAACGGCATTATATCTTCCGGACTTCATTGAGTAGGTTTCCACGACCGCACCGGACAAAGTGGAAAAGATGAAAAACAACTTCAAGGGCAACTGGATGAGCAATCTTCAGTTGGCTCTGGTGAAGTCTCTGGAAGTTAACGGTACGGTGCTGACTCTTCGCAACGGCTTCCAGATGGCGGGATATCAGACAATCACCTGCTCTGGTCATTATCCTGACGATCCGAGACTGCCGAAGCTGAAGAACTTCTATGACAACAATATCCTGCGCGTCATGCATCAGGTGCACTATCAGACTGCCGGAAACAAATCTATGGATCTGGTATTCTTTGTCAACGGTATTCCTGTGGCTACAGCCGAGATCAAAACAGATCTGACGCAGTCTGTACAGGACGCAATCAGGGAATATCAGGACGAAAGGAAACCGATCGAACCGGGCTCCAACCGCAAAAACTTCCTGCTTATGTATAAGCGTGGCGCAGTAGTACACTTCGCCATTTCGGAAAGCGAAATTTGGATGTGTACGAACCTGGAGGGCAACAAGCCCCGCTTCCTTCCTTCCTTTCAACAGGGGGACTGAAGACGGTCACGCCGGAAACCCGCCTATGGAGCAGGGAGACAGTGATTATCCCACGGGATATTTCTGGAATGACATTCTTCGCAAAGACAACTGGCTTCGCATCTTCCATAACTTCGTCTTTGAGGAAGTAGAAAAGAAGGAAGATCTTATCGGACGATTAAGAGAAGTCAGAAAGCAGATGTTCCCTCGGTTCCATCAATACGATGTTGTTACCAAGTGTATTGCTGATGTGAAGAGCAATGGCGTGGGTCAAAGGTATTTGATCGAACATTCCGCAGGTTCCGGGAAAACGGAAACCATTACCTGGATCGCTCACGAGTTGATCCGGCTGATGAACAGCCAGGGGGAGCGTGAACTATCTTCCGTCATCGTTGTTACAGACCGTATCGGTCTGGACAGCAACATCAAAAAGACCATCAAGCAGTTAAAAAAGACGGTCGGCTTGATTGAAATGATCGGTGGGAATGAGAACGGCAAGGTGTCCGGTGCCAAGAGCAAACAATTGGCAAAGGCAATCCATGACAAGAGGGAAATCATTGTGGTTATGCTGCAGACGTTCCCTTATGCGTTGGACGCCATTGCAGAGGATCCTTCATTGGAGGGAGCTAAGTTCGCTGTTCTGATTGATGAAGCACACTCTTCTCAGGAGGGATCTTTCTCTGGGAAGATGAAAGCAGCGTTGAAGTTTGCGGCAAAGCAGAACAAAAAGAAACTGAACGAAGACGAGACAACCGATGAAGATGCCATTGACGCATACTTCCTGCAGATGCAGGAAAGCAAGACGATTCCTAAAAATGTCTCGTTCTTTGCTTTCACTGCTACACCAAAAGCGGAAACAAAAGTGCTGTTCGGCCGACCTGGTGATAAGACCGATCCGAAGACCGGGCAAGCCATTCCGGAGTCCTTCCACCTTTATCCGATGCGACAGGCAATCGAAGAAGGCTATATCCTTGATGTCCTTCTCGGCTACATGCCGTACAGAACTGCCTACAAACTGAAAGAAGACGTGGTAAGTGATAAACTGGTTGATGTTAGAAGCGCTATCCGCACGATCGCCCACTGGCAATCCCACCATCCCACCAACGTTCTCAGTAAGGTTGAATTCATTATCGAGCACTTCGTGAGGAATGTTGCTACGACGCTTGAAGGGCAGGCAAAGGCTATGATCGTCACTTCGTCCAGAGCATCTGTCATTCGGTATAAATATGCGATTGACGCTTATCTTGATGCTCATCCTGAGTATGACAAGAGTAAGATCGAGCCTCATCTTCAGTTTAAGGTCCCCGGTGAACCACTGGTGGCTTTCTCTGGTAAAGTGAAAGGCGAAAACTGCATCATGACCGAGGATGATGAAGTTATGAGCGAGTTCGAATACTTGAAAGATAATCCGTTCGCCTACATCAAACGTGACTACGAATACACCGAGCAGAACATGAATAATCTCGGTTATCAGTCTGTTGAGAGCGCTTTTGATGCCCCTGATCGTAGAATTCTGGTTGTAGCGAATAAATTTCAGACTGGATTTAATCAGCACAAGTTGTGTGCGATGTACATTGATAAGCGAATTGCCAATGATATCGAGATTGTGCAGACTTATTCCCGCCTGAACAGGACGTTCCCTGGTAAAGATCATGTCTATATCTTGGATATCATCTATGAAATCAAAAAGGCTCTGGATGACGCAGATATCTATACACAGGACGAATTTGAGTCTTACAAGGTGGTTCGTTACAAGTCTATTGCTACTATGGACACCGCCAAAAAAACTCTTACCGCCAGAAAGTATATCAGGCAGTAGCAACTCCGGCAGACCGCTGGACCGAAGCCCTGCATGTACAGCAGACAGCATTCGCCACTTGGAGAAGTGTCCTGGATAAGGCGATCGCCACAGGGGATGAAACCATCAAAAAGCAGGCGGAAAACCGTATCGATGAAATCAACATTGCAATCGATAAACTGATGGCATTTCGGAAGCGCTTGAAGAGGTATTGTTCAGCGTATGATTACATCACTCAAGTGATAGACCTTGGCGAACCTGATCTGGAAGTGTTTTACGGATTTGCTAAACTGTTGGCACACCGTATCGAAGGCACTTCTCTTGATGAAATGGATGTACGCGATTTGGTTCTTGCTGATTACCGTATCAATGCTTTAGACATTGATCCAACCAGCGGAAGCGCCAAGCCGCTCAAGCCCATGCAGACTGGCGGAGACGGAAAATCTTCTCGAAAGGATTATATCAGTGCCATTCTGGCGAAAATCAACGAAGCATGGGGCAATGATGTATCACCAGTGACAGGTGCTCGTGCCATCAATGCACTTGCTGATTATGTGGCAGCGGACGATGTTGCCAGAATTCAGATCAGGAACAGCACGAATTCCAAAGGAGCCATTATCTAAGATGGCAGACTGGAAACGATTATCAAGTTGGCTGCTATCGCCTTGAAGAACAATGATTTCGAAGCACTTACCGATAAAATCATTGCCGATCCGCAGACATGGCGGGCCGTTGCGGAGGTCATTTTTGATCTCGTTGATCAGAATAAGAGGATTGATATGCCCGAACTGATGGCATATCTGAAAACAACTCAACCTAAGGAGTGACATTTTTGTGGCTGGGGATATACCAGTCTCCAGCCCAATCTTTGACGAAAACGGAGAAATCAATGAGCGAAGTATTAAATCAACTGATTGCAATCCCCGGGTTCTGCGTGGACGCTTCATCCCCCAAAACTGGGAAAAACGGTACCCCGTATACAGAGATAAGTATGAAATATACAGCGGAAACGCCAGATAGTTATCCAAAGTGCGGGGAGAAGCTATATAAGCACGGATACAGGATCGTGACAGTCGTAGACACCCCCATGTTGGGGCAACCGTGTCGACTGAATTTGTCTGTCCCACGAAAACGCTGTAAATGCTGTCAGAATATTTGGATGCCGTCTATCAAAGGCGTAGACGAGAAACGGAGTATGACAGATAGAGCATTCCTCGCAATATCCCAAAAAGCTCTTAGCGAGTCTTTTGAGTCTGTTTCCGCAGAGTATATGGTTGCACCAAATACTGTCAAGAATACGTTCCAGGATTTCGTGAAAGAAAAACAAAGCAGCCTTCGGTTCAAGACGCCTGTGTTTCTCGGACTGGATGAAATCAAAATCAAAAAACTTGGGGAGGTAACAGTTATTACTGATCTGGAACACCGGACTCTGTATGACATGATTCTTGGACGCAATCAAGCACAATTGACAGAGTATTTTAAGGGACTTCCAGATGCCGATAAAGTTCTTTGGGTATGTACTGATATGTATCGACCTTTTGAAAAGAGCATTGCAGATGCCATGCCGAATGCATCATGGGTAATCGATCATTTTCATCTTGTGGCATACGCCAATCGTGCTGTCGATGCTGTCAGGGTCGAAATCCAGAAGAACATGACAAAGAAAAACCGCATCAAGACCAAGCATGGACTCGCATATACACTTCGGACTCGTGCAAAAGATCTGAGTTCGGAAAATGCAGCTAAAATACGTGGATGCCGAACAAATCCGGCATTAGCACCGTTGGCAATTGCGTATGATTTAAAGGAGGATTTTTTCAATATATACAGTGACTTATCATCCAAAGAAAACGCACAACAGAAATTTGAGGTTTGGGCTAACAGCATCCCAGATGATGACTTGTACAAAGGATTTAGAGATCTTGTTAAGACAGTTCGGAACTTCTACGAACAGATCTTCAACTACTGGGATTGCCCCATTGCGATTACAAACGGCTTCACAGAATGTACGAACCGCATTATTCGCGAGAAAAACGTCAGAGGGAGAGGTCACTCCTTTGAAATCCTGCGCGGACGTACATTATTCCGTAAAGCAAATCTTCTGGCTATCATGGAACACAATCTTACATACACTGGCCCCGCCATCCCGAATAAAGGTCCCGTCTTTACCTATGAGGAAACCAATGCGGGAACAGCAACTCAACCCGTTGTCGGTCCGACGAATGGCAGGAACCTATGGATGATCCGTTCTGCGGGCTGATACCTTACGAGGATTTCGATCCTGAAACCGGAGAGATATTTGACGACCTTCAAGATGAGGAGGAGGAAGCATGAATGTAGTTCTGGATGAAGGAACCAAACAGCTAAACGAGGAGCAACAAGCTTGTTTCGACCTGGTGATGTCGGGTGTGAATTGCTTCATAACTGGTGGTGCTGGTTCTGGGTGCATTCTGATGCGTGTCAGAGCTTATAACTTCTCCGTTAAATTTATAACATTCCGGTTTATCATCCTCTTCGTAGGGGGTCAAAGCAAGAGCGGTCGCGGCACTCTGGACAGCTTACGATTGTGAGAGTTTTTCATCTTAAGCCACTTCTTGGGCAGAACTTCGCACCTCTGGATTGCGCTGAATTTTCTTACAGTTACTTCAGCTCTCGCTAACGGTTTTCCACCTCCACTGGGCTTCAGAAGCATCGAAGCTCAACTTATCACTGAGAGGCTTCAAGTACACCTCATTAACGGTAGCTAGGCTCTTCTGTTCTTGCTTATCCAACCGGAAGCACTGTGGGTTCTCCTTATACAGCGGCTCATAAACCTGCGCCCACATCTGATGAACCCACGGCTCATTCAGCTTCAGCACCCTAGCCAGTTCAATATTAGGTTTTACAACCCAAAACTGACGACTACCCGTCTCGTCGTTCAAGAATTCAAGTGGATTGACTGTGGCTAGATATCGGACTTCGCCCATACCATTAGGGAACATTGATTTTAGCTACTATGCGCGTGCGACCCTGCGCCGGTCTGCTAACTCAAGAACTCTAGGGAATCAGACCATCCCCCCACTTGAAAGACGAAAAATTAGACGCGTTAATTTTACATAACTACACAACAAAACTAAAAGAAAGAGCGAACTTGAATCCGCTCACTCTTGAAATGCTATTCGATTTTAGACCGTTTTGAACGGAACTGAGTCTACACTCCTGAGCGCCTTGAACTCCGACGAAACTAACTTCGGATCGTATCGAGAATTTAAGTCCGGAATGAACGTGTCAAACTCCATTTTATACTTGAAGAAGCATTTGAAACGCTGACGACCGTTCCTGTTCTTGAGAGCAACAAGCTCGACTTCTTTCGGCGACTGATTGATCGCTTCATAGAGCTTCTTTTCCTTCTTGTCGTTGTTGTTCTCCCGTTCTCCACCCCTCATCCCGGTCGTCGTATAAAAGTCTGAATCTTCGAGAATTGAAAGTTGAAGTCCAAGAATATAGTCGCAGGTATATTCAATCATTCCAGACTCTTTGAAAGACTCCATTCCAACGGGTTCTTTGTAGCTCGCACGATTGAAGCTCGAAATCAGAAGAACGAAAAGCTCGTTCCTCTTCGACATATCCTTGATCGCTTTCAGATTCTCGTCAATGCTCTCTCGCTGAGTACCTTTGAATCCCTCCGGCGGAGCTATTAACTGTAAATAGTCGATCACGACGATCGGTCTACCCCCCGTCTCTTTGATATATTCTTCAACATAATCGATGATCGTTCGAGCTGTGAAGTGAAAATCACCCTCAATTAGCTGATACTTCTGAGCCGTCTGAGAATATTCGCTCCTTGCCCTGATCAGAGCATCAGAACTTGCTCCGTTCTTAATGTCGACGTTATTGATCCGCGACAACGAATCAATCTCATACACACCGCGCGCAAGTGATTTCGTGATCAGCTCAATCGGGCACTGTTCAAGTGAGAAGTATATGACTGACTCGCCCTTTTCAAGAAGATTGTCGACAATATTCACGGCAAATGTCGTCTTTCCGAGAGAAGAAGCTCCGCCTAGACAAGCAACTCCAGGATATAAAGTCACAAATTTGTCAACGTTCGCAAATCCGAGCTTCCTGTCTTTATATTTCTTGAAATATGCGATGTCAGCATCGAAAAAGCTCTCTGACAGATAATCGCCGACGTTAATCACCTTGAGACCTTCTGACGGCTTCTCAACAACCTCCTTCACGCTTTCAGCGAGAAAATTTCTGAGCCGAACCGGATCAGCTTTGAGAAGATCATTCGCGTCTTTGAATCCTTCCGGCGGATAAACAATCACACTCTTGATCCCGTGAGATGAGAGTGTTTTCTCAATGTTTAGAGCAGTTCTCTCACCAGGAGTGAGTCCGTCTTTCTCTCGCTTCTCTTCCGGATCTCTGTCAGCAACAATCACCGCTCCGGCAATCTTCGTCGTTTCGAGAAGTTCTTCGATCAGACGATAGCTTCCACCGCCGAGAGCGATAACATTTTTTACCCCAACTTGATACATTGACAGAGCGTCAAGCTGTCCTTCTGTGATATAGAAATAATCAGACTCACCGTCCTTAATCATGAAGACCGGAATTGATTCACCCGTCGGATAAAGATATTTTCTCTCCGCATGGTCACTGATCGCTCGCTCGATTTTGTAATCTGTTCCGGGATAAGGGATAACAACCCGACCCGTTTGAGCATTGAACCCGAGCATGAAGTGAGCGATCGTCTCATCTGAAAATCCTCGATCATGAAGATATTTCTCCGCCAAAGTTCCAACGATCTGTGAAGAAAAAATCTCAATCTGCTTTGCCCTCTCCGCTTCTGGCTTGCGTTTTTCATTCTTTAGCGCCAAGAAATCATTCTTCACCGTTTCAATAATTGACACTCCGATAAGATCTGCTCCTCTCTTCAGTTGCTCGGGAAAACTCGAGAGTCCCTCGTAAAGCTCGATCAACTTGAAGATGTCTCCGCCTTGTTTGCATGAGTGGCAGTACCACACCGCTCCGGTCACATGAAAAGCGCCGTCACTGTTTCTTTCGCCATGAGCCCCACTTCCACATAACGGACAGACAAACATATTTTTGCCAGATTTTCTGTCCGGTTTCGTTATCTGTGAGACATATTCAATCAGTCTCAAACGAATTTTTTCTTTCACTGAGTCATCAATCATGTTTTGATTTCCTCTTTCTTCCGAATTTTGTGAGTTTTATTTATAACACAGCGAGACGAGCGGACCGCGAAGCAAAGTCCGCTCGCGTTATAATGCTTATAAAGCATATAAAGCATATACAGTTTTTCATCGATCTCGTAACCCCTTGATTTCACTGAAAAAACTCGGCTTTTTTTGGACGTTCAGTGTTACCGTTTATACGGGGGTACGTTACCGTTTATACGGGGGTACGTTACCGTTTATACGGGGTAGCGTTACCGTTTATACGGAGTCCCCCCTGACTGTTTTTCAGCTCGCCGACTGATATTAAGCGTTATCAATTTTACGGGGGTGTCGTTACTGTTTGTACGGAGTCCCCCTCCCCTGACTGTTTTTCAGCATTTTCAATATCTTACAGTGACACTGTCAATTTTGTTTTTCTCACTCTTGTGAGTGTTCTCGACATAGCCGAGAATGAATCCTTCTTTTTTGTAGAAGTCGAAAAGTTTCTTGACAGTCTTGCGGACTTTCAGCTTCTTCTTTCGGAGCGCTCCGTCTGACGGCGCTGTGATCTCGAGCTGCTTGTAAAGCGTGTCATATTTGATCGTCGGAGAGAGCTTCGAGCTTCCCTTCATGCTGAGAATACGTCGCCGGAGATAGCCGTCAAGAACGATATTTTCTTCTGTCTTATTGACGGGACTGTCAAGAAGCTTCACGTCGAAACGCCCGATCTGATTTCTTCTTTCGGCGTAATCATAGAGAATCGGTGTGTCGAGAATCTTGATCGCTTCCGTCGTTTGTCCGTTCGCTAAGATCGTGAGTCGCTTTGCGTTGAGAAGATTCGAGTCATACTTTGCTTTGTCGAGTCCTCTGAGCTGAGCTTCCTGACTTGCGTCAATGATCGCATGAGAGAACATGAGCTTCGTGATTGCGTCAGAGATCGCTTGAGCTTGTTTTGAAGAACAATGAGCGCCCCGTTTCCCGGTCATCATTTGATAGATCATGTTGACCGTGATATAAGTATTTCCGCCCTCGACATAGAGCGTGATGATTGCGTCATGGACTTCTCGATCGAAAGCTGTCAGTTCTCTTCGACCGTTGATCTTCACCCCTTCGAGTTCTGTGATGTCGATCGAGACGAGAGTGTAAATCGGCTTGCGACTCTTTGCTTTTTTGACGACTTCGACTCCGATCGGTTCGGACGAGTTCAAAACTCCCTCGAAAGCCTTGTTCGAGACTTTGTCGATCGGCGTGATATAGCTCGCCGGATAGCTGACTTTGACTTCTGCGAGTTCTTTTCTTTCTTCATCAGTGAAAGCAAAGTCGACCGGAGTTCGATCTGTAAACTCGATCATAGCTCCGAGAACGCCTTTGTCGCTCGATGTTTTCTGACTGTCAGTGACAATCTCGAGAATAATGTTGTCGATCGCTCTCGTCGCTTCCTGATCGTGACTGAGCGCTTCATAATGAAGAGCGAGAAGAGACCGTTTGCAATCTTGAATGATCGTCGCCGTGTCGAGATATATGTTCTCGCCGTCGACCCTCAGATCACGAGCTGAGAAGCCTGTCAACGGTTCTCCGTCCTCGTTTTTCTGCGTTGCTATGATCTTCTGATAATTTTTGAAGCGATTGTCGATCAGAAGCTTCACTTGTTCTCTCGCTGACTGAATGATCTTCTCACGGTCTCCGCCGAGCTTTGAAAACTCCAGTTGCTCAATCTGCTTGAAGAGTGCGTTGATAGCGTCTCCCTGTTCGGAAATCAGACGAGACTGTTCTCTTCTTGCTTCTCTGAATCCCGGAGCGCCTGAGTCTAGCCACGACTCGAAGAGCTGATCAAGTTCATCGTTGATTTTCTTCTGTGCTTCGTTGTACGGCTTGAGAGACTCTTCTGAATAGATCGGAGCCCCTTCTTCCGTGAAGCTGACCGGGTCAGGCATTTTCGGACGACGAGACTGAATTTCACGCTCTTTCTCTTCGTCGAAGTCCTTCGCCGGAGCGAGTTTCTCGATCAGAGCTTCGGTCTCAGCGATCTTCTTCGCATATTCTGAATGAAGCTTCTCGATCTGCTTCTTGTCTTGTGCTGTGAGCTTTACAATCATTTATTTTTGCTTCCTTCCTTCACGAGTCTCTTGATTGACTCTTCTGTGATCTGATAAGCTCGACCGACTTTCTCAGCATCGAGGCGTCCGTCTTTGATCATGCGTCCGACTGTATCTTTGTTTACTCCGAGAAGTTGAGTTACTTCTTTTACAGTATAAGATCGTGAGTTCATAATATTTTATTTACCTCCAATTTTCCGGACGAATGAGCAAGTTTTTCGGATTGACATGTTTTTCAATAAACTCATTGAACGCCTGAGAAACAACGTCTTTTAATTTCATTCTCTCAGTGTATGCGTAATTCTTGAGAGTCTCCATTTGCTCGAGGCTGACGATCAAAGTCTGACGTGTCAGTTCGACCGGTAGTCCCTTCTGAGGGCCAATCTTCCTGACGAGCTTGTTGTTTTGCGGTCTTCCTGGCTTAAGCGTGACTGCTTTTCTGATCTCTTCTTGCGTCATATTCCCGAAAAGCACTGAGCTGTCGATAATGAATTTTTCTTTCTTTGTCATGATTAAATATTCTCTCTTTCAATGATTTCTTCTGCGAATGCTGTGTTCTGACTAATCTTCGTCTCGAAGAGTTTTCTCAGGAAAAATGTTGCGAGCACGCCAATCTCTTTGAGCCCTGTTGAAGTTGAGAAAGACTCTTGAGTGTCGAGATTAACGAGTAGAACGGTTTTCCCATGATTGTCAAGACTTGCTCCAATATTCGCGCAAGAAGTTATTTTTGCGACTCCGCCTTTTTGATCGACAAAATTGATCATTTTCAGCTCTGACTTTCCCTTCTTGAGTTTGTTTTTCTTTCGGACATATTGTGTCTTATTTATAATTATAAATCATGTACACATATAAAGTCAAGAGTAAAAGAGAATCTGAGAAAATAAATCTTCGACTCTCGTTGAGCTTATTCGTCGTCGGGAGTTTATACGTACGGTTTGAGGTTGTCCGCCGTTGGGATAGATCCTCTCGGAGCGTTCTTTAAATAGACGAAAATGTTCGTGTTGTAATCATTCTCAGTGTCTACTCTCGTCACCTGATGCCACTTTTCATGGTATAAGATTCAGAACATAAAGCTCGACAACCGTTCTTTGCTTCAAGGTCAATTTCTTCCGCTATGGTTTCGTCCTCACTGAGATCAAACATAGTATAGGGGCAGGCTGTCCGAAAACTAAAAGCTAAAGAATTGTCAGAAAATTAAGAACGACGAGGAAGCCTCTCTGACGCATTTTCCGTCTCTTCCCATAGTAAAAAGATCTCCAATTTTTGTCGGTCTGGGGAGTTTTCGGACAGCCTGGGTGGGGTAGAGGATGTTGTCAACTCTCGTTTCAGCCTCAAACTGGGGAGGGGGATGGTCTAATTTTCTAATGTCCTTGAGTGCGAAGACCGGCGCAGGGTTAGACGCAGGCAGTCGCAAAATTTTTAGCCCTGGTAATCCTGAGAGCATGTTATGACTGAGTTTTGGAGTGTGATGAAAATGTACTTAGCCATAAGACGGTGTGAAACAAAGGAAAATAAGCTCCGGATATACATCAGGAGTCTGGTTATCTTGGTGCACTCCGGAGGAGCTGTCTGGACTGAGACGAAGTGTGTAGGCGCTATTCCTGGTATTGTCTGAGCTGGAGGTGCGATAGAGACTTTCAATGATGATTTTTTTCGACGAACTAATCGTCAGGCTCCGTGAGCTACAAGTTCCCACACTGGAGTGAGGACTTGCATATGATAGATGCTGGTGTTGTGTGAGGTTCTTGAGGCGTGCTTGATGGAGATGTACCACTTTTGTGGTCGTGGAAGGTTGGTGGAACGGCACTTTGGCTCATATTTATCTCATTGCACAGAATGCGGACATATCGGATGACTGACCTTACAGTAGGTCCCGACGTGAGCTCCAAGCTTGCTTCAAGGAAGTGCACTAGTAGTCGGTAGGAGTCCGGATTGTGGTGACGATTCGAAGTTTGCCGACCTTGATGAATGCAGGTGGAGGTGGAGTGGAATGCAGCCCCAAGCGCCCACATGCCCGACGCGGACATTGGCATAACTATTGGACGGGACCGAGGAGTGGAGAGAGAAAGCTGGTTCTTCGTTGGGTTGAGCCCATGTTTATCCATGGAGGAGAGTTCGATGAAGTCACAGTGCATCCGGTGAAAATATGAGTTTCCGGTTAAGATATGAGTTTCCGGTGAGGGAATGATTTTTTTAATGGCATTTTTGTGTAACTTTGACCCTTAAACATCCGTAAAGTTGACTTTACGGATGTTTAATTTTCTCAAAAAATGCTCTCATTTGATG
>CALEPX010000043.1 GCA_937911045.1 uncultured Fretibacterium sp. | reverse complement strand
TATTATATTTTATTGGAGTTATTTATATTATGAATATTTGGACATTTTTATTAACAGCTTTTGCTTTTATAGGTGGTTGGTTTATCAAAAAAGTTTTTGAAAGAGCACTTGACAAAACAATTGGAAAACCTGTCGATGAACTTCTGGAATCTGCATTTAATACTATGCAGGAATATCTTTCAAAAAATACACCTAAGGAGGTTAAATCAAAAGCGAGTGAAGGAGATCCTGAAGCTCAGTTCAATTTAGGAAATATGTATTATTTTGGTAAAATTGTTAAAGAAGATTATGAAAAAGCAGTCAAATGGTGGCGTAAAGCAGCCGAACAGGGACATGTTGAAGCTCAATGTAATCTTGCGTTCATGTACTACGAAGGAGAAGGAGTTGCTCAGGATTATGAAGAAGCAGTCAAGTGGTATCGTAAATCTGCTGAACAGGGAGACGCTAACGCTCAATTAAATCTTGGTTTTGCGTACTACGAAGGTGAGGGAGTTGCTCAGGATTATGAAGAAGCAGTCAAGTGGTTCAGAAAAGCAGCCGAACAAGGAGATGCTTCAGCTCAAAATAATCTTGGCTTTGCGTATGAACACGGCGAGGGAGTTGCTCAGGATTATGAAGAAGCAGTCAAATGGTGGAGTAAAGCCGCAAGGCAGGGAAACGAGATCGCTCAAAACGCACTAAAAAAACGTGGTGAAACTTGGTAATCAAAAATAATTTTGTGTCGTAATTGACGCGATGAAAAAATCTCTCTTCGGGATCAAAATTCCGCACACAAAATCATTCTGTAAACGCATTCGAAAAGAGCAGTGGTGGGATCTCCTGGCAAAGGTCAATCTCCTCATCACTGCTCTTTACTATCTGCTTAGCTTGTTTCAGTTAATACTGGACTTGTTATCCCGATAGACGGGTGAATCTTAATTAAAGGGAATCATTCCCCTTCGTGGTTCTCATTTTATCACAAAAGATCACACACGCTCAAATTTTCACAAGCCCCAAATCCCGGCACGCTTTCAAAATTCCTCCGTCGTCAATATCTTCCGAAACAAAATCCGCAGCTTCCCGAGCAAGTTCATGAGATCTTTTCACAGCAACTCCAATCGGCGCATTACGCAACATGTCAACATCATTCGCACCGTCTCCAAACGTAATCACGTCCGAAACTTTTCCGCCGGCATGTTCAAGCGCAAATTCAATTCCGCGCCATTTCGTCATGTTAAACGCGCGAGCCTCGACAAAATTTCGCATCAATTCCAGCGTGATTCTCGAATCAAAATTTCCAGCGAAAAAAAATCCGTAGGCAGAATCTATTTTCTCCGGCGGCAACATGATATAGCAAATTATCGCACGACGCAGGTCTCTCAACGGGCGAAAACAATCATAGCCAGCCTGACTGTTGAAATATTCCCGAAAATCCTCGAACTTTATATCCGTGTACAAATATTTCTCATCAAGTGCAGCAGAAACTTCCGGAAACTTCCGCGCAATCATCACAAACTCATTCACAACATCGTCGCACAAATATCGCGTGAAAATTCTCTTGCCATTGTGAAAAATTTCTGCACCTCCGGAACACACTAGCATATCTATGCCAAATTCCCGCGCCGTAATCTGCGACAAAAATCCTCCACGCCCTGTCGCAATCGCCGGGACATGTCCGTTCAACCTCAGCAATCTAATCGCCTCACGTGTTGCGTCCGGAATATGCGCGCCGTTCACATGACTAACTAACGTGCTGTCTATGTCGAAAAATACGTACTTCACAAAATCTCCCCTTTCAACCTGAGTGCCAATCCTGCCCAAACTCTGTCTACTATATCAGCTTCACTCGACAAAAACTGGTAAATTCTGCCCGTCTCATCACGCCAATCACGCTCAAATTTCTCAATCGGGATCACTCCGGACGAAATCTCATCGCCAATTATCACGCAATCTCGTAAACTGCAAATATTATCCGCGAAAAACTCACGCGCATTTATCCCGTGCAGCATCAAATTCCTGATTCCCAAGTGTAAATTCACAAGAAGCTTTTTCCCGAACAAGTCAATCCCGGAATCACAATCGCAAATCTCATCACGCGAAAATTTCCCGTAAAGTCTCTCTGCGTAATTTCGCTTTCCCATGTATCGTCCGCCAATTATCAAATGCAAAACAACATCACGACCTCTGAAATCTCGATAAACGCTCCGATTAAATCACCGGTTATGCCGCAAAATTTCCTCACGCAAACTCGCCGCCAAAATACCAACACAAGCACAAACACGAAAAAAATTCTCCAGTCACAAATCCCCAGCACAAGCGCGAATATTCCCAAGAAAATATTATCACCGCGAACTCTCGCACTCCCCAAGATTTTAGCTAATCCGTCACTCTTGGCAAATTCCAGATTATTCAGCAAATACGCAGCTCCCAATCTCGACAAGACCGGCACAATCATAACTCGCAAAAATCCGGAATCACGCAAAAATATCTCGGCGAATATTCCAGCTTTCAACATCAAAATCACGACACAAGAAATTACGCCGAACGCTCCAACATGCGAATCACTAAGAATTTCCAAACGCCGCGACAAATCCCTGTGCGAAAATATTGCGTCACTCGTGTCAATCAATCCATCCATGTGAACTCCGCCAGTAAATCCCAGCGTAAAAATCGCCATCAATATTCCGCGAAAATTCCCCGAATAACTCCCGAAATAACTCAACGCGAAAAACGCAATTCCCCAGAAAATTCCAATCACAATCCCAACAACTGGAATCACTGCGCAGAAATATCGCAAATTATCACGATCCCAATCCGGAAATTTCTTAACCGGAATTATGCTTAAAAACGCAATCCCAATCACAAACGCTCTCAAAAAAAAACGGGCAGCCCGAATCATTCTCGAACTAACCCGTAAAATAATATCCATGAATTTTCGCAACGTCTAAAACATCTCGCTATATAATTATTGCCAAATAGATCTCATGATCTGCGGGTACGCGTCATCAATAATTTTTGAAAAGCGAATTGCAAACTCTATGGCAACTTTCCCGAGCACTTCTTCTGGCAAAGCAACCGGAAAATCATACTGCGCATTCACTGCTCCGTCATCTTTATCCAGCGTAAACTTTAGATACCTATACTTACGCGAAAGTTCATTCATAATAATATAGCCTTCTTCAAGCTTATCTTCAGGATACTTTGCAAATTCATTTGTTAATACCTTAACATCATTGTCGTCATCAGCCGAAAAAAAACACATCTTAAACGTACAATTCTCTCCAGAAAATCCGGTCTCAACAAATGAATATTCGTCATTCTCACGTACGTCGCACTTTAGCCCGGCTTCCTTAAGCGCCTTTGCAATAATATTCGTTGCTTTGAAAACCATAATCTGCGCCTCCAAATCTTTTACTAAATTTTCACAAAGGCATTCTAGCATCAAAAGCCAAACGTCTCAACTACTCTGTCCAACTCATCTCGAATGTGAATATGCTGCGGACAAGCTTCCTCACACGCTCCGCACTTCACACATTCATTCGCGCGTTTGCGCCCGTGACCGCCGACCAGCCAGCTCTCCTGAAATTTCGCACTCTTAAGATTTTTATAAAGCGTGTACATGTTCAACGCCGTGAACGATCCGGAAATTCCAATCTCCATCGGACAGACTTTCGCGCAATAATCGCAAGTCGTACACGGAATAACCGGAATCTTCGCAAGTTCTGCACGCGCATTCTCGATAACCTGCATTTCTGAATCGCTCAGCTTTCTGAAATCCTTCATGAACGACAAATTATCCTGCATTTGCTCAAGGCTCGACATTCCAGACAAAACCGTTATCACTCCATCAAGACTCGCGGCAAATTTTATCGCCCACGACGCGCACGACGCATTCGGATCAGCTGCCTTGAAAACTTTCGCAACACTCTCCGGAGGATTAGCCAGATTTCCGCCTTTCACCGGCTCCATGATAATCACAGGCTTGTTATACTTTCGCGCCATCTCGTAACATGCTCTGGACTGAATCGCTGGATTATCCCAATCTGCGTAATTAATCTGCAACTGGACAAATTCCGCTTCCGAATGTGCCTGCAAAATCTCCTCAAGTTCTTCAGGCGTTGAATGAAACGAGAAGCCTAAATGCTTGATCTTGCCCTTGCGCTTTTCCCCGAGAAAATAATTCCACAGGTCAAAATCCTCGAAAAATTTCGTTCTGTGTTCGCCGAGATTATGCAGCAGGTAAAAATCAAAATATCCCGCGCCCGATTGCTTTAATGACGTCTCGTATTGAGCTATGGCATCTTCGCGAGTTTTGCAATTTATCCACGCAGCATTCTTCGTCGCGACCTGAAATTTCTCTCTGGGATAACGCTCGATCAAAGCCTGCCTCATAGCATTCTCACTGCCCTGATATGCCCAAGCCGTATCAAAATACGTGAAACCTGCAGACAAAAACGCATCGACCATTTTCTTCACGTGTTCGACATCGATTTTCGAATCGTCCCCCTCGACTTTCGGCAATCGCATCAAACCGAATCCCAATTTCTTAATATCTTCGCCTAAATACGACATGATTTTTACACCCCTCATGAAAAATTTCACACATAATATCACATATCACTTACGAATTTTCTTGTGAGCATGTTTCCTGTTCTCGTCTTCGTCCGGGTACAAGCCGAATTTCGACAGACCCGCTCGCCCCTGTTCAAGCCTCGACACAGCAATCGGCATCAGCTCAACCAGCACCGAATTATCCCGAAGCTTTATCGCGCCAACTTCATCGCGTTCGACCTTCAGAGCCGTACAAAGCGCGTTCAGAATTTTCCCTACATTCTGCGTCTTGTTATTCAGCGTGAATTTCTTGAACAATCCCTTGGGACGTTTTCTCACAGCTTCCAACTTGATAACATTCTTCTGATTTCTCAGCTGACCGGAAATTTTCGGGCGATTCCTGCGCGCCATTTCACGCTCAAGCTCACGATCCAGACTATAGCCACGAGTACGCGATCCCAAAATCGACAGCAACTTCGCGACCAAAATTCTCGGCTCTGCACGCGTCAACAAATCTTTCGCCCACTCGACGCACTCGCCAAAATTCTCATCAATCGGAGCTGCGAATAAATCCTGTTCTGCCGACTCACGCCATGCACCGCGAATCTTCTCGATATTCGGCACGTCCTGCCATTCAACCTGAATTTGCGTATTTCTCAACATCTCGCGAAATCTTCCAAGCTCCGGCGGCGAGAGCAAAATTATATTCACACCCTCGTGACCAGCTCTGCCAGTTCTGCCGCTTCTGTGAATAAACGTCTCGCGATCGTCAGGAAGTCCCAGCTGAATCACGTGACTTACGCCCTCAATATCAAGACCGCGCGCTGCAACATTCGTCGCTACCAAACACGGCACAGAGCCAGACTTGAACGACGCCAACACAGCGATTCTTTCGCCCTGAGTCATGTCTCCCTGCAAAGCCGCCGCACTGAATCCGTGATCCTGTAATTTCTGCGCAATCTCAATCGACTCCATTTTTGTGTGGCAAAAAACCAAGCTTCTCGACGGATGTTCCCAGAGCAAAATATCTACCAGTCCTTCAAAACGCTTATTCGACGGAATCTTGTAAACCCTGTGCAAAATATCTTCGTGCTGTTCGCCTTCTTCGGTCAGTGAAATCGTGACGGGATCGCGCAGATAATTACTCGCAAGTTCCTTCACATCATCGGGCATCGTAGCCGAGAATAACCAACGCCGCCGCTTCTCAAAATCCGGGATCGAATCCAGAATCGCTTCAAGCTCTTCACGAAAACCCATATCCAGCATCAAGTCGCCCTCGTCCAAAACTACGCTGTGAATTTCACTCGTGTCAAGACTTCCGCGCTCGATATGATCACGAACTCGTCCGGGTGTTCCGACTATAACTGCTGCACCGTGCTTTAACGCTCTCAACTGCGCAACAATATCCATGCCGCCAACCAATGAAGCCGTGTTAATGCGCAAAAATTTCCCGAGAAATTCCGATTCATCGGCCGTCTGCATCGCAAGTTCACGTGTCGGAGCTAAAACCAGAATCTGCGGCTTACGTTCGCCAATCTTCATCTCGTTCAACAGCGGCAACAAAAAAGCCAGAGTTTTCCCCGAACCAGTTCTCGCTCTGACTATCAAATCCCGATCCCAATCGCCAGACAAAACGCTATCTTGAACCGGCATCGGACTGTCAAACCCATGTTCAGAAATTGCGCGCAACAATTCCGCACGCAAGTTATATTTCTCAAAATCACTCATAAAAACAATATTTTCCTCTTAATCTACTAATTATTAATTATCAATTATCATTCAATCATTCAATGCTTCAAATATTCTGCTCTGACCTGCCGCGAAATATTCCGGATCGCACTCTATGCCGACAAAATTCCGTCCCAGATTCACCGCTGCAACGCCTGTCGAACCAACTCCGCTGAACATGTCGCAAACCGTGTCGCCCTTATTCGAAGCGATCTTAATAATATGTTCGAGAATCTTAACGGGTTTTTGTGTCGGGTGTTTGGGATTTTTCACGCGCTCACGCCCCATGCAAATCGGTGACTCGATAAAATTGTGCATATGATTTTGCCGCGAGAAATTCCACGTGTGACCTTTATTCCAGCAGCAGATTATCAACTCGCAGCTATTCAAAAACGAACTGCGCCTGATATTCGGTGTCGGATTCGTCTTGTGCCAGACCATGAACTGGAACGTGTCAAATTCCGGGTCAAAAACTCTGTGATATTCACCCAGCAAATTATACGAGCAAAACACGAACATATTCCCCTTCGGACGCAAAATCCGCTTGAAATCCCGCAGCAAAAATTCCGGGCGCAAAATTTTCCTGTCCCAATCAGCCAAGTCGTTATTAATCTCATTGCGCCAGCCGAATTTCATGTTACCCGTGCTGTAATCCGCAATATTATACGGCGGATCTGTCAATATCAAGTCAATGCTCTTATCCGGAATCTCACGCATTAACTCGAAGCAATCACCGCACAGCAAATTAATTTCGCACATTATAGGCACTTTCAATTTCCGAAATTGCTAGCCGAATCTTCTCAGAAGACTTTTTGTACTGATCCAGCACTATATCAAAACCATCTTCAGACTTGCAAACGAAATTCCAATAATCACGACCAATCAGTAATTCGTCCTCTGCAAAATATTGACGAACTCTCATTTGTTTCCATTCGTTACCTTCTCCATACTTGTTATACGCCGTCGCAAAAAACAGTTTGATATTTCTTTGCGGATTTTCAGAACGGACAACATGATTTTTCAGCATAAAGTATTCTTTTAACAGTTCACTTTTTTCAGATTTAGCTTTCTTGTTGTCAAGATCACCGCCCGCTTTCAGTTCGATCAAATAGTACGTATCAGTAGCTTCATCAAAGAAAAAATTATCCGTATAATGAACTTCTCTGTACGAATCAGTCACTTTCGGTATTATCGCATCAAACATAGCATAATGTGCAATCTGAGGCAGCACATCTCTTTTGTCGTAACGCGAAATTATGTTCTTGATGTGTTGATCTTGTTCGGGCAGAAATATGGAAGCAATCTTGTCGAAAACTTTATAAGAAATCTGAGCAATATTCCTCCCCATAGTTTCCAGCGCATTTCCAAGAGAACTGTCAAACGATCTTGATAAAGCACTATATATCACGAAATCGCTCCCAAGTTCTGCAATAAAGCAATTATTTTTCTTAGAATTGATAACACCTTCGGGGTCTGATAATTGCCCGACATGCCTATCAGAAAAACGCTTCAAAAAATCACTAATTGTCTTGTCGACTATTTCTCGTATAACCTGACTATTATCGTCCTTTATCATTGTTACCTCCCAATATTTGAAATAATCGTCTCAAGTTTTGCGCACAACTCGCCAAGTCCGGAATCATTCTCAATCACGAAATCGCTGCACGAAATTTTCACGCGCGAATCCAGAAAAAATCTCTCACGCCGGAAAAATTCCTCACGCGACCAGTTCCTGTCAATTTCACAACGCTGCAATCTGGTCTCAAGTTTAGCCGTAACGAATATCACGTAATCCCAGAATTTCGCAACATTCGCCTCGAACAGCAACGGTATCTCCAGAAGCACAAATCCAGAACCAAGCAATCTCTCATGATTCACAATCTCGCGCAACTTCGAAAAAACCAGCGGATGAAGCAAATTATTGCACCAGACATTCTCGGATTCATTCGCGAAAATTATTCTGGCAACTTCGGACTTGATAACATTTCCGGCATCGTCAACAATACTGCTGCCCCATCTTGAGACAGCAGCTTCCCTCACATGTTCCGTATCCCAGAGCGATTTCGCAATTTCATCGGCACTCACGCTCTCACAAGCCAATTTCTCGCGCAAGATTCTCGCAACCGTTGATTTACCTGCGCCGACGTCCCCTGTTATCGCTATTGCTATCATAATTTTTCCTGAAATTATGCGTAATCAAATCTCTCGCGTCAAAATTCCTGTCATCGACTCGCTTCAGATTATCCGGAATCTCGAACAAAAACACAGACAAATCATTCTCAGCCGATCTGCCGTACAAATGCCGGGTATGCGCCGATGTCAAGTACAATCGCTCTTCCGCACGAGTTATGCCTACGTAAAACAATCTGCGTTCTTCTTCGAATTCATTCGGGTCTTCTTTCGATCTTGAATGCGGGAAAATATTCTCCTCAAGTCCGACGATAAACACAACCGGATATTCCAGACCTTTCGCAGCATGAAGCGTTGACAGACAAACCGAATCAAATTCCGAATCCTGCGTGTCAGCGTCCGTGTATAACGCAGCTTCTGCCAATGCTTGCGCCAAATTCCCGTTCGGAAACACTGACTTCAATTCCTGAACGTTATCCAATCTGTCCTTGAAAGATTCCGGATCTTTATCCTGCAAATATTCTTCGTACGCCAAATCCTCCAGAACATAATCTACAGCACGAATAATTCCCCTCTCAGCAATCTCGTTCAGCGCGCACATGTGACTTGCGAAATTACGAATGCTCACGTCGATCTTCCCTGAAACTTTCCAAGCTCCGCCGGCTATCATGCTCCAGATTTCACTCGGATTATCCCCGGATTTTTCGCGCAAATCACTCAGCCATTCCTCGAAATCCATGCATCGTTTCTTACCCATGCCGTCAATCGCAAAATCTGCAACTCGTTCCAACGCAGCAAAATCAAACGGGTTCAGCGCAAATCTCAGAATCGACAACACGTCCTTGACTTCCATTCTGTCATAGAAGCCCACGCCGCGAACGATTCTATACGGAATGCCAGCCTGCAAAAATTTCTGTTCGTACAATCTGCTCATAGCATTTTGCCGGTATAATATCGCGATGTTCCTGTAATCATAGCCGAATCTCGAATGCAATCTATTAATCTCACGTGCAATGAAATCCGCTTCCTGATAATCCGTTTGCGCAATCAGATTATAAATTTTCTCGCCAGACTCACGAGCCGTGTACAAATTCTTTTCGAGCCTGCGGGTGTTATTCAAGATCAGCGAGTTCGCCGCACGCAAAATACATCCCGTTGACCTGTAATTCTCATCAAGAACGATTCGCGTCGCGTCACTGAAATCTTTCTCAAAATTCAGGATCATGTTCACGTCTGCGCCGCGCCAACCGTAAATCGCCTGATCAGGATCGCCAACGACATTCACAATGCAATTTTCACTGACGAGATATTTCAGCAGCAAATACTGCGGACGATTCACGTCTTGATACTCGTCAACAAGAATCCAGTTCAGTCTCTCTTGCTCATAATGCCTGATCTCAGAATCTCGGCTGAGAATTTCCAGCGGCAGAATCATCAGGTCATCGAAATCCACGGCGTTCAATTCGCGCAGCCTTCTGCGATATTCATTGCCAATCACTAAATAATTGCCCTCAAGATTGCTGTCAGTTTTTGTGATTGACCAGTTCATGTAATCACGCGCAACTGCTTCCAAGATTCCGGCCGGAGAAGAAACTTTCGTCGAGAGCTTCATCTCAGTCATAATATCCTGAATTAATTTCCTGCTGTCAGACCTGTCAAAAACCGTGAAATTCTCTTTCAATTTCGCAATTTCCCTGAGAACTTTCTGATGCCTGAACAGGAATCTCAAGCCGAATCCATGAAAAGTTCCGACCTGAATTTTCTCAGCGTAATTTTCCGGCACAAGATTATTTATGCGCGAACGCATTTCCCCAGCAGCTTTATTCGTGAATGTCACAGCCAGAATCTCGTTTGCTTTTGCGATTTCCTCCGCGATCAACCAGGCGACTTTGCATGTTAATACACGGGTTTTTCCGCTGCCGGCTCCGGCTAAAACCAACAAATGACCGTCAGTGTAAGTAACGGCTTCTCGCTGACGGTTCGAAAGTTGAGCTAATATTTTCCTACTCGCTGCATTATTCCTTGACAAATCATTCGCGCTCATGAAAGATTTTTCTCAACCTCAATGGACTCAATCGAAAATTCAAGTCCTGTTATCAATTTCACGTTCTGACTTCCGCACTTCGGACATTTCAGCTTGTTATCATCACGATAGCCGCGATTGCCGCAATCATAACAGTTCAGCGTCAACGGCACGAACATGATAGCCAACAACGCTCCTTCTGTAACTTTGCCTTTCGCTAACATCGCAAATGCCGAGACCATCAATTCAGGATTCACGTCCTTCACGACACCGACTTTTAGCAAGATTTTGCGTACTCTTGTGAAGCCCATGTTATTGCACAAATCCAGAATCGTGTTATTCATCGAACGCGCTAAAGCAAACTCGTTCATAACTAGTTTTTCTTCGTGTACAGGAACGGGCCTGCGGATTCAAAGCCGATTTTCTGATAGCCGAATATCTGCTCCGTTGAGCCAACAAGAAAATATCCGCCTGGTGCCAGTGCCTCAAAGAATTTCTTGTACAACTTGTCCTTTGTTTCCGCCGTGAAATATATTACGACGTTGCGACACAGGATAATATCAAAATTCGAGCCGAACGAGTCTTCGATCATGTTCATGCGCTTGAAACTCACTCGACGCTTAATATCCGGAATCACGTTATACGTATCGCCGCCATCAGTCGTTGTGAAATACTTATTCAAATATTCTTTCGGAACGTTTAATAATTGCGCTTTCCTGTAATTAGCTTTCTGTGCGATCGAAATTGCTCCCTGATCCACGTCAACCGCCAAAACCGGATTCATCGTGTCAAGTCCGCACACTGCCGACAAAATCGCGAGCGAATACGGCTCCTCACCAGTTGCACAACCGGCACTCCATAATTTCAGGCGTTTAGTTCCGCGTTTCTGAATCAATTCCGGGATTAACACATCGCGCATCTTCCACCATTGAGAATCATTCCTGAAAAATTCGGACACGTTAATCGTCAAGTGATCCAGAAATTCCCGCAACTTTTTATCATTGCTCTTAATCATTGCGAAATACTCGTCATAAGTTTTCGCTCCCCAACGAGACATCAATTCGTGCGTGCGCCTGTGAATCTGATCTTTATACGAATTCAGGTCTATGCCGATCAGTTTTTTCAACTGCACTTTGAAACTCGTGTATGCCGGTGAATTATAGCTGCTTTTTTCTTCCATTTTTCTCAAAAATACTCCCGTGATAATTCTTTAATCAATCTTCAAGAACTTCTTTCTCTTTTGCTTTATAAACTTCATCGATCTTTTTCACGTAACTGTCCGTAATATCCTGGACATCTTTTGTGAATTTCTTGAGATCGTCTTCCGTTATTTCCGAGGCTTTCTCCTGCTTCTTGAGAGTTTCAATCGTGTCTCGTCTGTAATTGCGAATCACGACTTTTGACTCCTCGGCTTTCTTGGCGAGTAATTTCGTCAATTCAACGCGGCGGGCTTTCGTTAATTCTGGAAGTGTGAGACGAATAACCGAACCGTCACTCTGTGGTGTCATGCCGATATTTGCGGCCAGGATTGCTTTTTCCATTGCTTTCAAAACGCTCTTATCAAACGGAGCAATCTGAATCGACCTGCTCTCCGGAATCGTAACGTTTGCGAGCTGCTTAATCGGCGTGGGTGTTCCGTAGTAATCGACTTTTATATCGCTGACCAAACCCGGGTGTGCGCGCCCTGTTCTGATAGACATAAATTCGCCCTGCAAAAACGCGACTGCTTTGTCCATGTTGCCCTTCAAAATTCCTAATTCGTCCGCCATTGTGAATGAAGCCTCCTTCAAATATAAAATATATTTATCTCACCAGCGACCCAAAATTTTCTGAGTCACTGCAAATTTTCTTCTGCCAATTCTCCTCGTGAACACTCAAAACCCAAATCGGTATTTTATTATCCCGACAAATCGCAAACGCCGCCGCGTCCATAACTTCGATATTTAGTCTCAATGCGTCACTGAAACTTAATTCGGGCAAAAACTTCGCGTCCTTGAATTTTTCGGGGTCTTTGTCATAAATTCCGTTCACTTTTGTAGCTTTCACTACGCAATCCGCGCCAATTTCCGCAGCTCTTAACGCAGCCGCCGAATCCGTCGAGAAAAACGGGTGTCCAGTTCCCGCGCCGAAAATCACAACATGTCCGGATTTAAGCGAATCATTCACGCGAACGCGATTATACATATCCGCAATCGGTTCCATTCGCACAGCCGAGTATACATCCGTTCTGATTCCCAATTTCTCGATCGAATCTTTCAGGGCGATCGCATTCATGACAGTGCCGAGCATTCCCATTGAATCCGCATTCACCGGATCTAATCCGAACGCTTTGACATCACGGCCGCGAATCAAATTTCCGCCGCCAACAACAATCGCAAGTTCTACGCCGGAATTTCTGATCTCAGCAATCGCACTGGCAAAATCATTCACCGCTGCGAAATCATGTCCGAATTTACTCGCGCCTGCCAGAACTTCGCCTGATAATTTCAACAATATTCTCTTGAATCGCATATTCTCAAAAATTTACGAACACAAAAACACAAAAAACCGGTGCAAAAATAAATTCTACACCGGCAGATTGCTATATCAAAAATTACTCGCCAATCGCGAATCTTGCGAATCTTTTCACGACGATATTCTCGCCCAACTTCGCGATCATTTCCGTTACGAGATCTTTAATCTTCTTGTCCGAATCACGGATATATTCCTGTTCGAGCAAGCAATTAATCTCATAATATTTCTCAATTTTGCCCTCGATGATTTTGTCAATAATATTCGCTGGCTTTTTCTTGTTCTTCTCGTCCTCCATGAGCTGCTGACGATAAATTTCGCGCTCTTTCTCAAGAACTTCAGCAGGAACTTCTGCAGGCGACACATACAACGGGTTAGCTGCTGCTATCTGCATACAAATTTCGTGCCCTAGATTATTAAACTCGTCGGTTCTGGCAACAAAATCAGTTTCCGTGTCGAGTTCCAACAACGCGCCGACTTTGAAATTATTGTGAACATAATGGAAAATGCGACCATCTTTTGCATTGCGTTCAGCTTTCTTGGCTGCCTTAGCAAGACCTTTCTCGCGCAAATAATCTATCGCTTTCTCCATGTCTCCGCCCGTCTCAGCAAGAGCCTTTTTGCAATCCATCATTCCTGAGCCGGTTCTCTCACGCAATTCTTTAACAACTGCTGCTGTAATTTCTGGCATGATTTATCTGTCCCTTTCCATTTCGTCGTCGATATTTCCCTCGTATTTTTCGTGCAGTCTCTCACGATCGGCAATTCCGCTTTTCTCCGCGAAATACATTTCCTCGCTGTCCTCTTCGCCGTCAGCCGGAGCCGCAAGTGTTGCGACAGGAATCACTGCATCTTCGCCCTGTCTGCCTTCGATAACCGCGTTCGCCATAAGACCCGTGATTAATTTAATCGCTCTGATTGCGTCGTCATTGCCCGGAATCGGATAATCGATCATTTCTGGGTCACAATTCGTGTCGACAATCGAAACTACCGGAATGTGTAATTTCTTTGCTTCAGCGATTGCGTTCTCTTCGCGTCTCGGATCAATCAGGAAAATTGCGTCGGGTACAGCTGACATTGCCGCGATACCGCCAAGATATTTTTCGAGCTTGACCTGTTCTTTTTTCAGCGCGGCGGTTTCTTTCTTCGTGAAATTCTCCCAGCCGTCTTCCTCGTCATATTTTCGCAATTCGAGCATACGTCCGATACGCTTCTTAATCGTCGGGAAATTAGTCATTAATCCGCCGAGCCATCGCTGGTTAATATAATACTGTCCGCAGCGTGTAGCTTCGTCTCTGATTGTCTCCTGAGCCTGACGTTTCGTGCCGACAAACAAAACATGACCGCCTTCAGCTGCCGTTGTCCTGATAAAATCATACGCACGATCAAGACCTCGAACTGTCTTCTGCAAGTCGATAATATACACGCCGTTACGTTCGGTGAAAATATACGGCTTCATTTTCGGATTCCAGCGTCGGGTCTGATGCCCAAAGTGAACTCCGCATTCCAATAACTGCTTCATGCTGGCTACTGCCATTGCTAAAAAATACCTCCCAAAGGTTATTAATCCTCCGCCCGTGTATCAAAAATCGCGAGAACTCACGACACCTTTGCAAACACAAGCGTGCGAATTTGTGAAAATTTTTGTTAAGTATAGCACAATGCAATATAATCATGCCATGAAAAATCCCAACGAGAAAATAATTTTCATCGCGTTCACGTCACGAGCGTTAAATCTTGCTGAGAGAATCGCGAAATTCTTCACGGAATGCGAAATTCACAAACCCGAAAATCTTCACGAGTTCATGCGCGAAATATTTCCTGAGGCTCGTGCAATAATTTTTATCGCAGCGTGTGGCATTGCAGTTCGTGCGATCGCGCCGTTAGTGAAATCTAAGCTCTCAGACCCGGCAGTTCTTGTAATCGACGAATCCGGCGAATTTGTTATCCCGATTTTATCCGGACATATCGGCGGAGCAAATTCTCTGGCACGAAAAATTTCCGGGTTAATTCACGCTCAAGCCGTCATCACAACAGCTACGGACGTGAATAATATCATCGCAATCGACGAATGGGCAGTGAAAAATAATTGCGAAATCGAAAATCCCGAGCTGGTAAAAAATATTTCCGGTGAATTATTGCGAAATAATAATAATATCGGCATCGCCATAACCGAACAATTACAAATCACGCCTTGGCAGGAAACTCTGGTTTTGCGTCCGAAGAATCTCGTTTTGGGTGCGGGCTGCAAAAAAAATCTTGCTCCCGAGAAATTCGAACTTGCCGCGAAAAATTTTCTCGAATCCGCCGGTGTCTCAGAATTATCGCTAAAAGCACTCGCAACGATTAATATTAAATCTCACGAACCTGCATTCCTGAATTTCGTAGAAAAACGCGATCTCGAATTTGTTACGTTCAGCTCTCAGGAATTAATGCAGCTTGACGTGCGCGAATATTTCCTGACGAGTTCGGCGCGAGTTCTTGAATTAACTGGAACGGACAACGTGTGCGAACGTGCGGCGATTTTGTGTGCGAAGAATCTTGCTTGCAAAAACACGGCATTGTTACGCAGCAAAGCAATTTTTTCTGACGGCGTAACTTTGGCACTGTCGCGATTTTTCTGAGTCATATTTACGCCAGAAAACTTGACATAAAGGCTTTTAACATGTAATCTTAATGCTAGTTGCTCTGCAATGGTGCGGGGCGAAAATCTTATTGATAATTCTTATTTTTTCAGGAGGCTTTTTTTTATGGCTCAGGGAACTGTAAAGTGGTTCAACGAAAACAAGGGCTACGGATTTATTACGGCGGACGAGGGCAAAGACGTCTTCGTTCACTATAGCGCAATTCAGGGTGAGGGCTTCAAAACTCTCAACGAAGGTCAGAAAGTCGCATTCGACATCGTAAACGGAGAGAAAGGGCCACAAGCTGCAAACGTTACTAAGTTGTAATAGCCTCCTGTCGGGGAGTTCAGACTTTCCGATCCACTTCTTCACTTCGAAATCGTAACAGGTTATTAAACACGGCAATCATTTTCAAAGAGTTCAGAATTTTAACGTTTTTTTAACGAAAAGGGAGTTTCAGAAAAGGGACTCCTATTTTCATGCGCGCATTTTCCCGCAGAAACATAAAACGAAAATTTCCCCAAATACAAAAATGGAGCGGAAGACGGGATTTGAACCCGCGACCCCAACCTTGGCAAGGTTGTGCTCTACCCCTGA
The DNA here is from genome assembly GCA_937911045.1 of uncultured Fretibacterium sp. Classification (GTDB taxonomy): domain Bacteria; phylum Synergistota; class Synergistia; order Synergistales; family Aminobacteriaceae; genus JAFUXM01. The sequence continues at coordinate 48,309 of CALEPX010000043.1, read as the reverse complement.
GCTACTTCCGCATTTATAATCAACTGGTGGCGGGACCCAGAATTGAACCGGGGACACACGGATTTTCAGTCCGTTGCTCTACCAACTGAGCTATCCCGCCTTACTTGACACTTCCCTGATTTTTTGAATCTGGCGGGGCCGACGAGACTTGAACTCGCGACCTTCGGCGTGACAGGCCGACACTCTAACCAACTGAGCTACGACCCCGCGTACTCTCGAAATCTGGTGGGCGAAACAGGGTTCGAACCTGTGACCCCCTGCGTGTAAAGCAGGTATTCTTCCGCTGAACTATCCGCCCTGCAAACACAACGAGCATTTTAATATCGCTTCCCAAATTTGTCAAGCACGATTCAAAAAAATTTTTCGCAAATTATCGCCGCGAATTTTCCAAAACCGCACGAACGACTATATCAGCAGCGTCTCCTTTTGTGACGGGTTTTCCGTAACGAAATTCTGACTCAATCCTGTAAATCTCCAAAACTCCGGCACGCGCCAAAATTTCGACGTATTCCGAATTACGATTCTTAGCAATCTTGAACGGCAATCTGGTTCGCGAGTAATAATTGCGTGGGTCATGATTCGCATTTTGAACCGGATTCGCCTCCTGCAATTTCGGGAACGCATCGCATACAAGTTTCGCAAAATCTCCGCGTGAAATGTACTCGTAATCTTTGCCCTCACGCTTCAGATTCGCATCCTCAATCTTGAACGCATCAATCGCTCGCGACAAAATCTCAAACGCTTCACGACGCGTGATAAATTCATCGACACCAAACGTCCCTTTGTCATCTTCACGAATCGCCGCCATCTCGAACGCTATATTATCAATATTGCTCCATGACGAGACATAATTCTGCGACGACGCATGCGGATATTCATTCGGAATTATAAGCCCGTACAAATTCGAGAGCTGAATCGTCTTGTTCAACGAGTGTTCCGGCAAAACGTCAGAGTAATTGCAAAGTGACAGCACTACGCCAGCGTTTAATAACTCCCACTGAACTAAAACCGCTGGAATTTCGCTGGGATTCTTCGCATATTTAACGCTCAATGCAGCCAACGCTCCGGCAGCCTGTCCCGACATCATTGAGATCGGACCCATTCGCAACGCTCCAGCAGCAAGCCTCGACATTGATAAATTTTTTTCGGCAACAAGAAATCCCTCGACATGTTTCGAATCCGGGATCAAGATTCTCATCGGAACTTGAAAACGACCACGCGGACGATTCAGAATCGCTGAACTCGCCTTCTCATCAAGATCCCATTCCATATCGCCATCAGTCGCTGCACCGTGCAAATCAAGAATATATCGCCCAATCGCAATCGAATCCGGAAATTCCCGATTCGTGTGTCCGTCACGATAACTCAGAGAATTATCAAGCAACGCTCTCGAAGTCAACGTGTATTTCCCAATCGCACGGCGTGATTCTCGAACATACGGGATCGGCGGCATATGCCTGACAATTTCCTGCCATTCACGCGGCAAACCCTTCGCAGCTTCTGGCAGAACCTGATTATCATACTCGTCATCCGCAACTGACCACTCTTCGCCAATTTCGTTTTGAACGTAATACACGAAATGCAGCGCCTTAATCAAAGCCTCACGCTCAACCTGCAAACGCACGCGCCTGTCTTCGAGATACGCAACCGGCAAGCCACGTTTGCCATTCGTCCAAGCATAAGTCCCGGGATAATCATTCGCCCAGTTAATCGCGCTCTTAGAAATATATTTCCAGTTCGAACGCTCTGCATCATAACCCCAAGGCGTCGACGAATCCGGCAAGCCACGATACGCAATATGCGATTCAAAATTCAACGGTGTCTCAATCGGGAACGTGTTGCGAAAATTATAGCCATCTCTCGTCACGAACGCAGCGTAATTTCGCCGTGCTAAATCATAGCCGGGTAACGGATTTTTCGGGCGCAAATGGTTCGGTACTCCACCGGGATATTTTCTCATCACTACGATCCATGTTATGTCCTGAATCATCGCTTCGTTGTTTATAAATCGCGAAACTGAATTTCCAGCTCGATACGGAACTTGTGCGAGAGGCATTACGTCGCCGTATTCTGTCGCGTCGATTAAGACTTTGCACTTGAACTTGCGATTGCCCGACGGACTTTTCACCGTAACGCCCGTAACTTGTTTGACATTTTTCTCAACTGCGATAATTTCCGAACTCATCAGGAAATCCATCTGAGTTTTGCGTCTGGTCTCGTCGAGCATTTCCAGAATAGTTCGCTGACCGATATGCGGCTCGAATGCTGTGCTTGTGTTCGACCAGTAACACGTCCCCATGGATTTTCCGCGAGTTCCGTAATAATAACTCATGCGTTCGATAAATTCGCGATAAATTCCGCTGCGTAATCTGCTGGCATCGTCCATCGTCGTGCAACCCGCAGCCATAGCTTGACCGCCAAACCACGGAGTAGCCTCAATCGTCAGGACACTCACACCCAATCTCGCAGCCTGAATCGTCGCAGCAATTCCTGCCATTCCGCCACCCGCGACAATTACGTCATACGAATCTCGCAAAGTCCGGGCAGAACGTCGTGCAGCAAACGCAAAATCTGAATCGCAAATCATAATCACAACGCTCAAAATCAATAACGCGATTCGCATCGAAATTCGCAATCTCGTTCTAAAAAATCTTGCTCCCAAAATTTACGGCCTCCTGAAATCTGCAAAAATATTTTTTAATAATAGCGTTTATTAGCTATAATTGTCCTCATGGAAAAAACTAATTTTAACGACGAATTTTTTATGCGCAAGGCTATCGAACTCGCGAAAATTGCAACGGGCTTCACAAGTCCGAATCCTCTGGTGGGCTGCGTAATCGTACAAAACGGCGAAATCATCGGTCAAGGCTATCATCACGAAGCCGGAAAATCTCACGCTGAAATCGAGGCGATTAATAACGCTTATGAATCAGGAAACGCTGCAAAAATTCCTGGCTCATGTCTTTACGTGAATCTTGAACCCTGCTCGCATTTCGGGAAAACTCCACCGTGCGCGAATCGCCTAGTTCAGGAAAAAATTTCTCGTGTAGTTATTGCTATGCGTGACCCGAACGAACTCGTTAATGGCAGGGGCGTGAATATTTTGCGTGAAGCCAATATCGAAGTCGTAGAGTCATGTCTTGAATCCGAGGCTCGATGGCTGAATCGCGGATTCGTTAAATTTCACACTCATGGCAGACCATGGGTTAATCTCAAAGCTGCGTCAAGTCTTGACGGGAAATTAGCTCTCAAGAACGGCATCAGCAAATGGCTCACCGGCGAAAAATCTCGCGTGAAAGCTCACATGCTTCGTGCGGAAAATGACGCTGTTCTCGTCGGAGTGAATACAGTTCTGAATGACGATCCTGAATTGACCGTGCGAATTTCTGCGGATAATCACGAATTTCATAATCCTAAGCGCGTAATTCTCGACAGATTTTTTCGGACACCGATTGATGCGAAGATTATAAAATCCGATGGCAAGTGCGTGATATTCTGCGGCGAATTTACGACCAAAGCTGAGTCTGAGAAAGCGCGAAAGTTTCGTGATTTGGGCGTGAAAGTGATTCAGTCTTGTCTCGACAAAACACCTCCGCTCAGAAACGGCGAAATCGGCGAGTTGATATTAGATCCGATTCTGGAACACTTGGCTCGTGAAGAAGGCGTTATGAATTTGCTGGTCGAAGGCGGCGCGAAAATTCTGAACTCGTTCATTCGGGAGAATTTGGCGGATTACATGTACGTGTTTTTTGCTCCGAAGATTATCGGCGAGGGTTTGAGTTTCGGGACGGGTTTGAACTTGCGGGATTTGTCGGGCGCGAAGATTCTCAGGGACGTAAAATCCGAAATGTTTGACCAAGATGTATTAATAGAGGGGCGTTTTGAATGTTCACAGGATTAATCGAGACTACAGGAATTGTCACGAATTTCACGCAATCGGGGGAATTTTTCACGTTAAGCATTCAGCCGGAAAATTCCATTGATGACTTCGCGAATGATTTGAAGATTGGACAGTCTATCTCAGTTAGCGGCGCGTGTCTGACGGTGACGAAATTGCAGAATAATATTTTTCAGGTCGAAGTTATGCGCGAGACTTTCAAGAGAACTTGGTTCGGGAAATTTTTGCGTTCGGGTACGCGCGTAAATCTCGAACGTGCGATGAAATTGACGGACAGGCTCGACGGACACTTGGTATTGGGACACGTTGACGGGATTGCGATTTTGCGTGAAATTCACGGTGACAAAACTCGGGAAGCAATTTTCGAACCACAGGATAATAATTTGCTCGCAGGAATTGTCTCGAAAGGCTCGGTTGCGATTGACGGCGTGAGTTTGACGGTGATTGACGTGAATGAAAAGAATTTCTCCGTGGGATTGATTCCTGAGACGCTGAGATTCTGCACGCTGGGGAATTTGCGGACGGGTTCGTGCGTGAATCTTGAGACGGATATTCTTGGAAAGTACGTTGCGAGATTGCTGACACATTCGAAATCACGCGATGAATACTTGATGGGACTGCTGAGAGCCTAACTTGAATATGCTATAATTTCCGAACAAAGACCAATTTGGAAAATGCTGCTCCCGGAAATTCGTGGGAGTTGCTTTATTTAGACAGGAATTATACAGGTAAGAACAAAATCGTAACACTTTTTGCGACACGAGAGAAAATTTTTACAGCTACATTTACAGCTACAGATTTTGCTCAAGAGAATGATTGCGACAGGAGAATTTATGCGGCGAAAATTTTGCAAAAAACGCTCTCGGAAATTTTCGCGAAAAAATAACACGGAAAGTTCGGGCGAAATTGTCCGAATTTTTTCATATTTGTGCTATATTTATTCACGGTGAGAATTTTGTTGATATACACAAGAACAGGGAGTGAATAGCTTTTTGGACTGTCATAAACACGATTACGAAATAATAATTAACAAATCACCGTTCAAACGTGTCGAGAAAAAATTGGAAGTGAGAATCCCAACTGAATTTGGCATTTTCAACGTGAGTGCGTGGCGAAGTATTTCTCAGGACGACGACGCTCACACTCATCTTGCGCTCGTGATGGGTGATATTTCGGATGCAAGTCACCCTGTGCTTGTTCGGGTTCACAGCGAGTGTTTCACCGGTGACGTTCTTGGTTCGTTGCGTTGTGATTGTGGACCGCAGCTTCATACTGCGATGAAAATGATCTCGAATGAAAAGCGCGGCGTGTTGCTGTACATGCGTCAGGAAGGTCGAGGGATTGGCTTGCTGAATAAATTGCGTGCGTATAAATTGCAGGACGATGGACTCGACACAGTTGATGCGAACGTTGCGTTGGGATTTCCGCCTGACATGCGCGAGTACGGAACAGGTGCGCAAATTCTGAAGGACTTGGGATTGAAGCGGATTAGATTAATGACGAATAATCCCGGGAAAATTTCCGGTCTCGAAGAATACGGGATCGAAATTGTCGAACGTGTGCCGATTTTGATCCCGACGAACGAATTTAACGAACGATACATGTACACGAAAGAGTCTCGCATGGGACACATGATGGGACATATGCTGGATAATATTGAATTTGAAAAGGAGTAGTTAAATCAACATGAGCATGAAAATCAACGAAGGCAAATTAATCGGAACTGGTTTATCAGTAGCAATCGTAGCGTCAAGATTCAACGAGTTAATCACGAATAAGTTAATCGAAGGTGCGAAAGATATTTTGATGCGTCATGATGTTTCGGCGAATAATATCGAGATTGCGTGGGTTCCCGGAGCTTGGGAGTTGCCGTTAATCGCGAAGGAATTGGCTTTAACCGGAAAATATGACGCGATAATTGCGCTCGGAGCTGTAATTCGTGGTGACACACCGCATTTTGATTACGTTGCCGCTGAAATGTCTAAAGGACTTGCGAGTGTCGGACTTGAACATAGAATCCCGATAGCGTTCGGAGTTTTGACGTGCGATAATCTGGATCAGGCTCTGATTCGCGCGGGCAGCAAAGCAGGTAACAAAGGCGCGGATTGTGCAAACGTTGCGATCGAAATGGCAAATCTGTTGAAAAATATTCGTAACTCGAATCGCGAAGATTCTGGGAAAAAATTTGCGTAATAAGGGGTAATATTCATATATGCTTGATCTAAAATGGATTCTTGCCAATCAGGAAACAATGGCAGGATATTTGAAAGCTCGCAAACACGATTTTGATTTGGGAACGCTCGTTGAACTTGACGAACGCAGACGCAAAATTATCGGCGAAACTGAGGATTTGAAAGCCAAACGTAACGAAGGCTCCCGGAGAATCGGCAGCGCGAAAAATAATCCGGATATTGACGTGAACGCTCTGAAAGCTGAGATTAAAGCGATGGGCGATGATATTAAGAATCTTGATTCGGAATTGGCGGAAATTGAGCAGAAATTACACGATTGCCTGATGACGTTGCCGAACAAACTCAGCGACACAACACCGATTGGCAATGACGAGAACGATAATCCGGTTGTTCGCACGTGGGGAGAGATTCGCAAATTCGATTTTGAACCCAAAGCTCACTGGGACATTGCAGAGCCGTTGGGAATTATGGATTTTGAGAAGGGCGTTATGCTGGCTCAGAGCAGATTTACGGTCTTGAAGGGTCTGGGAGCAAGAATGGAACGCGCACTTGTGAATTTCATGCTGGATTTGCACACTCAGAAACACGGCTATCTCGAAGTTGAGCCGCCGTTCATGGTCAGGTCCGCGATTCTCGAAGGGACGGGTCAGTTGCCGAAATTTTCCGAGGATCTTTACAAGCTGCAAAATGATGACCTGTGGCTGATTCCGACGGCTGAAGTTCCGCTGACAAATCTGAACCGTGAGAGCATTCTGGACGAGAAAGACTTGCCGTTATATTACACAGCGTATACACCGTGTTTCAGGCGCGAGGCTGGCAGTGCTGGGCGTGATGTTCGCGGCTTGATGCGTCAACACCAGTTTGATAAGGTCGAGATGGTGAAAATCTGCACACCTGAGACAAGTTATGATGAGCTTGAGAAATTGACAAGTAATGCTGAAGATGTCCTGAAGATTCTCAAGCTGCCGTATCGAGTTGTGAATTTGTGTTCGGGCGACATTGGCTTCGGCTCGTGCAAGACGTATGATCTCGAAGTTTGGCTGCCGTCGCAGAATAAATATCGTGAAATTAGCTCGTGTTCGAACTGCGAGGATTTCCAGGCGCGTCGAATGAGTTTGCGTTACAGACCGTCTGACCCCGACAAGAACGGCAAAATCAGATTCGCTCATACACTGAACGGTTCGGGAATTGCTGTCGGACGCACGTTGATCGCGATAATCGAGAATTATCAGGAGCAGGACGGTTCGATTACGATTCCTGAAGCACTTGTCCCGTACATGGACGGATTGAAAAAGATCGAGAAGATTTGATCTGAATCTGAACTGAACATGACGAATTATCTACCGGAAACTCTGTCTGAATACTTCTCGAATACCGCTGAGATATTTGCAAAATTATTCGCGCTGATTTCGGAATTATATTCGCACTCGATACTTGCCGGGAATATTTTCCTGATTGTTGGCTGTGCTGCCGGAGCGATTGCGTGTGCGGTTGTGCAGTTGTTTATCAAGCGATTGCTGCCGTTCAGACAGTATACGTACATGCGAGACGTTGTGCTGATGGGAGCTTGGCTGGTTTTGGCGACGTGGTTTGGCTCGTTTAATTCGAAGATCGTTATTGCCGGAGCAATTTTCGCATGGCTGGTCGGAATGGCGGAGGAAATTTATAATGATTCGAGATGGCGATTGCTGTTCCCGTTAATCGGTGCGTTGTGCGCGTATTTTGGTCCGTCGGTGCATTTCATAAGATTTCCCGATGGCGAATATATTTATTTAACGCCGCTATTCTCGTTTATAGCCGGGACAATCTGGTTCAGCTTTTTCCCGTTCGTGTTTAATTATCTTGACGAGATTCCAGGATTGGTCGGGCATATTCTTGCTGTGACGTTCGTGTTGATGCTGGCAGCGTGCTTTGTGAGCGGCTCCGGAGAATTTTTCATGACGTTCGCAGGCTTGTTCCTGATAATTGCGTTCTGGAGCAGGTACGGAAACGTTTACAGGCAATCCGGACGAGCGATGGCTTCGATGTGGGCTGTGATAATCGCAGGCACGTCAGTAATCGGAACCAGTAAAGGAATCGTTTTAAGCACGGTGTTATTTTTATCGCTGGGATTATTCGCAATACCGATGCTGGAAATATTTTTCGGATTTGTTATGTGGCTGTTCAAAGACGATCCAGAGAAACAACACACGGATAAATTCTACCGGCGAATGCTTGACGACGGACTCGAACACCCCGAAGCAGTTCAGTACGTTGCAGGTTTGTACGCTTTGACGAGTATGGCTACGATTTGGCACTGGAGCATCGCAGCGATTGCAGTTGTGATTCTGCTTTTGCTCAGACCGTTGAAGGCACGCGCACAATCTTCGAGCTTGAAATTATGGGGAGTTCGAATAGATAACGTCTCGATGAATTACGCGATTTCAAAAGCACGAGGACTAATCCAGCACCCGAAATCGAATAAGGCGCAATTAGTCTTCACGTTGAACGCTCTGGGTGTTGAGACTGCGCTGAAAGATAGCGAGTTCATGGAATGTGTGAATGATTCGGCAATAGTTCTCGCTGATGGTGCAGGATTATTCTTGGGCTTGAAGATTCTCGGAATGCCGATTGTCGAACGTGTTGCAGGAATAGATTTTGCTGAGCAGTTGTGCCGAATCGCAGCCGCTGAGAAATTGCCTGTGTATTTTCTCGGAGCAGCCGGTGACAGAGCAGAAATCGCCGCGAAAGTTTTGAAGAATAAATTTCCCGGGTTAATCATTGCCGGAACTCACAACGGATATTTTAATATTCATGAACGCAGAATCCCTCGTGAAGTTGCGGCGTCTGGTGCGAAGATTTTGCTAGTTGCGATGGGACAGCCTCGTCAGGAGAAATGGGTCATGAAGAATCGCGAAATCCTCGGGAATGTCTTGGCAGTCGGAGTTGGCGGATCGTTCGATGTGTTCGCCGGAAAACTCAAGCGTGCGCCGGCATGGGTTCAGAAAATCGGTTTTGAGTGGCTGTATCGGCAGATTCAAGAGCCGGAACGTTGGCGGAAAAATCTCGGCTTATTCAAGTTCGCTCTGAGAATTTTTGCTACTAAAATCGGTCTGTATCGCTTATAAAAAGAATCTTTTTTACAGACTTAGAAGCTTTATCCTTCCTGAAGAATTACAAGTTTTCGGGGAGGATTTTATTGTGAGATCATGTTTGCACTTGAGAATTTGTGTTCGGGGTATCACGACGGGAAATATTTTTTGCAGGATATTACACTGGAAATTCCGGGAAAATCTTTCACGTCGATAATCGGGCAGAATGGCAGCGGAAAATCTACGCTCCTGAGAACTCTCGCCGGGCTGGAAAAATATTCGGGTCATGCAGGACTGGGAAATTATGAGATTGCGAAAATATCACACGGGAAATTTGCGAAATACGTGAGTGTCATGCTGTCGGGGAAAAATTTCACGCCATCGTATCCGTTCACAGTTCGGGAGATAATCGCTTTGGGACGTTTGCCGCACAGAAAGTTATTCGCGAGATTGACTGAGCATGATCAGGAAATAATTCTGAATGCAGCCAAGAAATTGCATCTGGAGAAATTTCTGGATCGCAATATCATGAGTTTGTCTGACGGTGAAAGACAGTTGGCGTTATTGGCGTGTGTGCTTGCTCAGGACACGGAGATAATTTTGCTTGATGAGCCTACTGCTTCGCTGGATCCGGATAAATCGCTGAGAATTTTTGCACTCTTGCGTGAACTTGCAAATGACGGGAAATGTATAATTGCTGCTGTTCATGATATTAACGCGTCGCTGAATTACTCGGATTATTACGTTGCGCTGAAGAACGGCAAATTAATCTCGAACGGCATTGCGAAAAATCTTAGTCCGGAAATTCTGCGCGAAATTTATGACACGAATTTTGTGAAGTATGTAAATTCAGGAAGGAATGATGTGTTGTGGCACGCCGTGTGCTGAGAATTTTGTTTGTGATGTTGCTGTTGCTTGCGCCGGAAATTGCGTTTGCTGAGTTGCGTGTGATCTCGCTTTACCCGGGGCATTCGGATAATATTGCCGCGTTGGCTGGAGAGAAATCCAGAGATATTCTTGTTGCGCTGTCGGAGAATGATGATGCGGATTTATTACCGGAAGTTCCCAGAGTTTCGCTGCGAGTTGGTGCGGAGAAATTGCTAGCGATGAAGCCGGATTTAATCGTGACGCGCCCGTTCGCCGAAAAGCTGAATCCGAATTTGTATAGCATTTTGAAAATCTCGGGCGTGAAAGTTTTGTCGATTGAGCCGCCTATGTGGGAGAATTTCCCGGAATATTTGCAGAATTTGGCTGATGAATTGCAACTTGACGCAAAGCCTGCTCTAGAGAAACTTGCGAATCTCAAGCGCGGAATCTCTGAGAAAGCGAAGTCTCACGATGGCAAAATCCTGAACGTATTCATAGAATCGACTGGTCGAGAAATTCACACGTGCGCACCGGATTCATGGGCTGCGAAATTGCTGGAATTAACCGGAGCTTATAACGTTGCGAAAAATGCAAGCGCGATTAGACCCGGAAGTTCTATAGCTGCGTTTGGCATAGAGCGTGTGTTAGAAAGTGTAAATTCTGGGCTTGACGTTTATATTATCCAGACCGGAGCAATGAATCACACGAACTTGGCTGAATTTTACGGGCGTTCATGGACTGGCGCGATGAAAAATTCCGGCGTTCGAGTTGTGGAAGTTCCTGAGAAATATCTGAGCAGACCGTCACTGTTGGGTTTGGAAATTGGCGGAAATTTGCTGATGAAAATATTTTGGGAATGATAATTATGTTAGAATCATACGCGAAAATTTTTGCAAAAGTTTTAGGGAGAGATTTTTTGAAAGATGCCTGGAAAATTACAGCCTGAAATTCTCAGACGTAGCGTCTTGGGCTACACAGGGAAATTACGCGAAGATTTGTTGGTCGGCGGCGGACTTGGAGAAGATGCTGCGTTGATAAAAGTTCCGGACGGTGTGTTAGTTGCGTCGTCTGATCCTGTTGTCGGTGCTGAGAAAAATGCCGGGAAATTGCTCGTGCATATTAACGCGAATGATGTTGCGTGCAAAGGTGCTGATCCTGCGTGGATAATAGTTACGTTGATTTTGCCCGAAGCCGGCGGAACTGTTCTGGTCGAAAAATTCATGCGCGAAATTCACGAGGCTTGTTCTGAAATTGGCGTTGCGATTGCTGGCGGTCACACGGAATTGACGGATCGATATAAGCAGCCGGTAATTTCAGCGACGATGTTCGGAATGACGAGTTATGAACTCAGCGTGAAAAATATTTCTGATGGGGACGTGATAATTGCTACGGGGCACGCAGGTCTTGAGGGAATGAGCATTATCGCAAATGATCGTTCGGATTTGCTGTCGGAATTTTTCAGCAGCGAAGATTTGCAAGTTGTGAAATCTTGGGGAGAAGATTTTTCGATTCTGAAGCCGGCGAAAATTCTGCGCGAATATTCGTGTTACATGCACGATCCGACTGAGGGCGGAGTATATGGCGCGTTATTCGAGATCTCACAGGCTGCGAATCGTGGCATAGAAATTTATCATGATGACATTCCAGTTCATGCGTTGACGAAAATTGCCGCTGAGAATCTGAATTTCGACCCGTTGAATTTGATCTCGTCCGGAATGCTTATCGCTGTCGTGAAACCCGAGAAATTACACGAAGCTCAGAACGCTTTGAAATCACAGGGCATAAATTCGGCAATCATTGGCAAATTCTCAGGCTCGAAGAAAATTTTCCTGAACACACGAGAAGAACTTTGGAGCATATTAGCTCGAAAATAATTTATATACGAAGGTGTAATAATTTTGAACAGAATATTTGACAAATCATGGCAGAGAACGTCGCTCTGTGGCAGATTCACTGAGGCAGACGCCGGCAAAGAAGTTCGCGCTAACGGCTGGGTTCGTGCGAGAAGAGATTTAGGCGGAATAATTTTTATCGAGATTTGGGATTGGACAGGACCGATTCAGATCGTATTTAATCCGGAAGCAGGCGAGATTCACAAGTTGGCCGCAAGTCTTAGAAATGAGTATTGCGTCGCTGTGAAGGGCAGAATGCGAATCAGACCTGAAGGAACAGAGAATCCGGATTTGAAAACTGGAAATATTGAGATCGTAGCGAGTGATTTTCTCGTGCTGTCGAAAGCTAAGTTGGTGCCGTTTGAAGTTGGCGACGAGACTGACAATGTGGACGAGAATTTGCGCCTGAAATACAGATATTTGGATTTGCGCCGCGAAAAAATGCAGTTCAACATGAGAACACGCAGCAAAATTAACGCATTCACTCGAAAATATTTGGGCGATCGTGAATTTGTCGAACTCGAAACGCCTATGTTGACGAAAGCTACACCTGAAGGTGCGAGAGATTATCTTGTGCCCAGCCGAGTTAATCCGGGAACGTTTTACGCATTGCCGCAGTCACCGCAGTTGTTCAAGCAGATTTTGATGATAAGCGGCTTTGATAAGTATTACCAGATTGCGCGATGTTTCAGGGACGAGGATTTGCGCGCGGATCGTCAGCCGGAGTTTACCCAGATTGATCTTGAGATGAGCTATATCACTGAAGAAGATATTATGGAATTAATCGAGGGCTACATGAAGGGATTGTTCAAGGAAATTCTGGATTATGATGTTGAGACACCGTTCTTGCGCATGAATTACTGGGACGCGATGGATAAATACGGCAGCGATAAACCGGATTTGAGAGTGAAGCTTGAATTATGCGACGTTGCCGATGCGTTCAGAAATTCCGGATTCGAGCCGTTTAGAAAAATTCTCGAAGATGGCGGAGTTGTTCGTGCGTTGAGATTGCCCGGTGGAGCTGAGTTGTCGCGGAAAGAAATTCTGGATCTCGAAGCTCGTGCGATTAAGCTGGGATTATCAGGACTTGCGAATTTCCTGTACAAAGATGGCGCGCTTAAAGGTCCGCTCGTGAAATTCTTAACGCCTGAAGAAGTTGACAAAGTGCGCGAATTGTCGAATTTGCAGCCCGGTGATGCGTTGTTCTTGGCTGCTCACAAATCCAGAGCGAAAGCTTGCGAAATTCTCGGGACACTCAGACTTGAACTTGGCAAGAAATCCAAAGAATTATTCGATGACTCGCCGAATAACTGGAAATTTTTGTGGGTTACGCGCTTCCCGATGTTCGAGTGGAGCGATGAGGAAAAACGCTGGGTAGCAATGCACCACCCGTTCACGTCACCAGTTCTTGATGAAGACCCGTCCGTTATGGAAAATGATCCGGCGAATGCTCTTGCTCGTGCGTATGATTGCGTCCTGAATGGCAACGAAGTCGGCGGTGGTTCGATCAGGATTCATGACCCCGAAGTTCAGGCGAAAGTTTTCAAGTGTTTGGGAATTAGTCCGGAAGAGGCGAAAAAACGATTCGGATTCTTTCTTGAGGCGTTATCGTACGGAACTCCTCCGCATGGCGGTTTAGCATTGGGCGTTGATAGATTAATTATGCTGCTTTGTCACGGAAATTCGATTCGTGATGTCATGGCGTTCCCGAAAACTCAGAAGGCTCAGTGTTTGTTATCAGGCGCACCGGATATTGTCGAAGATTCGCGCTTGGACGAGCTGAAGATTAAAGTAGATTTACCCGTTGACGATTAAGTTCAAGTGATTCATAATTCTGGAAATATAATTTCAGAAAGGAGCCTCTATACTTCCATGAGTAATAATAACGAAAATGTTGCTGAAGTTGTAAGCAAACCCAAGAAAATCAGACGAATCGGAGTTTTGACAAGCGGTGGAGATTCTCCGGGAATGAACGCTGCGGTCAGATCTGTTGCGAGAACCGCGATTCATTACGGGATCGAATGTGTCGGGATCAGACGCGGCTGGCAGGGATTAATCAACAGCGATTTCATAATTTTGAACGGTGACGCGGTTCGTCATATTTTGGCACGTGGCGGCACGATTTTGTACACGGCTCGAAGCGATGAATTTATGACAGTCGAAGGCCGCAAAAAAGCTGTTGCTACGTGTAAGATGCTCGGACTTGACGGAATCGTTGCGATCGGCGGCGACGGAACTTTCAAAGGCGCGTTGGAACTTTCGCGATTAGGAGTTCCTACGGTTGGAGTTCCTGCTACGATTGATAACGACGTAGGCTGCACGAATTACACGATCGGATTTGACACGGCTTGCAACACGGCTATAACTTGCATTGACAAACTGCGCGACACGATGCAGTCACATGAACGCTGCTCAGTTGTCGAAGTCATGGGTCGTCACGCTGGATATTTAGCTCTGTACGTTGGACTTGCTGTCGGTGCGACGGCTGTATTAATTCCGGAACGCGAACTTGATTTCGAACGCGACATAGTTGTGCCGATTCAGAACGCCAGACTTGCAGGTGCGACGCATTTCATGATAGTCGTGGCTGAAGGTGTAGGCAGTGCGATTGAAATCGGCGAGAAAATTCACGAGGAACTTGGAATTGGACCAAGAGTTACGGTGCTTGGACATATTCAAAGGGGCGGTTCTCCGACTGGACGTGACAGAGAGACTGCTACACGAATGGGCTATTACGCCGTGAAAGCATTTGCTGAAGGTCGCCCGAATTGCATAATCGGAACTCGGGAAGGCGACATAACAGAAATTCCGATTGAAGAGGCTCTCGCTATGAAGAAGCATTTGCAGATGTACAGGTACGAGATTCTCGAAGCGATTTCTGCGACAGGATCCGGGCATTAATGGCATTAATGAATGAAGATTTGTTTTTACGCGCTACGTGAATTTGACGAACTGGAATTTTGCGAAGAGTTTCGTGCCAAGTACGGAATAGATTATATTTACACGCCTGAATATCCGGATGCGAATAACATGAATCTTTCTGAAGGTTGTGACGCGATCAGTTGCACGCCGTGTGACATGTCAGCAAAAGTTCTTGAGAGTTTTCGTGCGCTGGGTGTGAAATATATTCTTTGCCGCTCGGTTGGATATGATCACGTAGACTTGAAGCGTGCGCGTGAACTTGGCATGAAAGTTGACACAGTTTCGTATACGCCGACAGGAGTTGCTGATTACGCGATTATGCTCATGCTGGCGAGTGTCCGGAAACTTGCGCATATTCTCAAGCGTGCGGAAATTCAGGATTACTCGCTCAAGAATAAACTCGGGCGTGATTTTTCGTTTTGTACGGTCGGAATTTTGGGAACTGGTCGAATCGGTGAGACTGTTGTGAAGCATTTATCCGGATTCGGCTGTGAGATTCTTGCGTATGATCTTTACGAGAAAGATTCGGTCAAGGAATTTGCGACGTACGTGAGTTTGGACGAAATTCTCGCGAGGTCTGATATTTTGAGCCTGCACATGAACGCTAATCCTGAGAATTATCACATAATTAATCGCGATTCGATTTCCAAAATGAAAGACGGCGCGTATGTCATTAACACAGCACGAGGCAAGCTGATTGATTCTGAGGCGTTAATCGAGGGCATCGAATCCGGAAAACTTGGCGGAGCAGCACTTGATGTCGTTGAATTTGAGAACGGCTTATATTATTACAATCGAATGGGTGAAGTGATGGTGAATCCGAAATTGGCGATTTTGCGATCATTTCCGAACGTGATAATAACTCCGCACACGGCATTCTACACGCGAGAAGATGTTGGCGCGATGGTTGAGGGAAATTTCAGGAGCTTGTATGATTTCGAGACTGGCAGGAAAATTTCCGGCTTTGAGAGCATAGCTTAATCCAGAATAATATACACGAAACAAATCGACCCTTCAAAGATCATGACGTGTGATCAGCGAGGGGTTTTTTTGTGTCTGATTGTGCTGAAGCTTGTGCTGGGGTAAGGCTTCCAAAACGATGTTGAACGAAATTACACGTTCAGAATTTCCGGCGACAGTATTTCGAATGCGAACGGCGTTACGATTGCGTGTTAACAACGAACCCCTCAATGATCGACATCGACATGATCATGACCAGCGAGGGGTTTTGCTGCCCGAAAAAAAATCTTGAGCAAAAAAACAAAAAGCAGTTTGCTTGTGCTAAAATGTATTCATGAATTTTATAACTTTTAAGAGCACGGTCTGCATAAACTACATTACTGCTTGAAAATTATTATAGCATAGAGTGAGTTGAATCAGGTCGTGCAAAAATTATTGTTCCAAAGTTTAGAAGGAGGCGTTTTTTTATGAGCAAACGTAATTATGTTGGGCTTTTGGTTATGGCGTTGTTATTCAGCGTCTTTGTGTCGGGAGGCTGCGACTTTAGTTCGTCGGACGATAAGCACAGCAGTAGTGAAGCACAACAGGACGATGGCGGCGGCAGCGGCGATACTCCAGTACAACACTATGGCAGCGGTGAAGAAGGCAACGTGGGCAACGAGAAATATGAATGGGAACGCTACGAAGGTCACGGAAACGTTCCTGACAATTGGACGGATTTAACTGGAACTTGGCAACCAGCAAGCGGATTTATAACTTCTTACGACGCATCAGTAAATAAAGTTATCGATTACAAACTTATTCCTGATTCATCGGAGAATTTCACTGTCAACGTCACCGGTTCTGGCAGTCCTTACACCGTCGAACAAGGTAAAATCACTTTATATTACAGGGAGAGAGCGAGTTTTTGGGAAGATGAAGAAGATGTTGATTTAGCAGAGTTTTTTGTCACACATGACGGCTCAACTTCAGATATGACGGTCTCAGGCGACAAGCTTTCAAATTCATCAGTTTCGATTGAGGAGAATATCGACAAAGATACGTTTGTTTTCACCTTCGGCAGCGTTGCCGCGGGAAAAATTGAAGGCGTTCTTGTGCAGCGCGTGATTAATGCTGAGAACACTCCTTCGGACTGGACTTCATTGAGTGGAACTTGGAAACCAACGAGCGGAACTTTAACTTATGATGACGTGTCTGGAAAGGAAGTTGCACGACATAATTTGCTTAAAGATGCGTCGGATAGTTTTGAAGTTACGGTCTCTAAGCCTAATTCGGATAATTTCTACTATCTGAATTGCAGCAGGGGAACTCTTTACTTCGATGGAGATAATTCTACATGGCACGGTACTGATGATGTGTACGGCAATGATGGAAACGGTTTACCGTTCAAAATTTCCGGGGGGAAGGCTGTACATTACTCAGAATCTCACGATTATTTGTACCGATTGCGTTCATTCGAGTACGTTGACAATGATCACGTTACTTTTGTGGCTGAAGTATTGTACGACGAAGAGGACGAGGAATTGGTAGACTTTCAAAATTTCCCGGGAAAAGCCGTCAAACGTACTGAAGTAATATCGTTTGAGCGCGTGAATTAGCAAATAATTTTTTCAGCGCAAAAATCTTGGCATAAAAAAGAATCCTGATCGTGAAAATCTGCGGTCGGGATTCTTTTTTGTGCGAAAAACTTCGTGAGCGATTATGAATTACTGAATCTGATTCACAGTAATCGCAGTTACGTTATTATTTCGGTCAAGTTGTACACTGATTGCTGCTTTACCGTCCTCGTTGTATTGCACGGTTCGCTGCTGAGTGTTGCGCGATGACGGATAACCCAAAATCTGGAACAAGCTTTCCTGATTGATTCCGGTTTTGAGTCCGTTCTGAAGTTCGCGGTTCGATGATGTAACTCGTATGCGCGTGATTTCTGAGCCGCGTAACGTCGCCGTCAAACCCTGCCATTCTGCTGATGTTGCTGTGCTGCGTGTGGGCTGTCCAAGACTTTCGATTAATTCTTCGCGATTGCTGCCAAAACTTTTCACGAGCGCGTTCGCGTATCCGCCAGGCAATCCTGACCCGGCAAGCTGCACGTATCGTCCGTAAACCCAACCTTCGCGTCCGTTCGACGTTCTGACTTGATACCATGTTCCGGATAAAGTTCCCGTCTGACCCGTCCACGAATCCATAATTTCGAAGCGAGTTCCGTTTGAAAGTTTCGTGATTGATCTGGCTACGAGTGAATGATCCGCACGCATATTCACGCCGTTGCCGGTTAATACGCCGTTCTTAGGATTCTCGTCCGGAGTGAAGTTCGGCAAAATATTTTCTTTCACACCTGGATTGTCATTCACTGGCTGAGCGATTACGTCCTCTTCCTGAATTGGCTTGTTCTGTGGGATAACTTCATCGCGCGCGATTGGCGGCAAATCTCCGGGCGGTAATTTTCTGAGACCGAGCAGGAAATACAACGCACACGCTACGGCTATAATTAGCATCAGGATCATGAAGATTCGCTTTATTGCGCTTGAAGTGCGTTTCTTGCCGCGCCGTTTATATTTCGAGTTCGAGAATTGTTGATAAGATTTCGCGTCGTTGCTGAGTTTCCTGTTACGTTGAGCAAAATTTGCGCTGCTTACTTTGTACACGTCTGATTCACTCTCCGATTCGTTGTCGTTTGAATTATATGAATTATATTTTCCCCTGCGATTATTGTACTCAGATTTAGCAGATTTTCCAGAACTTCCGTCAAGCAATCCTGAAATCGACGTTGGCATTTCCTCGCCGAAGTTTTCGTAACCGGAATTTGCGCGGGAATTTTGCTCCAGATCTCTCAGCAGTAATTCCTGAGTTTGCATTTGCATTTCCTGAGCGTTCTGAGTTACGGATTCTTGTTCCTGTTCCTGTTCTTGAGCCTGAGCCTGAGCATGTTCGAGTTCGAGTTCGTGATCAAGATTAAGATTTAGATTGAGATTAATATCCGGTTTTTGTTCGGGTTCGAGCTTCAGATTTTGTTCGGGAACGGGCTTTTGCTGGGGAGTTTTGGACTCGTCATTTCCCGAGAGCGTGGGGTCAATATATAGCTTCGTGCCGCAATTCGGACAGTACGCAACGTCTCGCGCTACGATATTGCCGCAAGTCGGACACGATTTCGAAGTTCTGCCGCGGATTTTAAGCTGAGGTTCACTGGTCATATCCGGGAATTTGTGATTATCCGGATCATTTGCCGAATCAGAATCTGAATCTGAATCTAACACTGAGTCCGTGTTTCTGAAATCGCGAATATCATCATCGTCGAGTTCCTGAAAATTTTGCTGCGAAGGTCTTTGCTGAGTATTCGTGACTTGCTTGAAAACCTGCGCGGAATTTTCATCGAATGGCAGCTCAGCGTCCGGATCTAAACTGAATTCGCCATCTTCGAGATAATAATTCGAAAGATAATCGTCCTGATTCTTTTTGCTCAGGAAAAAACACAGCACCGCCGAGAAAAAATACGCTCCACCGTAAAGCCACACGTCCTGAGAGGCAAACGCACACGCCAATGTCGCAGCGAACAGAAATAAAATCGAAATTTTGCTGCGTCTGAGTGCGAAAATTCCTCCGAGTAACGCAATAACAGCTGAAATTATCGGCATCATCGACACAATCGTCTGCGGCAATGCAGGAGAAGCTCCATTCGAAATCGGCAACGCTCCCAAAACTATGAATACTCCGTGAACGACGGACATTATCGAAGTGCAAAGAGTTAGCACGAAAATTATCCAATTTAGCATGTTAGAAAATTTTTCCCTCCGAATATATAAATATTTTCATAATATATTATCATTTTGAAAGCTGCATTTAATGAGAATTATGATTGATTTGTGCCTACGCCTGCCGCGCGTGAAATTCTGTCTCTCAATCCGCGACCAATGCCGGAATCCGGAATCCATTCGACAAATATTCGCGTTATATCCTGATTCTCAAGCTCCCGAAATGCGAAAAATAATCCGCGTGCGTAATTATTCACGTTCTCGAAAATTACCGGACTCTTGAAAAATATTTTTGCGCGGGGATTTACGCCGACGAATCCGGAATTTGCGAATTTATCTGCGTGTGAAAGCGTGAGTTCTTCCGGACAGATTATCTCGACGGGGATTTTTGGCGCGTAATGTTTGTATTTCATGCCCGGTGATCTTGGCTGCGAAATTTTATCGGGGTCTGAGATTTTCGCGTTCAGGAATTTTTCGAGCGTCTCGATTGCAAAAGCTCCGGGTCTGAGTAACGCTATTTTCCCGGGATTCGACACGTCAATCACAGTTGATTCGATTCCGAAATCCGTCAATCCGCCGCCGTCAAGAATCAATTCGATTTTGCCGTTCATGTCCTGAAACACGCTTTGTGAATCCGTGGGGCTTGGTCTGCCGCTTAAATTCGCACTCGGAGCAGCTATCGGAACTTGTGAGCATTCGATCAAACTTTGCGCAATCGGGTTATCGGGCATTCGTATCGCAACTGAGTCCAAACCTCCGCGCGTAATTTCCGGAACAGAATCTTTCGCTTTGAGAACGAGTGTCAATGGCGCAGGGAAAAATTTCCGCATGATTGCCCGCGAAACGTCATTCTCATGTGCAAGATCGCAAACTTGATTTACATCGCAAATGTGCAATATCAACGGATTATCCGACGGACGAGCCTTTGCCCGAAAAATTTTCGCAACAGCTTCGGGATTCATAGCATCTGCACCAAGACCGTAGACTGTCTCAGTTGGGAATGCTACGAGTTCTCCGGACTTAATCAGCGCAGCAGCTTGTGAGATAATATTCGCTTCCGGATTGAACTTGTTAATCTTGAGAATCTGTGTCATGAAAATTCGCGTTGAACTCCTGCAAAAATTCCGGAAAATTACCGGCGATAATCGCTTCTCGGGCAAGTTCGGTTATTCTTATCGAGAATCTCAGATTGTGAAGTGAACATAATCTAGCTCCGAGAATTTCTCCGCAGTGCGACAAGTGCCGAATATATGCGCGTGAAAAATTCCTGCAGGCGTAACAATCGCAATCCGGATCTATTCTTGAGAAATCGTGAGCGTATTTCTGCCCCCGAATATTTATTCTGCCCTTCGAGTAAAACATCGTGCCAGTACGCCCGTTTCTAGTCGGCAAAACACAATCGAACATGTCAATTCCGCGCGCGATTCCCTCGACCAGATTCAACGGATAGCCCACACCCATCAAATATCTCGGCTTATTCTTCGGCAAAATTGGATTCAGAACATCAAGAACGTGATACATCGTAGCGTGATCTTCCCCGACGGATAGACCGCCAATAGCGTAACCCGGAAAATTCAGCTTCACAATTTCATTCGCGCTTTGCAATCTCAAATCGTCAAACACCGAGCCTTGAATTATTCCGAATAATGCTTGAGCCTGAGAATCGCTATGTTCGTCAAAATATTTTTTGCAGCGTTCTGCCCAAAGCGTCGTGCGTCTGACAGCGTTTGCTGCGTTATCGCGTGTTGTGGGAAACGGCGCGCATTCGTCAAAACACATCGCAATATCTGAGCCGAGAATTTTCTGAGTTCGCATTGACCATTCGGGCGACATTTCGAGTAAAGAGCCGTCCTTGTGTGATCTGCAAATGACTTTCTCATCCGTGATTTTTTGCAGCTTCGCGAGTGAGAAAACCTGAAATCCTCCGCTATCCGTCAAAATCGGTCTGTGCCAGTTCATAAATCTGTGAAGACCGCCAGCTTCGTTCATGATTTCGTTCCCGGGACGTATAAACAGGTGATACGTGTTGCCGAGAATGATTTGCGAATTGATCTGCACGAGTTCATCGGGAGACATCGCTTTGACAGTTGCAAGAGTTCCCACGGGCATGAATACGGGAGTTTTGATTACGCCGTGAGGAGTTGTTAATTCACCGGCACGTGCGCCAGTTTTGTTGCATTCAGCTATGATTCTAAATTCAAACATGTTGTGTGATTAAAGTTGTTAGTTGTTAGATGAAGAAAAATTTTTGGAAGTTAAGATTGATTTTTGCCGCAAGATCTTCAAGTGAGATATTCCGCAGCTCTGAGATTTTCTCGTAGACAAGTTTCACGTATGACGGCTCGTTGATTTTGCCCCTGAATGGAGCTGGTGTCATGTACGGGCAATCGGTTTCGAGAACGAGTTTTTCGATCGGGATTCGTTTCGCGATTTCGTGCAGTTCTGAGCTATTCTTCCAGGTTACAGCACCGCCCAAAGCACAAAGCGTATTTTCACGGGAACAGATTTCGTCGAAATATTCAAGCCCGCCACTGTAGCAATGAAACAGCAATTTGAGATTCGCATATTTCCCCTCGCGCAGAATTTCCCAGGATTCACGGAATGCGTCGCGTATGTGAAGAATCACAGGTTTGTTTAGTTCGTTCGCAAAATCAAGCTGCTTTCTGAACATGCTGACTTGAATCTCTCTGGGCGAATTGTCGTAGTGAAAATCAAGACCGATTTCTCCGATTGCGATTGTGTATTGATTCGCTGCGAGTTCGTGAAATTCTGACGGTATCTCCGGGAAATTTTTCGCGTCATGCGGATGAATGCCGATTGAGGCGTATAATTCGCGATTCACACCGGAATATTTTTCGCACAGGTTCACGGCTTCGATGCTGTCGTTCAGATCACAGCCCACGATTACGAATCTGGAAACGCCGCTGTCATTCGCACGCTGCAGAAATTCCGGAATATTAGCTCTGTATTCTTGAGAGTTCAAGTGGCAATGTGTATCGATTAAGATTAGATTATTATTCATGATCCAGTTTTATGATTTTACCCGAGAAATTCTCCGGCGGAAGATTATTCGCGCGTTCAAGAAATTTTCGTGTTTCAAGTTGTGAGTTGTCAATCGCGGATTGGAAATTATTTTCGCAGTTCGCCGCGTCGGATTGAATTTGCGTTTTGAGAGCGTCGGCATTCTCGAAAGTTTTTATCCCGCGGATTTTGTCGAGAAAAAACACCGGAATTTCGCGCCCGTACAGATCACCAGTGAAGTTCAGCAAGAATATCTCGATTCGGGTTTCGTTCACGTCATGAAACGTGGGATTTTTGCCGATTGAAGCAAGTCCAGGGAAAATTTCGCCGCCAAGATTCACAGCTACAGAATACACACCGTCAGACGGAATTGTGCCGAGTTCGTTAGTGTCGAGATTTGCAGTAGGGAAGCCAAGATTTCGCCCGCGGGCATTGCCGTGAATTACGCGCCCAAACATGAACCAGTGATAACCGAGAATTTCTGAGGCGTCATGAACTTCCCCGTTGAGAATTTTTTCGCGAACGTCCGAACTTGAGAATTTTTTCGCGCAAGTTCTGAGCAGCGGTATCGTGTAAATATTTTCACTCGGGATTTTGCTTGCCAACGCGAGATTCCTAAGGCAAGTAGCGTCACCCTGACGTTTGAATCCGAATCGGAAATCACTGCCAACAACTACGCCGGTGATTTCGAATTTGCGGCTAAGTGCGTCCCAGAATTTTTCGGGCGAAAGATTCATAACGTAATCGTCGAATCGAATCTGGTATAACTTCGGAATTTCCAGAACTGTTCGCATAAATTCCCGTTCCCGTTCTGAGAATAACGCTATATATTTCCTGCGCATAAATTCTGCCGGGTGCGGGGAAAACGTGATTACAGCCCAGTCGTTAAGTTCAGATTTTTCGCGGCAAATCCTCAGTAACTGGGCGTGACCTCTGTGAAATCCGTCAAAAGCACCTATCGTTATAAACATGATCTTATGTCAGATATTATGTCAGATATTATGTAAATGGAATAATCGTAACTGGCTTGAGAATGTTTTTCGGGAAGATTATCTCACCGAAGCCAGCAAAGTTTTCGTTGTCAACGCATACCAGATTCGACAGTGAACTCGTCACACGAGATTTTATTACCGCAGCATTTTCGATCGGAATTGCTAACCCGTTGAAGAATTTTCGTTCTAATTCGGGATTGATTTTCACGCGCTGGAAATTTTCCAGAATCGATTCGAGCGGCATTACGCGCAAATCTGAATCCGGAGCTTGAGCCTGTTCGAGAGTTAAATTCCCGATTGCGATTCGTTCGAGCGATTTCACAAATCCGGCGCAGTTCATGAATCTCGCAAAATCCCGCGCAAAACTCCGAATGTAAGTTCCTTTTGAACACGTTATCTCGAATTTAGCGATATTATTCTCAAGTTCTGAGATTACGCGAATGTTCTTGAGAAATACCGGACGTTCTGAAATTCTGATTTCATGACCTGAGCGCGCGAGTTTGTATGCGGATTTCCCGTTGATTTTCACAGCTGAGATTTCCGGAGGCCGCTGAAGCCTGTGTCCCAAAAATTTGTAAATCGCGTCTTGAATTTGCGTTTGATTTAGCGAACTGCAATCACAAGTTCTGGTGATATTTCCGGAATAATCGCACGTGTCAGTTTCCGCGCCGAATTGAATCTCGACCCGATAGATTTTCTCAAGAGACATCACGTAATCGCTCAGGCGTGTAGCATTTCCCAACAAAACAACGAGCAAACCGGACGCTGTAGAATCAAGAGTGCCGGAATGCCCGATTTTCGTCTTGTGAAATTTTCGCTTTAGCATGTTCAGACAGGTTGTGCTGCGAAGACCCTCTGGTTTGTTGATTAAGATCACGCCGTGCATTTTTGTCTTTCGAGCAGGAAGCTTTGAATGCGATTCACAAAATCCAGAATTGAATCACTCGTCTCAATCGTAACTCCAGCAGCCTGTTCATGACCGCCGCCGCCAAAATTCCGCGCAACTTCTCCGGCCCCGAAATTAATTCCCGGACGCGACCTGAAACTCACACGAATGATTCCGGATTGGCTTTGTGATAATAACGCGATTAATTTCACGCCACGCAAGCTCATGAGCATGTTGGATAAGCCTTCTGTTTCTGAACTTGATGCGCCGGATTCTTGAAAATCTTCGAGTGTCAGCCAAGATAGCGCGAACACATCATCGTCGCCGAAAATTTTCACGCGAGACATTGCACGTGACCATAGCAGGAAGCCTCCGAGAGATTTGTGCTGATTGATTTTGTCAGTTATGATTCCGGAATCTACGCCGCGATTTATTAATTCAGCCGCGATTTTGTGAGTCTGAGCCGATGTGCATGAGAACGAAAATCCGCCCGTGTCCGTGTAAATTCCGGTGAAAAGTGCTTCAGCAATTTGCTGGTCAATCGCAAAATTTCCGGATTCTAAAACGTTGAAGAGCATCTCACATGTTGACGAAGATTTCCCGTCTACGCAATTAATATCGCCGAATAGCGTGCTGTCCTCATGATGATCAATGTTTAATACTGCGATTTTTGCGCGCGATTGTGGATCTGTCGGGAAGCCCTGAACGCTGCGATTCTCGTTTGAGCAGTCCAGAAACACGTACAGAACTTCGGGATTATCAAACGCGAAAATATTTTCATGCGGAGTGAATTGCGCTATGTTCGGGAGAAAGTTGAAAACTCGCGGAGGTCTTTCGTCTGGAGAGAACCATTTGACGGATTTGCCGGAATTTTTCCCAGCCGTGATTAATGCGCAAGCCGAACCCAGAGCATCACCGTCTGATTTCATGTGAGTGAAGATTTGCCACGAATCGTATTTACGCAGAATTTCCGCTGCATTGTAAAAATTATTATTAATATTATTCATCGTAATTTTCGGATTTAATTTCGCGATTAGGATTATCCGGAAAACCCAACCTGTCGAGTATGCTGTCGATTCTTGCGCCGTAATCCTCGCTGTCGTCGATAACAAATTCAAGCTCCGGAACTCTGCGTAATTTGATAGACTGCCCCAACATGCTGCGAATTGCGCCTTTAATCAGCGTGAGTTCCTTCAGGATTCCGGGACGTTTGTGTTTTTCGAGAGCGTTTATGTAAACTCGTGCGCGTTCGAGGTCTTTGCTGCAATCTACGCCGGTTATTATCGCGGATTTGACGGCTTCTTTCTTGATGCGGCTTTCGAGAATCAGGGCAATTTCGCGTTGAAGCTGCTTGTTGACCCTCTGCATTCTGAATTGAGATTGATTATTAGTACTTGGCATTTTGCGATTACAGGCTGCGTTTTTCCTCGATGACTTCGTAGACTTCGAGAATATCGCCCTCTTCAAAATCCTGATATGACTCGAACGAAATTCCGCAATCCATTCCGGCTTTGAGTTCGCGAGCTTCGTCCTTTTCATGCTTGAGTGACGCGATTTTCCCATCCCAAACAACAACACCGTCTCGAATAATCCTGACTTTTGCCGTGCGTTTGACGATGCCTTTCGTTACGTGAGAACCAGCGATTTTGCCGACCTTTGGGATCTTGAATATCCGCCTGATTTCGACTTCACCCAGAGTTTCCTCGCGCAGAACCGGTTTCAGCAGTCCGCTCATTGCAGCTTTCACGTCATCAATCACGTCGTAAATTACGTTATAGATTCGAATTTCGACACCGTTTAATTCCGAGATTCGTTTTGCGTTATTATCCGGTCTGACGTTGAAGCCGATTATGACGGCATTTGACGCAGATGCCAACATTACGTCTGATTCTGCGATTCGTCCTACGCCCCTGTGAACGATTGACACGCCGACTTCGTTAGTTGCGAGTTTCTCAAGTGACGCGCACAGTGCTTCGAGTGAGCCTTGAACGTCGCATTTTACAACGAGTTTGATATGAGGCATCTGACCTTCCTGAAGATTCGAGTATAAATCTTCGAGTGAGGCTTTCTTGTTCACGACAGCAGTTTCGCGTTCTTTCGCCTTAAATTCCAGGATTGCGTCACGAGCTTCACGTTCGGATTTAACGACACGGAATTTCTCGCCGGGATTTGGCACTTCGTCAAGCCCGAGAATTTCTACAGGTGTGCTGGGAGGTGCGCTCTTGAGCTGTTTCCCTGCCCAATCGAATAACGCGCGAATTTTCCCCCACGCTGTATTGAATAAAACTATGTCTCCGGCTTTGAGAGTTCCCTCTTTGACGATTACGGTTGCGACGGGTCCTTTGCCTTTATCGAGACGCGCTTCGATTACGACACCTTGAGGTGAAGCGTTCGGATTAGCTTTCAGTTCCTGCATTTCAGCTTCGAGCAGAACACGTTCGAGTAAATCATCGACACCAAAACCTGTCTTGGCTGAAATTTCCACAGCACCGACATCACCGCCCCAGCCTTCGACGAAAACTCCTAATTCCGAGAGCTGTTGACGAACCCGATCAGGATTTGCGCCCTGTTTATCGATTTTGTTAATCGCGACGACCAACGGAACATTTGCTGCCTTGATATGATTTATAGCCTCGCGAGTTTGCGGCATAACGCCATCATCAGCACCGATTACGAGAATTACTATGTCAGTTGCATCAGCTCCACGTGCGCGCATTGCTGTGAAAGCTTCGTGACCGGGTGTGTCGAGAAACACGATTGGCTTGTTGTCCTGCATGACGACGTAAGCTCCGATATGTTGAGTGATTCCGCCGGCTTCATGTTCAGCGACGCTTGAGTGACGAATGTGATCGAGCAGCGTAGTTTTTCCGTGATCGACGTGTCCCATTACAGTTATGATTGGCGGGCGTTCTTTGAGATTGGGATTTGCGTTTTTGCTCTCAGGTTTTGCGGCATGAGTTTGAGCTTGTGTTTTTTCGGGGATAATTTTTGTCTCAGGTTGCGCAGGTGATTCAGGTTCGGATTTTTTCACAGGAGCTGGTTTAGGATGATTTTGTGGGCGAGATTTCTCAGGTTTTTCAGGTCTCTCAGATTTTTCAGGCTTCTCAGGTCTCTCAGGTCTCTCAGGTCTTTCAGGTCTTTCAGATTTGTCGAGTTTCTTTGGATGTTCGGAGCGTTTATTCTGGCGAGTATCGGGTTTTGCGTTGCGAGTTTCCTGAGTTTCGGCAATGATATTCTCGACGATTTGAGCCGTTTCAGCGTCGATTGTGCTTGAATGCGATTTTGCTGGCACGTCGAGTTGTTTTAGGACTTCTATTAATTCCTTGTTGGTCTTGTTGAGTTTCTTGGCAAGATCGTAAATTCTGATTTTGTTATTGCTATTATTCAAATGCAGTACTCCTTTTGAAAAATTATTAATTATTTATGTAGCAGACTTTTGATTTTTCTGGCGAATCCGGAATTATTCTCGATAGCGACGATTTGCACACTCGAAGCAATCCCGATTGAATTTGACAGTTCTTCGATAGTTGCGTCAAGCTGGAAATTATCGCGGAAATTCTGGGCAAAGCTTTTCACACTCTCGGACGAATTATTCGCGAACATGACGAGTAATTTTTTCCCGGAATCTTGCTTAATATTATCAGTTCCGATTATGAGATTTTTTGCGCGTCGTGCAAGAGCGATTAACACGAGAATTTTTGCGCGGTTAAATTCCGGATTTATGCCACGAGCTTCGATTATTTTTCTGAGATCGAGCCAGAAATTTTCGGGGATTTGGGCATTTTTCAGAGCGCGTGATATATTTCCGGATTTTTCAGCTGTTTCGAGGCAGAGCGGATCAAAACACAAATACGTTCCTCGACCTTGAAGCTTGTTGTGAATGTCGATTGCAGCGATTCCGTCGGGGCTTTTGACTATGTGAACGAAATTCGCTTTAGTGCCTTTGAATCTGCAAACGCAACATGATCTCAGTGGTTCACTCATCGTTTGACTGTTCCGTTTCGGACTTGGCTGTCGGGAGACCGATCACGTTGCCGCCGCCGAGCAAATTAATAGCGTCATCAAAATTGTTACGTGTACGATTGCCGCGGTTATCGCGATTATAGGCTTGTTGAGGACGACGCTTTTGCCTGAAATTGCTGTTGTTGCGATTATTCGGGCGCGTAAATTTTGGACGTTCAGGTCTTTCGGTTTGATAAGTTTGCCGGTGAGTTTGCTCTGGTTGTTCGGGATTTTCGCTTTGTGTTTGTGTCAATGTCTCCTGAAGAAGATTCTTAGCAATATCGCCAGCCTCAGTGAAAATATCTTTCAACGTTGGCATTCGATCCGGTTCGACAGTCTTGATGTCGATTTTCCAGTTCGTGAGTTTCGCAGCAAGACGCACGTTCTGACCGAGTTTGCCGATTGCGAGTGAAAGCTGATCCGGGTAAACATACGCCGTAACTTGCGTTGGGTCTTCCGGATTCACATCGACTTTCGAGACTTGTGCCGGTGAAAGTGCGTTTCTCACGTATACGTCGGGGTCACTGCTCCAAAGCAATAGATCGATCTTCTCGCCTTTGAGAGCATTGCTGACAGCTTTGATTCGATTGCCGCCGTTGCCAACACAAGCTCCAACGGGTTCAACATTCGGGTCAAGAGTCGTAATCGCAACTTTCGCGCGCGCACCGCCATCTCTGGAGATGCTTTTGATCTCGATTATGCCCTGTTGAATCTCAGGAATTTCCAGTTCCATGAGTCTTCGCAGCAGTCCCGGGTGAGTTCGTGAGACGGTGATTCTTGGTCCTCGGGAAGTTTGTTTAACGTCGAGAACGTAGAATTTCATGGTCATGCCGGGAACGTATTTTTCGCCGGAAATCTGTTCTTTTCGCGGCAAGAATGCGTCCGTGCGTTCGTTGAGTTTCACCAGAACCTGATCGCCATCAAGTTTGAAAACTACGCCGTTAATCATGTCGCCAACTTTCTCAGCGTATCGGTTATAAACAGTTGTGCGTTCTGCGTCACGCAGTCTTTGAGTGATGACTTGTCGCGCCGTTTGAGCCGCAATTCGCCCAAAATTTTTCGGGTTGCGTTCGATTTTGACAGTTTCACCCGGGAGCGCGTTTTTGAAACCCAGTCTCTGAGCATCAGCAAGCGTAAATTCTGCGTCGGGATTCTTCAGGTGATCCTGATCTTCGACGATTGTGCGCAATTCCCAGACGTTTATTCCGCCGGTGTCCATGTTGATTTTGATTTCGATGTTTGAGTTCCCGGGCTGATATTTCTTGTAAGCGGAGACAAGTGCAGCTTCAAGTCCTGAGATTATCATATCGACTTCAAGACCACGAGCCTCGGCTATCTGCTGTAACGCAAGAATCGGGTTTAGTGAGCCCGAAGAATCTTTATCAACCTGCGTTTTCATGTTAAATTCTTAAATCCTCCTGACTTTGTGAGTGACGTTTCGCGTGATTTTTGCGAGATTTGCCCGAATGATTTTTCTCGGTTTTTGACTCGGATTCGAATCTGAACACGAGATTTGCGGACTTGATTAACTCGAACGGGATCGTCTTGAGAATTTCGCCGCCATTCTCGTTTATCAAGATCAAAATATTATTTTCGCGAACACCCGATAATTTTCCGGTGAAATTTTTCCTGCCGTCGATTAATTCGCTAAGCCTGATTTTTGCCTCACGGTCAACAAAGCGCACATAATCATCGAGCTTGAACAATGGGCGTTCGAGTCCGGGCGAGCTGACTTCGAGATAATAGCTGATTTTTTGCAACTGAGCGAATGATTCGTCGTGTTTGTCCAGGAATGCGTTGATATTTTTCGAGACACGTTCGCAATCGTCAACGTTTATTCCGCCGATTGAGTCGATCAGAATTTGCAATCTCACGCGACTGCTGCCGAAATCACTTTTGAAAGCCACGTTCACGCATTCGTAACCCAGACGCAAAATTATTTTCTCAATGCTTGAAACTAAATCCAAATTATTATTATTCATGACGCTAAATTTTCCAGATAATCCCCTCTATAACAAAAAGGAGCGGGTGTTTCCCTCTCCTTCATATGTCTGCAATATGAAATTGCTTGAATTATATCACCTGCTGTAATTTTTTCGTGAAAATTCGCTATAATAATTCCGAATTGTTTTAGAAATATTGTTATAAAGGAGATCTCTTATAATTTTGGAAAGTATTTATGTGATCGAATCGCAGATTGCAGTGCTTTTTCTGAGCATCACGCTTTGCATATACATGCGCATAATATATTCCGGAACTGTCAGTTCTCAGCGCGCATTCCTGAATTATTGCTGCACGGTCTCGGTCTACGTTGTCGTCGAAATTCTCATGACGATTATTCTGGGCAAAGACTCGAACTGGTCAATCGAGGCGAAACGTAACATGTCGTTAATCGCTCAAATTGCGTTGAACTGCGTGTATTACATGTATTCGCGTTACATTGGCAGTTTTGGAGCAGAAACTCCGTTCAAGAAAAATCTGTTCTACGTGCAAAGAATTATATTCGGGGTTTTCTGGTATTTTGAACTTGTGAGTTTATTCACCGGAACGAATATCACGATCTCGCCTGACCGTACGCATCTTGAATACGGGAGTCTTCATCCGCTGCTGGGATTCTGGACGATTTGGTTTTGGTCTGGCTGGACTTGGTTTGAGCAATACACATTCAGAAAATATTTCACGCACGGTCAACAATGGGCGTTAATTACGAATTACGTTGTGTTTTGGTTAGTTATTTTATTTGTGTCGGCGTTTTTGCCCGGGTTCTCGATAAATTACGTGATCATGGTCGTGAATCTGTATTATTTCTTTTTCCTGCTGGAAACTCCCGCGTATTCTGAGCTTGAGAAAACTCTGAATCGCCTCAGGAAAGCAAAAGAACTTGCCGATGAAGCCAACGAAATTGCACTCGCTGCCGACGCTGCTAAAGGGGAATTTCTGGCGAACATGTCACACGAAATTCGAACGCCGTTGACGACGATTCTCGGAATGGATGAGCTGATAATCCGCAAATATGATCAGGGCCCGATTTATGAGTACGCACGTGACATTCAAAGCGCAGGGAACACGTTGCTGCATATAATTAACGAAATTCTTGATTTCTCAAAAATCGAAACCGGTCAGTTGGATCTCTCGCTCAAAAATTATGATTTAAGCCGCGTGTTGCGAGATGTTGACAACATGATCAGGATTCGCGCAGAACAAAAAGGTTTGGAATATATTCAGCAAATTGATGATTCGCTGCCGTCGGAATTGTTCGGCGATAATATTCGTGTGCATCAAATCATGATAAATATCCTGAATAACGGCGTGAAATACACGAAACACGGCTCGGTGAAATTTACGCTCACAGGCGAACGGACTGATGATCCGTCACTGATAATTCTGCATATTACCGTCACGGACACAGGGATCGGCATTCACGAAGAAGATATTCCGAAATTGTTCAAGTCATTCAGCCGAATCGATGCGAAGGAAACTCACAAAATCGAGGGCACAGGTCTCGGACTCGCAATCACAGGCCGCTTGATCGAATTGATGGGCGGGCGCGTTGACGTTAATTCGACGTACGGAATGGGCACGACGTTCCATGTTGTTTTGCCGCAAAGAATCGTCGGGAATAAAACTATAAGAGAATCCGAAGCCGATAATTCACATGTTAAAAAGAGCAAACGCAAAATTTTCACAGCACCGACAGCTCGCATTCTGGTCGTTGATGATAATGACATGAACAGAGTAGTCCTACGCGCACTAATGAAAGAGACGAAAGTTCAGGTTGATGACGCTGACAGCGGTGAGGCATGTTTGAACAAGGTTAAAAAGAATGCATATGACGTTATTTTGATGGACTATATGATGCCACACATGGACGGAAAAGAAACTTTATCGAGATTGCGCGCAATGAAAAACGCTCCCGGCTCAAAAGCAAAAGTCATTGTGTGTACGGCAAACGCGATTGTCGGAGTTCGTGCTGAATTATTGGCGGCAGGGTTCGACGATTTCCTGAGCAAACCAGTCAACGGCAAGGAACTTGAGGAAATGCTGCGAAAATATATCCCGTCGGAAAAAATTTCTGTTTCGAGTGCTGAGCAAGATTAGCTGGAAAGTGTAGAGTGAATTTTATGCTCGCTAGATTTGGATTTGGATTGGGATTGGGAAATTCTCTGGGACGTTTGACCTACGGATATAACGTTTGGTTTGAGGCGACGATGCTGCCGTTTTTGGGAGTGTTGTCTGTGTTTCTGTTTGTGCGTTACGCCACGAATGCGGAAGCGAATAAGCGATTCAGATTGCTTACGGTGTCTACTTTTACGGCGGCGAGTTTGGAAGTTGTTTCGACGCTTTTAATCGATGGCTGGGGAGATCAGCAGGTTCTGAACTTGTCGATTCGAACGTTATTTTACGTGGCTGTGAATTTCAATGCGTATCACCTGATGCGTTATGTTGAGACATATGTTGAAGTCGAGAGCAAATTTTTCGACAGGTTTAACAGGCTGCTTATGATTCTGAGCGTAATAATGCTCATAGCGAATCTTGTGCCGAAGTTTGGCGGATTCTTTTTCTCAATCTCGTTGATGGGCGGATTGTTGAAGGGGAAATATCACTTGTTGTGTCGCGCGATTTTCCCGATATATTTTCTCAGTGTGGCGTGTTGGCTGAGATTTACGCACCGGAAATTCTATAGCGAAAAAGCACAGTTTTTAGTCATGAATGTTCTCGGCGGATTATTCATAGCGGCTTTCGTTTTG
Source organism: uncultured Fretibacterium sp. (assembly GCA_937911045.1). Classification (GTDB taxonomy): domain Bacteria; phylum Synergistota; class Synergistia; order Synergistales; family Aminobacteriaceae; genus JAFUXM01. The sequence continues at coordinate 15,109 of CALEPX010000043.1, read as the reverse complement.
CAATATCTGTTCGTTCAGTCAACTCTGTTCACGTATTCAATCGGCACGCTGATATTATTCGTAACGTTTTTCTATTATGAAGCTCCGACTTACAGGCGCATGGCTTCTGTTGAAACTGAACTCGAACAGGCGCGAATCCTGGCTGAACAATCGACCGAAATGACGAACGCTGCTAATAAAGCAAAGAGCGATTTTCTGGCTAACACTTCACACGAGATTCGCACACCGATGAACGCGATTTTGGGCATGAACGAGATGATCCTGAAAGAATGCAAAGACCCCGAAATGCGCAGAGCCGCGTTGAATATTCGCAGGTCTGGGAATCATTTGCTTTCGATAATTAATAATATTCTGGACATATCAAAAATCGAATCCGGCAAAATGGAGCTTTATAACACGAATTATCACCTGTGGCAAATGCTGAAGGACATCGAGGAAAATATTTTCGAAATGGTTCGTGACAAGAATATTAGCTTCGTTATGGATATTGACAAGCAAATTCCGGAGCATTTATTCGGTGAGGAGGACAAACTCAAGCAGATTATTATCAATTTGCTGGACAACGCGATTAAATACACGAATGAAGGCTCAGTTACGTTAAAAGTTTCGGCAAGCACTATTGATGAAAATCACATCAATCTGGAAATTAGCGTCGAAGATACGGGGATCGGCATTCGCAAAGAGGATTTGAAAAAACTGTTCAAGTCTTTTGAGCGTGTGAATTTGGCTGAAACTCAGAATATTCAGGGAGCAGGTCTGGGTCTGACGCTCGTGAAATATTTGCTCAGCATGATGGGCGGAATTATTCACGCAAAAGGCGAGTACGGAGTCGGTACAACTTTCACGATTGATTTGCCGCAGCAGATTTCTAATGAAGGCTTCACCGGTTCAATCGAAGAATACGAGAAATTTCTGGAAGCACGCGCCGATGAACACGCAAATTTACTTGACGATAACACGCCTTTCACATGTCCGGACGCGAAAATTCTGATTGTTGACGACACGCCAGTTAATCTTGTTGTGGCTCGCGGCATGTTGCAGGAATCGAAAGCGCAAATTCAGACGGTTGAATCCGGTGAGGACGCGTTGGAATTGATCAAGCAAACTCATTATGACATAATATTTCTCGATCATAAAATGCCCGGCATGGACGGAATCGAAACTCTCAAGAACGCGCGCGAAATTGATAGCAATTCTGCGTACATAGCTTTGACAGCAAATTCAGGTTCAGGTGCAAGGGACGAGTATATTTCTTATGGATTCGATGATTATTTGCCAAAACCGTTTAAGTCTGATGCGTTGAAAGATATTTTGAAGCAATATTTGCCGAAAAAGCTCAGAATACACGAATAATAATTTTTGGGAGGGGTATTGCATAACATGTTAGTTGAAGAAGCTAGGGAAAAGTTGACGCTCGAAAAAATTTCCCAGAATTTCCCGGGCGGATTGTTGATTTACAAAGCGAATCAGACCGAGGATATTTTGTTCGCGAATGATGATTTAGTTAAATTATTCGAGTGCGAAAATTTTGAGGAATTTATGAAATTCACGGGCGGAAGCTTTCTGTATCTGGTTTATCACGATGATATTGAAGAAGTAAACGAAGCCATTCATAGTCAAATCGCAGTCAGCGGTGGAAATGATTTCGTATATTACAGGATAATCACAAAGAACGGAAATATCAAAACGATTGAAGATTGGGGCAGGCTTGTGGACGATGAGTATTTCGGGAAAATTTATTACGTGTACCTGAACGACATTTCCGAGCGTGAGAAATTATTTAACATCGCGTCAACAAAAGTCGGCAGATTATTATCTCCGGCACAGGGGCACGTTCAAGGTCAAACTCGTAAAGCAGCGTTCAACATGTTAGACAAGCTTACGGATTTAGCAACTGAGAAAGCTTTGCAGTTGAGAGGCGCGAATTTTATCCGGAGAATTTTTGACGCAGGCATGAACGCAAACGTGATTTATTTTAATATCGTGAATTTTCACAGTTATAACGAGGCTTACGGATTTGACGGCGGAGATCGCATCTTGAAATCTGTAGCGCGGATTTTGCAGCACACTTTCTCGAACTCATTGATTGCTCGTGTCGAAAATGACAGATTCGTTGTGATTACGTCCAAAGAAGATTTGTACGCCAGACTTGTCCGGATGAGAGCGCGCGTAAAAACGATCCGCAGAGACGCAAGAATTGAAATTCAGGCTGGAATTTGCAAAGTTCCGAATAATAGGGATGACTTTGACATTGAGGCGCTGTGTGAGCAGGCGAAAATTGAGTGTGAAAGCATCAGGAGCAATTATCAAAAATAGTATTCAAGTTCAAGTTCAAGTTCAAGATTCAAGACAGGAGAATGTTTATTAAATGCAAAGCAATATAAATATAACAATCGAGAAACTCGCGAAGAATTTGCCCGGAACTTTGCTGGTTTATAAAGCCGACGAATCCGAGGAAATTATTTTCGTGAATGATAACGTTGTTAGATTATTCGAGTGCGAATCAATCGATGATTTTCTGAAGTTCACAGGCGGTTCGTTTTCGACGCTGGTTTATCCGGAAGATATTGAGGACGTAAACAGTGTAATTCGCGCGCAGCTCAGGGATCCCGAAAATATTTTCGCGAATGATTACGTTCAGTATCGTGTTATCACTAAGAATGGCAAAATCAAAACTGTCGATGATTGGGGAAGATTTGTTCATGATCCAGATTTTGGCGATTTATATTACGTGTACTTGAGCGATATTGCAGAATGTGAAAAATTATCGCGAATCGCGTCAACCAAAGTTACACAGAAGCTGCACTCAAAAGTTCCTCAGAATAATAATACGCAGGTCTCAAGTGCCGAAATGGTAGACAAACTCACGGGGCTCGCTAGTGAACACGCATTATACGCACTCGGCGAGAATTTCATCGCGAGAATGTTCGACATCGGAATGCAGCCAAGCGTCGTGCATTTTCACGTTCAGAATTTGCTCTCGTATAACGAAGCTTACGGATTTGAGGGCGGAAATCGTATTCTGAAATCGATCGTGAGAATTTTGCAGGACACGTTCACGAACTCGTTGATTGCGAGAGTTGATGATGACAGATTCGTTCTGATTACGTCCAAAGAAGATTTATCGGAGCGAATTTCGAAAATGACAGCACGCATCAGGAGCATACGTAAGGACGCAAATGTCGAGATTAAAGCCGGAACATGCAAGATTCCGAAAAAATTCAGGCTCAAAGATATTTGCAACGAAGCGAAAATTGCCTGCGATAATGTCAAGAGCGATTACCAGAAATAATTAAGCTCACAGGCATCACAGACTAACTGAAAAGACTGAAAATTCTCAGAAAAATCAATCTCTCTCGGATAAGTTGCGAAATTTCGAAAAATTCGGGGGAGATTTTTTTTGCGTTTTATATTAATAATCAGCAAATTTAATGTTTGAATGTAATAGCTGTGTGATTAAAATATTTATATAAACACAAATTTTCGGGAAAACAAAACGTAAAATTAAAATACTAGGGAGAAATCTAAAGATGCAAATTAATATTAACAGCAGACTTATCGCGCTCATCGGAACACCTTTGAGCCAGTCGTTTGCCGCACGTATGCAGAACGCGGCGTATCAGGCAGCCGGCTTCAACATGCTTTATTGCTATTGTGAAGCGGACAGTTCGCACTTGAAAGAAATTATCGACGGCATTCGCTACATGCCGACATTCGCAGGTTGCGCAGTCACAAAGCCCAACAAAGTCGAAGTTATGCAGTATCTTGATGATTACGATGATTTGTGCAAGAAAATGGGCTCGTCAAACACAGTCGTTAAAACCGCAGAGGGCAAATTAATCGGTTACAACACTGATGGTTACGGAGCATTGCGCGATTTGAAAGAACACAACGTAACGATTAAAGACAAAGTTATGTTCTCATTCGGAGCTGGCGGAACCGGTCGTTCGGTTTGTCTGGAACTTGCAGCAGAGGGCGCGAAGAAAATTTATCTCAGCTCACGTTCGGAAATGTGCGAGCAGCTCGCCGAAGAAATCAACAAGTTCTATCCGGACGTTTGCGTTGCGATTCGTTCAGCCGAGGAGAAGAAAATTGCCGAAGCTCTCGAAGGAACCGATGTCGTATTGAATCTCTCAGGTCTGGGAATGCGCGGCAAAGAAGAGTACACATGCGTTGACAAGAAATATCTGAAGCCCTCGCACGTTTGTTTTGATGCGACGTATAATCCGGCAACAACACGTTTCCTGAAAGAAGCCGAAGAAGTTGGTTGCAAAACGATTAACGGACTAGGCATGACGCTTTATCAGGGATTGCGGCAGATTCAGCTCTGGACGGGCGGAAAAGCTGTGCCACTGGATGTAATGCGCCAGACTTTGATGGATATTCTGGCCGAGAAAAAATAATTTGTGAAAATTTGAATTTGAGGGGAGTTTTTAGACATGGCACGTAAATTTTCGTTAGCGTATTTGACGATCCCGGGAACGAATCCCATGGATCAGATTAAGATTGCGAAAGAAGCAGGCTATGATTTCGTGAGTTTGCGCACGATCCCGATGCACTTGCCCGGTGAACCAGAATTTTTGCCGCAGAAAGATCCTGAGTTATTCGACGCGATCAAGAAAGCTTTGAAAGAATACGACATGCCCTTGATGGACATCGAGCTTGCACGTATTCGCAAAGATCTTGACATCAACGAGTACAAACCCGCGTTCGAAGCAGCAGCTAAACTCGGAGCTACGGACGTTCTCGGCAGCGTTTGGACACGTGACAGAGCTTGGTACACCGACACAGCCGGAAAAGTTGCGGACATGGCGAAAGAATTTGGCTTGAAATTTAATATCGAGTTCTTACCGTGGGCAGGCGTTAGAAATTTGCAGGAAGACATCACGTTAATCGATGATCTTGGACGCGACAATGTTTTCGTAATGGTTGACACGCTTCATGCTGGACGAGCTGGCGTAACTGGTTCCGAACTTGCCAGAACTCCGAGAAAATATTTTAATTTCATTCATCTTTGTGATGGGCCTGCAGGTGCTGACGGAGATCCCGTTCTTGATAATATAAAGGACGAATTGATGCTCTTCACGGCGCGTGAGGGCAGAATGTACCCGGGTGAAGGCGTTATGGCTATAGCTGACATGGTAAAAGCAATGCCGGAAATTCCGTTATCAATAGAGCTTCCGAACTTGAAAGAAATCAAGGCTCGCGGAGTTGCCGGTCACGCAAAACAGTGTCTCGACGTTGCAAAAGCGTATTTCAAGGCGAACGGAATCGAGTAAGTCATGAATAATTTGCCGAATAAAGTTTCGATTTGTGAAGTTGGTTTACGCGACGGACTTCAGAACGAAAAAGTTTTGTTGACGACGGATCAGAAGCTGGAATTTTTGCGAGGCTTTATTGACGCTGGCTATCCGGTTATCGAAGTTGGCTCGTTCATGCACCCGAAGAAAGTTCCGCAGATGGCTGATACTGACGAATTATTCAAGCGTATCGGCGAAGTTCCCGAGGGCGTTGAGTTGCGCGCGCTGATTCCGAATGTGAGAGGCGTTCAGAGAGCTGTCGATTGCGGCTGCAAGAAAGTCAAGTTAAACGTCTCTGCAAGTCGCATGCACAATCTCAAGAATCTGAATCGTACACCTGAGGAAAGTGTCGCGGGATTTGCTGATTGTGTGAAGGCTGCGAAAGAAAATAATATTGCGATTTCCGGATCGATTTCGATGCCGTTTGCGTCGCCGTGGGAAGGCAGAACTCCGGTTGAAGACGTTGACGCTATAATCGAGGCGTATTTGAAAGTCGGAATTAACGAGATCTCGCTGTCTGACGCGTCGGGAATGGCTGTTCCGAATCAGGTTTATGATTTGTGCAAACACGTCCGCGAAAAATATAATGACGCTACGTGGTGGCTGCATTTTCATAATACGCGCGGGGTTGCAATCGCGAATATTCTCGCTGCGATGCAAGCCGGCATGACGCAATTTGACTCGTCGTTCGGTGGATTGGGCGGCTGTCCGTTTGTTCCGGGAGCTGCTGGCAATATTTCGAGTGAGGACGTGATACACATGATGGACGAGATGGGGATCGAAACAGGGATCGATGTCTTGAAGGTCATGGCGTTGTCACGAAAAGTTTCTGAATTGCTGGGACATGGTCTTGACAGTTATGTTCTCAGAGCAGGACGTTCTAAAGATTTAATAGCAAGTCAAAGCGAATAAATATAAGGAGTTGAAAATTTCATGATAAAGTGGCTTGATGAGCATTTTGAAGAGTGTCTCATGGTCATATTCTTAATCCTGATAGCGTGCGTAATGATGCTTCAGGTTGTTGTCCGTAAGATTCCGTTTATTCAGTCGTTGACGTGGGCGGAAGAATTTTCGCGTTTCATGTGGATTATGAGCGTATTTATCTCGTTGCCCTACACGATCCGGAAAGCGAATATGTTGCGTGTTAGCGTAGTTCTTGATTTGTTCCCGCAGAAAATCCGCAAGATAGTGAATTTGTGCGTTGATGTAGTCGTTGCGTGGTCGATGGGAATTTTGGCGTATCACTCAGTTGAAGTTATGGACTGGACGATTCGCAGCCATGAAACCAGCGCGGCAATGCAGTGGCCAATGTCGGTTTTGTACGGAGCGGCGTTGTTTGGATTTATTCTCGCAACGTTGAGAGCAATTCAAATGTTTATTATTCACATTAAGCGTTTCAACGAGAAAGAATTAACGACACTTGAACAGACTCAGCTTGATGCACAGGCAGAGGCAGAAGCAGGATTAAGAGCAGAGGGGGCAAAGTAAGAGATGGCAGCGTTATTAGTATTCGTAGTATTCTTAGTTGCAATAATTCTCTCGATTCCGATCGGAGTCAGTATGATTTTGGGTTCAGTCGCTCCGATTATGTTAATGGCGCGTGGTGGAGTTATTCCGCAAGTTGTCGATAACACGCTATCCGGAGCAAATTCTACGCCGATTCTGGCAGTTCCGTTATTTATTCTCGGTGGCGTTATCATGGCTGAGGGCGGAATTTCGAAAAAATTATTTAATTTCTTCGCGTATTTCGTTGGCAGATTCACCGGTGGAGTTCCGTGCGCAGTTGTTTTGACGTGCTTATTCTACGGAGCGATTTCTGGTTCAGGTCCGGCGACTACAGCGGCAGTTGGCGCGATGTGCGTTCCGTTCATGGTCGATTTGGGATATAACAAGACTTGGGCAGCAGGATTAATCGCAGTTGCTGGAGGTTTGGGAGTTATCATTCCGCCGTCGATTCCGTTCGTGTTATATTCGCTCGCAACAGGCGTATCAACCGGAAAATTATTCTTGGGCGGAGTTATCCCGGGAATTTTGATAGGCTTGTTCCTGATGATTTACGCTGTGTTCTATTGCGCGACAAAGGGCGAGGACAAAGCGAAGATTAAAGCCAGACTTGACGAAATCAGCGGCGAAGGCTTCTGGAAATTGTTCAAAGAATCTTTCTGGGCATTAATGTGTCCGATTATTATTTTGGGCGGAATTTACTCAGGATTTTTCACGCCGACTGAAGCAGCAGTTGTCTCGGTTTTCTACGCGATTATCGTTTGCCTGTTTATCGAACGTTCGATTAAGTTCAGCGCACTCCCTGCATTCTTGATCAGTTCGGTTAAGACTTACGGCGGACTTGCGTTTGTGTTGGCATTCGCGACGGCATTCGGACGAGTTCTTTCGCTCACGCACGCGACATCAGCAGTTCAGGATTTCATCGTGAATAATTTCCACAGCAGCGTTTCGGTCTTGAGTGTCTGCACGATTATATTCCTGATTTTAGGCATGATCATGGACACAGGTCCTGCAATTATTATTCTTGCACCGGTATTATTGCCGGCAGTTCAGATGCTCGGAGTTAATGACGTTCATTTCGGCGTTGTTCTTGTTTGCTGCTTATCGATTGGACTTGCGACACCTCCGTTCGGACTTGACTTATTCGTTGCGGGAAACATTTCGAAAGATCAGCCGATGGCAGTTGCGAATCGTGCAGTGCCGTTTATAATCGCGTTCTTGATTGCGTTGGGCTTGATCGTTTACGTCCCGGAAATAAGCACATGGCTTGTCGGTTAAAGGGGGATTCCAGACATGAAGAAAATTATTGCGTTATTAATATTTGTGTTAGCGTTTAGTTCCGTAGCATTCGCAGCGACATCTGAATTTGATGAGACATGGCTTGTTACGGCTGACACGACGGCTAAGGGCGCGGCTGGTCAGGTATTCGCGCAGTTGATTCAGGCGAAAGTCAAAGCTGCGGATTGCGGACTTGTAATTGACTATTTCCCCAACGGCGAACTTGGCGGAGATGCGGACTTGTTGCGACAGGCTCAGAGAGGTTATATTGCTATCACAGTTTGCCAGACTGCTCCGGTTGTGTCGTTTATTCCGGAAGTTGCGGTGTTTGACTTGCCGATGGTTTTCGCAAGATATGACGGCGATACGATTGACAAAGTTCTGAACGGTGACTCGGAATTTCATCGTGAGATGTCCAAAGCTTATGAGAAAGCAGGCTTGCATTTGCTGGGCTTTATGCAGAACGCGACATTCAGACTTGCGACGGCGAATAAAGATTTGCAGACGCTGACGGATTTCAAAGGTCTGCAGATCCGTACGATGGAAAACAAGAATCACATGGATTTCTGGACGGCAATCGGAGCTGAACCAACACCGTTAGCATGGTCGGAATTATATATTTCGCTTCAGAACGGCACGGTCAATGCTCAGGAGAACGCAGCAGATACGTGTGTGGGCGCGCATTTCGAGGAAGTTCAGAATTATTTAGCCTGCACGAATCACATTCTCTATTGCAATCAGATATGTATTAATGATAAAATCTACAAATCTTTGAAGCCCGAACACCGAGCAGTTCTTGACAAGGCAGTTGCTGAAGCTTTGCAGGAAATGCGTCCGAAACTCGAAGAAATCGACAAAACGAACAAAGATATTTTGATCAAAGGCAACATGAAAATGATCGAGTATGATAATTCGTTCTTCACGGACGTTCTAGCGATTCAGGGCGTGAAAGATCTTTACAAGAGAATCGACAACGCAACCGGCGGACTTGCCAGCACACTCGAAAAAAGTTTAGCCGATGCTGCACCGAAACCAGAACCAGCTCCTGCAGCAGAATAAATTAGCTTTTCATATTCCATCACTTCCATCCATTATATATCTATATATCTACTATATGCTCGGGACGCTCCCTTGGGAAATTTTTCTCAGGGGAACGTTTCGTTTTGAGCAAAAAAATTCCCTCAAGATTTCTCTCGAAGGAATCATCGTGAAAAGAATTATAATTTTCGTAATAGCTTAATTATGATAACACACTCAAGTCTCCAACTTCACGGAAAAGATTATTGCACTTGTTCAGCAAAGCAAGTCTGTTATTGCGAATCTGCAAATCTTTGTCCATGACCATAACGTCATCAAAAAAATTCGCGACAACCGGTGATAATTCCGCGAGTGATTGCGTCAAATTCACCCAGTCGTAATATTTCACGGATTCTCTCACGTGCGCTTCAAGTCTGTTAATCTCGTCGAACAAATCGCGTTCGGCTTGGATTTTCATGAGTGATTCGTCCGGGTCAGCAAAATTCGCATCATTCGCGTTCTTCTGCAAAATATTTTTCACGCGCAATGCTGACGACGTTAATTCCGTGAACCAATCGAGTTCCCTGACAGCGTTCAAATTCTCGATTAAGCGCAACGCCTGATACGGAACATTCCCCGCAACAGAAATTCCCAACGTCGCGAGTCCGTGTTCGAAGCCTTTTTCTTTCAACTGAATCAGCAATCTTTGGTTCAGAAATTCCAGAATTTTTTTCTCAGTCTCGGAATCGACAGCGTTAATTTCGCAGGATTTTTTCACGGCAGCGTGAATGTCAAAATTATACTTTCGCGCCCATAGAATCTCGTTTATGCAACGTGCAGCGCGTCTGAGTGCGTAAGCGTCTTGTGAACCCGTCGGTGCAAGCCCGGCTTTGTGACACACCGTTATAATATGAACCCGTTCGGCAAGTCCAAGCAACGCTCCAACATCATCGGTCGGGGTTTTATCAGCGGCTGTCTGAGGCAAATATTGTTCGTAAAGCGCAAGAGCAACTCTCGGATCTTCATTGCTGCATTTCGCATATTCACGCCCCATAACGCCCTGCAAATCCGTGAACTCAAAAACCATACTCGTCATCAAATCCGCTTTCGACAAATACGCTGCTCTGTCAACGAGTGACGCAATTTTCGCACCCTCATCGCCGAAATTCTCGCAGAACCACGACGCAAGTTTCCGAGTTTGCATAACTTTGTCATAAACCGAGCCTAATTTCTCCTGATACGTAACGTTCTTGAGCTTGTCAACGTACGAAGCCAAATCTTTCTTGCGATCCTCGTCCCAGAAAAACGCCGCATCCTCAAGTCTTGCACGCAACACTCTCTCGTTGCCCTCACGAATAACGTTCATATCCGGCACACGGTTATTGCTTACCCCGACGAAATAATTTGCGAGTTTACCGCCCTTATCCTTGTTGCGAACAGCGAGATATTTCTGATTCTTTTTCATGGACGTTGTGAGAACTTCTTCGGGGATTTCGAGATATTTCTTGTCAAAACTTCCCATGAACGGCACCGGAAATTCGACCAGATACAGATTCTCATGCAAAATATCCTCGTCCATTTCGACACGAAAATTCCCCGGGAAATCTTTCTGCAAATTCGCAATCGCTGACTTCATATTCTGCAAGCGTTTTTCCTGATCGAGAATTACGCTGTTGTCATAAAGTGCGCTCATGAATTGTGAGGCGTCATGAATTTCGATTTCGCGCTTACCCATGAATCTATGCCCACTCGTCATGCGTCCGGATTTCACGCCCGCGAACTCAAACTCAACCAGTTTATCATCAGCCAACGCAACTATCCAGCGAATCGGTCTTGCAAATCTCACGCCGGATTTGTTCCAGTACATGTTTTTCGGGAACGTGATATTTTCGAGCAAATTCCTGAAAATCTCCGGCAAAACTTCCAGAGTTGTATGACTTTCCTGTTTGACTTCCGCAGCGACATATTTCACGCCGTTGACTTCCATTTCGTGAAGATCATCGACTGAGATATTCTTGCTTTTAGCGAAACCGATTGCAGCCCGTGTTGGATTTCCGTTTGAGTCATAAGCTGTCGAAAGTGCCGGGCCTTTGAAAAATTCTGATTTCGACGTCTGTGAATCATTCGCGTGAGTTACGAGTAATACAAGGCGTCGTGGTGTTGCGTAAACGTTCACGTCTTTGAATTCGATTCTGTTTGCCCCGAAAATTTCGCGTGATTTTGTCTCGAGTAATTTCAGAGCGTCAGACATGAATCTCGATGGGATTTCTTCTGTGCCGATTTCCAGCAATATATTTCGTATTGGCATTATTTCACTCTCCTGAATTATGCGTCAAAAAAATTCGCGTCTGTCTTCTCGAACTTGTTCATCAACGGGAAGCCCATTTCCTCGCGCTGCTGCCTGTACGCCGCCGCACATTTGCAAGCCAAAGCTCTGACTCGTGAAATATAACTGGTTCGTTCCGTGACACTGATTGCGCCTCTAGCATCAAGTAAATTAAACGCATGGGAACTCTTCAAGACGTAATCATACGCCGGCAAAACGTAGCCTGAATCGATTATGCGATTCGCCTCGGATTCGTACATCTGGAACAACTTGAATAACATATCTGTGTCAGCGATTTCGAAATTGTAATGCGACTGTTCGATCTCATTTTGCATATAAACGTCGCCGTATTTGACTTTGCCAGCCCATTCGAGATCATAAACATTCTCGACTTTCTGAACGTACATAGCGATTCGTTCGATTCCGTACGTGATTTCAGCCGGAACTGATTCCATGTCTATACCGCCGAGCTGCTGGAAATATGTGAACTGAGTAATCTCCATGCCATCGAGCCAAACTTCCCAGCCAAGTCCCCACGCACCTGTTGACGGATTTTCCCAATCGTCCTCTACGAATCTAATATCATGTTCAGTCGGATCGATTCCCAAAGCCGCGAGACTCTTGATATACAGCTCCTGAATATTTGCCGGTGCCGGTTTAATAATAACTTGATACTGGTAATAATGCTGCAATCTGTTCGGGTTCTTGCCGTAACGTCCATCTGAGGGTCTGCGTGACGGTTCAACATACGCAACGCGCCAAGGTTCCGGACCCAAAACTCGCAAAGCTGTTGCCGGATTCATCGTTCCTGCTCCAACTTCGATGTCATACGGCTGCTGAACTACACAACCCTGTTGGCTCCAAAAATGTTCGAGCCTGAAATAAATCTCTTGAAAATTCAAGTCTATATCTCCTTTATAAAATTATTTGCTGTGTGATGCGAATTTAGGATTCGTCGCAAGATACGGGATCGGATTCACCGGCTTGTCATTAATCCTGACTTCGAAATGCACGTGATCACAAGTTGCGCGACCGGTTCGTCCGACGAAAGCGATTACCTGACCCTGCATGATTCTCTGACCCTCACGAACTCCTACACTTGAACAATGCGCGTAAAGAGTTCTCACTCCACCACCGTGATCGAGTAACACGAAATTTCCGTAACCTCTGAAGCCAATCGTAGAATTATTTCCGGTTCTAGCGACAACGCCATCACGAGCAGCTCTAATCGGAGTATTCACCGGCATCGGAATATCAAGTCCGGTATGTCTGCGTTTTCCACGGGGACCAAATCCTGAAGTTACTCTGCCATCGACCGGCCAAAGCATTTTCCCGTTCAAATTCTGCGGAATGAACAAATTCTGATTCGCTCTTGGTGGATACTGATAATTATTCGTCGCAGGATACGAGGGCAAATACGCCGGTGAAGTTCCGAACGTGTGATCCAAATCCGCCATTGACGGACGCTTCGGAGCTGCATCTCTGGGTAACTGCACGACTTCAACTTTGTCGCCGGAAATCACAAGACGCATCGGACCTTTTGACGGATCGCCGTTCGGTGAGAAAATTATAATCGGGTCCATCAAGCCGGGGATCTCGTTCTTTTTCTTTTTCGCGTCGGGATTAGCTGTAAGAATTGCGTCGTTATTGCTGGTTTGTGTTGAATTTGCGATTGCCGCCTGAACGATTTTCGCATCAGCTTTCTCTCGTGTGTGAGGGTTTCGCAGTCCCAAATCTTCCATTGAGAACGACGGAGCATTCATATTCGGTCGCAGTGTCAAATCCGGTTGTGTGTGAGTTTGAGCTTGAACTTGAGTTTGAGTCTGGACTGGTGCTGGCTCTGGAATTGGTGCTGGAGCTGGGGTCGGCGCAACTTTTTCGCGCGCACGAGAATTTCGCAGTTCCAAATCTTCCATTGAGAACGTCGGAGCATTCATATTCGCTGAGCCAACGTGTTGCCAAATCGCTATCAAATCCGCCTGATTCTCCGGCAGAAATATAACGCTGCTGAGTGTCAGACTTTCGATTGAGATTTTATTTGCCCACATAATATCTTCGACTTTGAAATCGTGAACCAGACAATATTTCTCAAGCTCACGAAGCCCGGACTGCACATCTCCGGCAAAACTCATCGTCCGCCATTTCTCCGCGTTTGCATGAGTTGTGAACGTAAATATTAACGTTATAACCAGAACTGTGCGTAAAAAATATTTATATCGAATTTGCATTTTAATATCGTATCTCCTTGAATATAATTATATAATTACGTGAAATAATTATACAGTATATACCATTTATTACGCTTGACTTTGAGTTGAGATTATAATTTTTTCGCACCGTCCTCTGTTTCCAAAACGTAGAAATCCGCATGTTTGTTGAATTTATGCTCGTACGCTTCACCGATTGTGTTCACGAATTTCTCTACGCAATTTTCCCGAACGATACTCACCGTGCAGCCGCCGAATCCGCCGCCAGTTATTCGAGAGCCAATCACACCGGAAGTTCCCCAGGCAAATTCTGCGAGAGCGTCTAATTCCGGAACTATGACCTGATAATCATCGCGCAAAGACACGTGTGACGCATTCATCAATTTACCAAATTCGCCTAAATTTCCGCAGCGTAATTCTTCGGCAGCTTTCAAAGCCCGGGCATTCTCAGTTACGGCATGACGGGCGCGTCTGAGGCAATCCGGATCACGAATCGCACCTGAAAATTTCGCGAAATCCTGTTCATTCAAGTCGCAGAGATTCTCGATTTTAACGACCTTCTGCAAATCATTCAAAGCAGCTTCACACTGTTCACGACGCAAATTATATTCCGAACTCACCAGAGAATGCGATACTTTCGAGTTCGTGATTACGATTTTGCAATCAGCCAATTTCAGCGGCACGTACTCGTAATTCAGATTCGAACAATTCAGCAGGATCGCGTGATTTTTCCTGGACATGCTCACCGCGAACTGATCCATTATTCCGCACTTTACACCGACGAAATGCTCAGCCTGTTGAGAAATTTTCGCCAAATTAACACCGTCAATATTCAGACCGAACATCTCCGTGAGAATCCTCCCCGTCAAGACCTCGATTGCAGCCGACGACGACAACCCAGCACCATCGGGCAAATTCCCCGAATACAGAATGTCAAGTCCGCAATCAAACTCGCAATTATTTCCCAAAAGAATTTTTGCGACACTTAACGGATATTTCACCCAAGAACGCTCAATTTTCGAGATTGCATTTGAATCAAGCACTGCAATTTCACCGTAACGAATCTCGAACGGCGTGTCAAAATTTCCGTCCATATTCATCGAGTAGAGCCTGAGTGTTCCGAGATTATTTTTCGCGACGATTGCATTTATTCCGAACGTTATCGCGCACGGGAACACGTAACCGCCTTCGTGATCCGTATGTTCGCCAATCAAATTCACGCGCCCGGGTGAAAAAAATTTCTCACATGATTCATGTTCACCGAAAATTCTTGTGAAAGTTTGCTGCATAATTTATCTTATCCTCCAATTTCTGATATTTCGAGATATTATTGCAGATTTTTCCGGAAATTGCGATATTATTATGGACTGAAATCTTAGTAGAAAGGATCTTGACAAATTACAAAATGGCACAATCGATAATAGAATCAGGAATCAGGAATCAGGAATCAGGAATCAGGAATCAGGAATCAGGAATCA
>CALEPX010000042.1 GCA_937911045.1 uncultured Fretibacterium sp. | reverse complement strand
ATTCCGGAATGCATTTCTACGTTTACAAGCCGTATAACATGCCAAAAGGTTGGTACGTTACGTTCGATGGCTATCCGGTGAAGAAGAATCGCGATAATATTTGGGTTTACGGAACGTCTGAAGGTCCGAATCTTGTTGCGACGAATTATATCGTAGGATCTGTTGTGCCTGCGATGGCTGGGATAACACGCTGGATTACTGACGCGCAAATTTCCGAATTGCGAAAAGTTCCCACTCAGGAAATGATTAACGTTCGCCAACCCGGGATTCCTGTTCGACAACTCGCAGCAGGTCAAACGCACTCGACATATATTCCGGATTGGACGTTCAACGCGCGATTTATGGCGATTGGCAACTGGAAAGGAACTGTGGATCGGATCGGAATTTTGCATAATCCTGTTGTGCCCGTAGCATGGAAAGGCGATCACCCGAAATTGATTTACGTTTGGACTGGCGAGACTTGGTATCAGATTAATATGCAAGAGAACGTTTCACCGGCGCGAATGTTGAAGCGGGAAATGCTGACGTTGCGGAGATTTTTGCGGAAATCGAATTTCAAATGGTATGAGCAGGACACGCCGATTTTGTCACAGCAGTCGAAAGCTTGGGGGTATTACTGGCTGGGGGAAATAATGCCGCGATAGTTATGCGATGAGAAAAGTATTCGAGATTTATATGCGTCACGTCAAGGGTGCGAGAAATTCTTGCGTGATGAATGCTATGATGATTCCATTTGAAGTCTTGAATGGAATTATTATTTTTTGCAGGGATTTTTGCTATAATCACGGGCTTCTGAAAGTTACTGAGCCGCCGTTGCCGTTGATAAGCGTTGGGAATCTGAGTTACGGTGGCACGAACAAGACGCCATTCGTTGAGATGCTCGCGCGTTACATGACGAGTAAGAATTTGCGCGTTGGGATTGTCAGCCGAGGCTACACCGGAAAATCTCAGAACGTTATTCTGGTGAATAATTGCGATGCTGAACGTGAATTGACGGGTGATGAGCCGCTGTTACTGTCGCGAAGTCTGGGGAATATTCCGGTTGCGGTCGCGAAAAAACGAATCGATGGCGTGATTGCGCTGAAAAATTCCGGCGTAGAAATTGCGATTGCTGACGATGCTTTTCAACACAGAAGTCTGGCGCGTGATGTCGATATTGTGCTGATTGATTCGGCGTGTCCGTTTGGTTCTGGGAAATTGATCCCGAACGGAATATTGCGCGAGAAAATTTCGGCTTTAACACGAGCGTCTCTGGTTGTGTTGACGAAAGCAAATCATGTATCGCGTGAAAAATTTCTGGAACTGGAAAATTCTGTTGCGAAATATATCTCACGGGAGAAAATCTTCGCGTCAAGTCTTGAGATAGAATCTTGGCTGCAATTCGGGAATGATTCCGGCAAAAGTTTTACGAGAATATTTGCGTTCTCGGCGATTGGAAGTCCGGAGAGTTTCAGGCAGTCGCTTGAGAAATGCGCGCTGACAGTTTCGGGGCAGAAAATTTTTCAGGATCATCACAGGTACACGCAAAAAGATCTTGACGAGTTAATAGCTGCTGCGAGGGATTGCGATTCTGACGCTCTGACATGCACAGAGAAAGATTTGTACAACATGCCGGAGAATTGGCGCGGGAAATTTTCTCAGATGCCGCTAATAGTGCCGAAAGTTAGGATTGCTGTTCATGAACCGGAGAAATTTTTCGGGCTGTTGCGAGAGTGTTTGCAGCCAAGAATTATCGTTGCGTCGAACGGTTACGGTGAGGATTCGATTGGCGTGATTCTGGCGAAGAAATTGCGCGAGAAATTCCCGGACTCGAAGATTTTCGCATTCCCATTAGTCGGCAAAGGTGACGCGTATTTGCAAGCCGGTTTTGAAGTGAAATCTGCGCCATCAGTTACGCCGTCCGGAGGTGTGCTGAAATATTCGCTGCGAGATTTGTGGGGTGATATGCGTGCTGGACTTTTGCGACACGTTACAAGCCAGTTGCGCGATTGGAAAAATTTGTCGGGGAAAATTCGAACGCCGATTTGTGTCGGAGATGTGTATTTGCTGCTTCATACGTTGTTCGGCTCAGGAATGCGCCCGTTATTTGCTGCAACGGCTAAGACGGTTTACTTGAGCGGTCACTGGCGATCTGAGAAATTTATTATAAACAGGTTCACGCAACGAACTTGGACACGAGATTTGGAAAGTGCGCGGCAATTAGGCGGAAAAGCGATATATTCTGGAAGCCCGATTATGGATTTGCTGTTCGAATCCGAAGATTTTGAATCAGAACCTGAACTTGAATCTGGATATGAATCTGAGAATTTGATTTTGCTATTGCCCGGCAGCAGATTGAGAGCGTGTAAAGATGTCGAGTTGCTGCTGAATGCCGCGTTGATTTTGCACGATAGGATGATAACTTGCGATTTCAGAATGGTGTTAGCCCCGACGTTGCCCATGAAAGAATTTATCGCGAGCTGTGAGAGTTACGGCTGGAAATTCGTGGATAATTTTCTTGAACATGACGGCGTGAAAATTCGTGTGACGAATCATGGAATTGCGCGTGCAGCATCGGGCGTGAAAATTCTGCTGGGTCTGGGCGGAACTGCGAATCAATTATGCGCCGGCTTAGGCATTCCGGTTGTGTCGATTGATGAGAAGGGCAAACGAGTTCAGAAGAAATTGCTCGGTGATTCGGAAATTCTGGTGAACGCGGATTCGCGAAGTCTGGCGGAATGTGTGCTGAGGATTTTGTCAGAGCGTGATTTGTACGAGTTCATGAGCAATTCCGGGCGTGCGAGAATGGGAAGTCCCGGAGCTTTGGACAGCATTGTGAATTACACGTGCGATAATTTGGGCTGGGATATTCGCGAGAGGGTTTATAGAATCCTGAAAAATAATTTGCTATGATTATGCGTAAATTTTGAAACGGAGGTTTTAATCGTGCCTGTAAATCTGAAGGGACGCAGTTTTTTGACATTGATGGATTTTTCACGTGATGAGATAGATTACCTGCTGAATTTGGCGGCGGATTTGAAAGCGAAAAAACGTGCCGGCATTCGCGGAAATACTTTGGCTGGCAAGAACGTAGCGTTGTTATTCGAGAAATCTTCGACAAGGACGCGCTGTTCGTTCACGGTTGCCTGTATTGATGAAGGCGCGCACCCGGAATTTCTTGGGAAGAATGATATTCATTTGGGAGCAAAAGAAGATTTGAAGGATACGGCGCGAGTTTTGGGACGCATGTTTAACGGAATAGAATTTCGCGGCTTCAAGCAATCGACGGTCGAAACGCTGGCGAAATATTCAGGTGTGCCGGTGTGGAATGGCTTGACGGATTTGGATCACCCGACGCAAGTTCTGGCAGATTTTTTGACATTGCGCGAGAATTTTGGCAAGTTGTCTGGTTTGACGCTGGCGTATCTGGGCGATGGGCGGAATAACATGTCGAACGCTCTGATGATTGGCTGCTCGAAAATGGGCGTGAATTATGTCGTAAGTTCCCCGAAAGAACTCGAACCGGATAAAGATTTGCTCGATAAATGCAGAGCTATCGGCGGAAATATTCGCGTTATAAATTCTCCGGTTGAAGCTGTGAACGGGGCAGACGCAATTTACACGGACGTTTGGGTCTCGATGGGCGAAGAGGACAAGAAAGCTGAACGTTACGCATTACTCGGAGATTGGCAGGTTAATTCGCGAATCATGAATGCTACGGGTAAAGACAGTACGATATTTCTGCACTGCTTGCCGGCTGTGAAAGGTTGCGAAGTCACGGAGGAAGTTTTCGAATCTGAACGCTCGAAAGTTTTTGACGAAGCTGAGAACAGAATGCACACGATCAAAGCTGTAATGGTGGCGACACTCGGCGCATGAAAACAAGTTTAGACGGCAGAAATTTTGTCGAGAAGACTAATCCCAGAATTATTTTGCGAGGCAAGCTGGATTTTCTGAACGCACAGATTATTTTGCAGCAGATTGGATCGCGAGATAATCAGGAATTTGTTGAGGCTCTCGAAGAATTTCGTAACGTGATTTTGCGATTGATGCGCTGTGAAGTTACGGGCGAGGATTTCGGCGAATTGAATCTCTGGGGAATTTCTGAGCGCGAGATTCATGAACGCTCACATAATCCTGAGAAATATTACGCGTTACCCGGACATATTTTGCCGCATTACTCGATGAATCGTGAGGCTGCGAGTATAAATTTGCTGCGTACGATTGTTCGTGAAGTTGAGATTTGCGCGTATGAGGCGTTCGGTTGCGATAATAATTTCACGCACGTATTGAATCGCCTGAGCAGTGCGCTGTATATCTTGATTTATGATTATTTGCCGGAAAATTACGGTATGATTTTAAGATTCGAGAACAGGAGATGATAATTTTAGCATGAAAGCATTAAT
This sequence comes from uncultured Fretibacterium sp., assembly GCA_937911045.1. Classification (GTDB taxonomy): domain Bacteria; phylum Synergistota; class Synergistia; order Synergistales; family Aminobacteriaceae; genus JAFUXM01. The sequence goes on along the minus strand of CALEPX010000042.1, from coordinate 21,344 downwards.
TGGAATGTTGGGCGCGTTGTGTGCAGTATTGCTGTGTTTTGTGCTGAATATCGCGAGCGGAGTTTTTATCCCGATGGTCATAGCTTGGTTTATATTGCAGGTTCTCAGACCGGTCGTGCAGCTTGGGAAGGCTATGAAATTTCCTGCGTGGGTGAACGTGATTTTGGTATTTACGATTTTGTCGGGAATAGGCTTGCTGTGTTTCAAGTTTGTCGCGGCGCAAGTTGTGGAATTTGGCAATGTGTACTCGATGTATTCGGAAAAATTAATCGAGGGATTAATACAGTTTATGGAAGCTTTGAGCATTCCGACGGAGGCAATTAAGAATTTCAACTGGCTAGTGCTGCTTCGGGATAATGCGCGGAATATTTCGACGTTTGTGATAGCTTTTGCGAGTAAATTCGTTATGACGTTCGTGTTCTTGATGTTTATGATGCTTGAAGCACCGTTTTTGAATGCGAAGATCGAACGGGCATTTGGTCGCAGTGCTGAGCGCGTGAAAAATATTCTGGCTACGATTTCGGAACAGGTCAGTCAGTATTTGGGCACGTTGACGTTTATAAGTTTGGCGACGGGAGTATGTGCGTGGTTTGTTCTGGCTGTTTTGGACGTGAAGCTCGCAGCAGGTTGGGGAGTGTTGACGTTTTTGCTGAATTTCATTCCGACGGTTGGCTCGATTATCGCGACGATCCCGCCGGTAGTGATGGCGTTGATACAGTTTTCGCCCGGATTTTTCAAGCCGTTTCTGGTGCTTGTACTGCTCACGACGATTCAGGTTACGATCGGAAATATTATCACGCCGAAAATTCTCGGTGATCGATTGGGAGTTAGTCCGGTTGTGATTTTGTTGTCGCTGTTATTATGGGGCGTAATCTGGGGAATACCCGGAGCGTTGCTGTCAGTGCCGATTGTTTCGATTATAAAGATCGTCTGCGAAAATTTCCCGTCATTGCGCCCGATTGCGATATTGATTGGCAGCGGTGAAGCAGTCATGAAAATTCCGGATCCGAAAAATCTCGTGAATAATTCAGATCCGATTCATGAAGTCCATGATATTGTGAAGTCGGTGAAGACGCGATTTATTGCTGTTCGGAAGAAGCGCGCGAAAAAATAATCGCAGCGTTAAGAAATTGTGAAGAAATTGTGAAGAAATTTGCAGAATCTAGAATCTCTCGGGGGCGTGAATTGCTCTTGAGAGATTCTGTTTTTAGATTTTCAGGTTCTGGATTTTTCGTGTGTCGTAGGGTGTCTGCTGGTACACGAAATAATTCAGCCAGTTCGAGAATAACAAGTTCGCACAGGATCGCCACGTGCATATTGGATTTTTGGAAACGTCGTCGTCGGGGAAATAATTTCGCGGAATTTTTGTGTTAATGCCAGCTTTCTGATCGCGCCAGTATTCGTTCGCGAGAGTGTCGGGGTCGTATTCGGAATGACCGGTTATGAATAATTGTCTGCCTTCGTCGGTTGAGATTGCGTATAATCCAGCTTCGTCGCTTTCGGCAAGAATTTTCAGAGCCGGAATTTTTGTTACGTCGCTTTTCATGATTGTCGTGTAGCGTGAGTGAGGAACCATGAATTGATCGTCGTAGCCGCGGAAAAGAATCGAATTTTTTCGAGTGACTTTGTGCCTGAACACGCCGAATAATTTCTCGTGCAGATAAATTTTCGGGATTCCGTAATGATAATATAATCCGGCATAAGCTCCCCAGCATAAATGAAACGTGCTGTGAATGTGGCTCTTGCTCCAGTCCATGATTTCGCATAATTCGCCCCAGTAACCGACTTGTTCGAAGTTCAGATGTTCGAGCGGTGCGCCGGTTATAATCATGCCGTCGTAGTAATTCTCGCGGATTTGTGAGAAGTCTTTGTAGAACGCGATCATGTGTTCGATCGGAGTGTGTTTGGGAGTTTTGGTCATTGCGATTAACTCGATCTCGACTTGTAGAGCCGTGTTGCCGAGTAATCTTGCGAGCTGAGTTTCGGTTATGATCTTTGTCGGCATAAGATTCAGGATCAGGATTTTCAGCGGGCGAATGTCCTGAGATTGTGCGCGGCGTTCGGTCATTACGAAAATATTTTCGCGTTCGAGAATTTGCGCTGCTGGCAGGTCGCTTGGAATATTAATCGGCATCTGATTTCACACTGAACATGTTCACGAAAACTTTGTGAGTTTCACGCGGCAGGATACGATAGCCCTTTTTTTCTTTCGTCATCCAGAGCGAGTAATCTTTGCAGAATGATTGCGAAAGTGCTAAGAGAGATTTTTTTCGGTTTTCTTTTATTTGCTGCTCGTATGGAGTTTTGAGTTTGCGGTCTTCGTCGGAGTCCCAGCGGAAAGTTGCGAGTGCATAGCTCAGGGATTTTTCATCGCCGCCGATCGGGAATGCGGGAATTAACAGCGAATGATCTGACCAGTCGTAAGTTCCCAAGCCCTGACCCGGGACGAAAAGCGCGTTCGGGATTCCGTACATGCGAACTCGCGGAACGTTGAACATTTCGATGTCCATGCTTGCCATATTTTCGAGTTCAGCGGAATTTTTCGGGTAATCAATCGGATTTGAGTCCGGCTGGCATAAAAGCGATGTGTCAGCTCGTGCATTTTTCGCTGGAACGGTGAGATATTCGCGTTTTTTCACGAGTGCGTCTCGGAGTTGTGCGCGTTTCATTTGAGGTGTCATGTTCGCGCAAGTGTCGGTGATTTTTTTTGAGCGTCGTGCGATTTTGAGTTTGTCGATTTGCGAGTATAGAATTTCTTTCGCGATAGTTTTTGTCGAGGCGTGAAGAGCTGTGAATTTCTCGAATGTTGGAAGCGGCAGAGGATTTGCTTCGTTTTTCTGAGCTGATGAAATAAAGAGCAGAATTGATTTTTCGGCGTCGATATAGGCTTTGCGTTGACGTGCGAAATTTACGCGTGTAGCTTCGTCACCTTCACGATATTCTGGGACGCGCATGTTGACTTTCGTTGCCGGAATCAGGTTTGCGTTCAAGTCAGAAATTAATTGGTCAAGATTGAGATTTGTCGCGTAAGATTTGGAAGTTTCACGTAAAAATTCGTCGCGTTCGCCTTGAGTTTTTTCGAGATTTTGTGTCAGAGCCGCAATTCTGCCGTCGAGATTCGGCGCGAGTTTCGTTTCAGGTGGATTTTTGCCGGTGATTATTGACCAGTAATAAGCGATGTACTCGGAAAACGTCATTGTCGGGAAAATTCCCCCGGAACATTTTGCGTTCAGGAACAAGTCCGCTCTGAAATCCTTGCTGATGCTGAGAACTCCGGGAATGAAGCCCAGATCGATGAATAATCGCTCTTCGTTGTCGAATGATAATGTGTCGCTAATTTTTGCCTGAGCGTCGATGATTGCGAATAATATTTCCCAGTAACTGCTGGACATTTCGCCCCAGATTTTTTGCGCCTGAACTCTGTCTTCGGATTTGCCGGAGCTGAGTAGTTTCGTGAATTTGTAGGCTCTGTCGTCGAGTTTTTCGAAAGCCTGCGTGACTTCCGGTGTATTTTCCCAACGCTTGAACATGTAAAAAACCCTCCTGTGAAAGTTCGATTTGAAATATAATGTGATTATTATAGTGAAAAAAATTTTTTTAGAAAGGCAGTTTGATTTCACGTATGAGAAAAATTTTTTTGAGCGTGATGATTTTGTTTTTGAGTGTGAGTGCGTCGTTCGCAGCCGTAACAGTTCCGCCACGAGTTGTGATTGACTACGTTTTCGACGAGGCGCGGGATTTTCACGAGGGATTAGCAGCTGTTCGTTCCGGAGATTTTTGGGGCTATATTAATAATCTCGGACGTTATGTTATTCCGCCGACGAATAGAATCCCTGAAGCCGGAGATTTTTCGGAAGGTGTCGCGTTTTTGGGAGATCATTACGTGACTGCAAGCGGCGCGCACGCATTTTTGACGGATGAAGATAACGAGCCAAGATTTTTCGTGAACGGTTTGCCGTTTTCTGAAGGATTTGCAGCAGTGCAGATTGGCGGTCAATGGGGCTTTATAAATCTCACCGGAAAATTTGTGATTACGCCGATTTATGAACGCGCGCAGTCTTTTTCTGAGGGATTAGCGGCTGTGAGGCGTAACGGTTTATGGGGCTTTATTGATAACGAGGGCGAGATGAAAATTCCGTGCAAATTTCTGAACGCGAGATCTTTTCACGAAGGTGTCGCGGCAGTAAATCTGAAAGGGCGTTGGGGATTTATAAATCCTGAGGGAAAATTTGTAATGAAATCGCGATTTTACGAATCCGGAGATTTTTATTACGGCTTAGCACCGGTTCGCAGCAAGACGAATTATCGCGGCTGGGGATATGTGAACAAGTCCGGGAAATTTTCGATCCCGAGAAAATATAACGGAGCGAGAAATTTTTCTGAAGGATTAGCGGCTGCTGCGGCTGATGCGCGTTGGGGATTTATAAACGTGATTGGTGAGTGGGAATTTTCGCCAGCATATGACGAAGCGCGGGATTTTCACGAAGGATTCGCGGCTGTGAGGCAGGATCACAAGTGGGGCTATATCAGGCAGTAATTTCGCCGGTAATTTGCAGTTTGCGCATGAAAAAAACTCCCCGGGAATAATTTCTCAGGGAGCTTTTTTGTGTCTTGATGCTGGATTATTTCTTGGCTTTGCTCGGTAATGCTTTGCTAGCGGGTTTGCGAGTTTTCGCGGAAATCTGAGAGTTGTTGAGTTCGATCTTGAACATTTCAAGTGAAGTCGTCAAGCTCTCGGAAAGTCTCGTCTGCTCATTAGCACCGGCTGCAGCACGTTCAGCAATCGTAGTTGTGTCGTTCATCGTGACGCGGATTTTTTCAAGTTCGTCAAGAATTTGGGTTACGGACTTGGTAACGTTGTCAATTCCTGCCGCGATCTCACGGCTTGAAGCTGCCTGTTCTTCAGCGACTGCTGCGATGTTCTGTACGCGGTCGTTAGCTTTGTCGATCTGAGCGATTGCTTCGGAGAGTGAACCCTGAGCGTTTGCTGCTTTCTGAGTTGTTTCTTCGAGTAATACGCCTGTCTCGTCACTTGCGGTCTTGGTGTCACGCGCACTGTTCTGCAATCCCTCGATTAAGCCGCGGACATTTTCTGCTGCACGGCTTGATTCTTCGGCGAGTTTACGGACTGATTCCGCGACGACTGCAAACCCTCGTCCTGCTTCACCAGCTCTTGCTGCCTCGATAGCCGCATTAAGTGCCAACAGGTTTGTCTGATCAGCGATTGATGTGATGTCACCGATAAATTCGCCGATCTTGTTTACTGACTCGACAAGTCCCTGAAGTTTGATTCCGCTTTCGGTTGTCTTTTTCTGGAGAATGTCAATATTGGAAATTGCTTCTTTGACGGTTTCAACTGCCTTGGCTGTAACTTGCGTCATGTTGGAAATAAATTCCGCGCAATCCGTAGCTGCCTGAGCCGAGGTCATTGAAGCTGCCGACATTTCTTCAGTTCCGGCGTTGGATTCCTGTAATGAAGCCGAGTTCGATTCCATGAGTTTCACGACCTGAGCGACTGAATCACGGACGTTGCTCGCGTAGTCAAGGTTCGTCTGGGAATCTTTGTACATTACGCCGCATTTCTCAACACTGTCGATTGCTGTTGCACGAATTTCTTCGATTGCGGTTCTAAGCGATATGAACATTTCGGATAGAGAATCGCCGAGTTCGTTAAGTTCGTCTTTGCCATAATAATGGAAGTCGTCACGCACGATTGCAAAATCTCCGTCCTTAGCGTTCGTAACGATCTCAACAACGCGCCCGAGAGGAGTTGAAATTGATTTCGCGATATAAAGAGCCATGCCGATACCGAACACGATTGACGCAACAGCAAGAGCGATTGTCAGGAACATTGTGTTGCCGAGTGCGTCGTAGCTTTTCTGAGTGAGATCTACAAGTCTCTTAACTCCGGCATCAGTCATGGTGTTCGCGCTTGCCAAAAGTTCCGCACAGTCTTTTAACAGAGCTTCGAAAGTCGGGTCAGTTTGATTATATGCTGCCAAAACTTCGTTAAATCCGGTTCTGAATGTCGGGAAAATTGAGCGTCCGGGATTCATTTTTTCTTTTACGGCCGGGAATCTTGCGCGATTATAGAAATCGTTGTAACGGGTTTCGAGATCGCTGAGAAGATTTACGACGTCTGAGAGCATAGCCGTATCACGAGCGTTGAGAGCTTTTGCATAGTTACGAGCTGCGATGTAAAGTCTTTCTCTCAAATTTTCGACGGTCTTAAGTCGTTCCATTGAGTCTTCGATACCATCAAGTTTTCCGGCTTTGACTTCTTCGTCGGTCAACTGGTGCTGCAATTCGATTACGTCACCGAACAAGCTGATCAAGACCGTAGTGTTGTCGTCGAGAGTTTTTGAAACGCTGCGTCTTGTCTTCATGAGTTCAGCGACACGATCCAGAGCAGACGATGTATTCCTGAGAATATTTTCCATTTCGCCGATACCCTGAATTGCGACAAGCCCGGGTTCAGCGTCACGAAGCCGTTTACCAACTTCGATTTCGGACTTTAATTCCTCGATTAATTGACGAATTGAGGCGATGTCCTCGTCTTTGTCGGTGTAACGAACGTTGCGGATTCCAGCAATTACTTTGTTGATGTCATTGCTAAGGTCGTTAGCGATTTTCATTTGGTCAGCGACTCTCTGAAGGAACTGAGTGTCAGACTGAACGGTCGAGATGCTCTCCCAGCTAAGGAAAACTGCAATGGCGAAGAGTAAAAGTACCAGACCGAAACCGAAAGTAAGCTTACCTGTTATCTTTAGATTGTTTAACATAAAATAACTACACTCCTTTTGAGATTCTTTTGAGATTTTTATGATTAGATTAAGATTTTGAATGACGAATGAGCGCAAAAAAAATCATGGAACTGAAGGGCAAATCCCCTCCTTTGCCATGAGCCAGACAAGAGCTGCGAAAGTCTTTGAGTCCCGAATTTTGCCGGACGACAGGAGAGCGGGAATCTCAGAAAAAGCAAATTCACACGCAGAAACATTCTCGTCCTCATCTTGCGGTAAAGAAGACTTCACGAGATCTTCGGCTAAGAATATATCGACGTATTCGGTGCAAAAGCCCGGGGAAGCGTAAAAGCCACCGATTCGTGTCAATTTACGGGGCTTAACACCGAGTTCTTCCTGTAATTCGCGTTCCGCAGCAAGTTTGGGATCCTCACCGGATTCGATCAAACCAGCGCAGATTTCGAGTGTCAATTCGTCAACGGCGTACCTGTACTGTTGAACGAGCAGAATCGATTTATGATCCGTAACGGCTAACATACCGACGGCAGGCTTATGTTCAACTACTTCACGCTTTGCGATGTGACCTGAAGGAGTTTTAACATCGTCGTTCCTGACGCTCAAGATTCGACCGTCAAAAACTCTGCGTTCCGTGACGCGCGTTTCTCTAAGATTTTCGATTAAAATTCCCGACATAAAAACACCTGTCTTTTGCAAAAATATAATTATGTTTCACACGCCAGAATTATAGCGCATAATCCGTAACTTTTGCATTAAATTATCTCATGAATTTTCAAACGCAATCCGTCAGACCATTGTTTGCCAGTCATAATTTTTTTCGCTTCCGGCTGAACTTGCAATAATTCGATCGAAAAATCTTCACAGGAAATTACGGGATTATTTTCGAGTGATAATATTTCGCCGCAAATTTGCGATTCGGATCTGAGAGAATTTTTTCGCGCGCTCCAGATTTTCAGGCGTTTACCGGATTTCTTGAGCGTAATATACGCGGCTCCGGACATGTTCAAAGCCCGAACTGAGTTAAAGAATTTCTGCGCGTCAATTTCGAATGATAATTCAAATTCGGATTTGTCGAGTTTGTTCGCATAAGTTACCCGAGAATTATCTTGCGGAATTTCGTGAATATTTCCCGGATTTGCATTTGCGAAAAATTCCAGAGCGAGATTCACGCCCAGATTTGCGAGTTTGCCGTATAAATTCTGCGCCGAGTCCGAGTCCTGAATTTCAAATTCTGATTGTGCGAAAATATTTCCAGCGTCCATTTCTTGAGCGAGCCTGAATAAAGTCACGCCGATTTTTTCATCTCCGTTTAATAACGCGCGCTGAATCGGAGCAGCTCCACGATATTTTGGCAGCATTGACGGGTGAATGTTCACGCATGTTGTGCCGGTCAATAACGGTTCACGAATAATTTGCCCGAAATCGATTACGAATATTAATTCCGGAGTATTTGCGCTAAATTCTGAGAGTAAGTCTTGATTTTGGGAAATTTTTCCGGTGCGCGTGACCTGTAGATTTTTTGAGATTGCGAAAGTTTCGACGGGTGAGGGGTTTTCGCGATTATTGCGCCCTGAACGTGTCGGTAATCCGGTGATTATTTTCGCGAAATTCACGCCATAACTCATGAAGTTTTCAAGACAGAGTGCGGCGAAATTTCCATTGCCGATGAACCAGGAATTTTTTGGGATCACGATTATTCTCCGGTGTGTTTGGAAATTTTTTTGCGAATCATCGAACGTTTTAGCGGTGAAAGATAATCGATGAATAATTTGCCGTCCAAGTGATCCATTTCGTGCTGAAATGCTTTCGCTACGTAGCCGCTGACTTCGAGAATTTCCGTGTCGCCTTTGACGGTGCGAGTTTCGACTTTGACTTTTTCTGCGCGCCGGACATCTGCGTAGAATCCCGGGAAACTCAAGCAGCCCTCTTCGGATTCTTGCAAGCCCTTTCGTTCGAGAATTTTGGGATTTATGAGAACGTAGGATTTACCCTCGTGTTCGATAACCGCGATACGTTTTAGAACGCCGACTTGAGGAGCAGCCAACCCAACGCCCTTGTTGATTCGCATAGCCGTGAAAAGTCTGCGGACAAAATCTTCGAGTTCGCCATCGAAAATTTCAACCGGAGTAGATTTTTTCTTGAGCGTAGGATTCGGATAGCATAGAATTTTTAACCCGCCATCAAGTAAATCTAACGGGTCTTGTGATGCGCTGTTTGCGTTTTGAATTTGTGATTGTGATTGTGATTCTGTCATGTTAATTTTGAAAATTCGTCTCCTGTTTAATTTTAATTATTTTGCAATATATTATTATATCGTCAAAAATATTTTCGTGACGATTGAGTAATTGCGGCGTTGATTTTTGTTGACCTATTGTTATAATGCTACGTGAGAAATTAAGTAAGAATTTAGAATTTATTGGTTGAGAGTAGGGGAAAATTTTTCATGCAGGATTTGCATAGTTTGACGCAGAATATTGAGCGGTATATTCTGGAAATGTTGGACGCAGAAGAAGAAGATTTCGTGCAATTACGCCGCAAAGAACTCGCTGAAACTTTCGGTTGTGTTCCGAGCCAGATAAATTATGTTTTACGCAGCAGATTTACGCCGGAACAGGGATTTTTGGTCGAGAGCAGACGCGGTGGTAACGGATTTATACGGATTTTGAAAATTTCGTGTGAAAGTTCGGAGGAGAAACTCGATCATATTGATGACTTAATCGGGGATTATATTTCTGAACGTGATGCGCGGAGAATTTTGCAGGCGTTACAGGAACGTGATTTGATCACAATGCGGGAGAGATTATTAATGGAAATATCGCTGCGAAATTCAGAAGAACTCAGCAGGGATGCTTGTGCGTTGTCGGCGCATGAACGAGGAATGATAACTGCCGAAATGTTAAAGAGAATGTTACGCGGAATCATGTTAGCTTAATCGCTTAATCAAGGGGGAGAAAAATTATTACATGTGGCAATTTTACACAGAACGCGGAAAACGAATAATTCAGCTGGCTCATCACGAAGCTCTGAAAATGGGACATAGCGTTGTTGAACCGGAACACTTGTTGCTCGGATTGTTGCAGGAAACCAGTGGCGCGGCACGTCAAGCGTTAGTCGAATTGGGAGTTAATCCGGAAGATTTGTCGCAGCGAATCCGTGACATAATCGGTCAATCACACGATGCTCCGAACAGAATTACGGATTTGCCGCTAAGTCCGAGAGTTCGCCGTGCGTTGGAACTCGCAATTATTGAGGCGCGCAAAATGGGCGTGAATTACGTTGATACGGAGCATATTCTGCTGGGGATTCTGGCTGATGATTCCGGATTAGTCGTGCAGCAATTTCTGGCGATGGGGCTTACACCGCTGGCAGTTTTGAAGCAGGTGAACGAAATTTTGGGGGATAACTCCGGGAATGTGAACATGAATCAGAATCGTGCGCAGGATAATGACGCGAATCACTCAGCAAATTCCAAGCGCAAAACTAAAGTCAAAACACCAACGCTTGATTCACTGGGAACGGATTTAACTCAGATGGCGTTGAACGGCGAATTGGATCCTGTAATCGGTCGCGAGAAAGAGATTAAGCGAGTTATGCAGGTGTTGTGCCGCAGGACGAAATCGAATCCGGTTTTGGTTGGAGACCCGGGTGTAGGCAAGACTGCAATAGTTGAGGGACTTGCGCGACAGATTGCGTCAGGTTCAGCCCCAGACCCGTTGAAAGACAGGCGAATCGTGCAGCTGAATATGGGAACGCTGGTTGCCGGCACGAAATATCGCGGAGAATTTGAGGAAAGATTACGCAGAATCGTGAAAGAATTAACGGATAGCAAAGGTGACGTGATATTATTCGTCGATGAGATTCACACGATGATCGGCGCAGGAAATGCGGAAGGTGCTACGGACGCAGCAAATATTCTGAAGCCGAGTTTGTCTCGCGGAGTTTTCCAGTTAATCGGCGCGACAACTCAGGACGAATATCGCAAATACGTCGAGAAAGACGCAGCACTCGAACGAAGATTTCAGCCGGTTCAGGTCGATGAGCCAAGTATCGAAAATTCGGTCTTAATCCTGAAGGGTTTGCGTGATAAATACGAAGCACATCATCAGGTAATTTTCACGGACGAAGCTATCGAAGCAGCAGCAAATTTGTCGTCGAGATATATTCAGGACAGATTTTTGCCGGACAAGGGCATAGATTTGATCGACGAAGCCGGTGCCAGAACGCGATTATTATCACTTGAGCCTCCCGAAAGCATTCACGAAATCGAACGCAGACTTGAAACAGCCAAGCAGAAAAAAGAACGCGCCGTAATGTCCGAACAGTACGAACTCGCAACGAAATTACGCGATGAAGAACGCAGAATCTCAGATGAACTCGACGCAGCAATTCACGCTTGGAAAATCAATCGCAAAACTGAGAAGATTCGCATTGGCTCAGAAGATATAGCGTCAGTTGTAGCAGAACAAACCGGTGTGCCAGTCCAGCAATTAACAGAGGCGGAAACTCAGAGATTACTCAAAATGGAAGAGGAAATTTCGCGAAGATTAATCGGTCAGGACGAAGCTGTCAGTGCAGTTGCAAGAGCTATCAGGCGTGCGAGAACCGGATTGCGCGATCCCAGAAGACCAATCGGCAGTTTTTTATTCATGGGACCAACCGGTGTCGGAAAAACTGAGTTAGCTAAATGTCTGGCGAGATTCTTGTTCGGAAAAGACGACTCGATGATCCGGATAGATATGAGCGAATTTATGGAACGTCACGAGGTCGCAAAATTAGTCGGAGCACCCCCGGGTTATGTTGGTCATGAGAGCGGCGGGAAATTGACGGAACTGGTCAGACGCAAGCCTTATAGCGTGATATTATTCGACGAGATCGAGAAGGCTCACCCGGAAGTTTTTAATATCTTGCTGCAAATTCTTGACGATGGCAGATTAACGGACGGTCAGGGGCGCAAAGTCGATTTCAGAAATACGGTGATAATCATGACGAGTAATGTCGGCGCGAAAGAAGCTCAGCAGGGAAATTCTTTGGGCTTTGGAATTTCAGAAGCAGCTCAGACTCAACGCGATTGGGAACGTTCGAAGGGCATAATTCTTGATGAAGCGAACAAGACTTTCAGACCGGAATTTCTTAATCGCATTGACGAGATGGCGGTGTTCAAGCCGTTGACGCGCGAAAATCTTTTGCGAATAATCGACACGATGCTGAACGAATTATCCGAACGACTTGACACGAAGGGCGTGAAAATTGACGTTGATGACGCAGCCAAGGCGAAAATTCTTGAGAAGGGCTTCAAGCCTAAATACGGTGCGAGACCATTGAGACGCGCGATTCAATCAATGCTTGAGGACAGATTAGCGGACTTCATGTTGACTGAGGAATTGCCGGAGGGTTCGGAAGTGAGCATTCGTGTTGACGGAGAAGATCTGAAATGCGAAAAAAATTTGCAGGAGACGCTGAATCAGGTGTAATTCTCAGGGCGTTTCGTGACACGCTGCCGGTGATGACAGGTTACGTTGTGTTGGGGATTGGCTTCGGGATTTTACTGAGTTCGAAAGGTTACGGAGCAATCTGGGCGTTGCTGATGGGATTGATGATTTATTCCGGTACGATGCAATTTGTTGCGATTGATTTGATCGCAGGATCTGCAACACTCGCGTCTGCTGCGATTACGGCACTGATGGTCGGTGCGCGGCATTTGTTTTACGGGATCTCAATGTTGAAGCGTTACGAAAAATCCGGTTTCATGAAGCCATACTTGATTTACGCGCTGACTGATGAGACGTATTCGTTAGTATGCAATTCTGAATGCAATTCTGACGGTGACCTGAAATATTGTTTTTTCGTGTCGTTGCTTGATCAAGTTTACTGGGTGACTGGCAGTGTAATCGGAGCGATTTTGGGAGCGGTTCTGGAATTTGACGCGCGCGGCATAGATTTTGCATTGACGGCGTTATTCATAACGATTTGTACGGAGCAATGGCTGAATGAATCAAATCATGTTTCGGCTTTAACGGGATTTGCAGCAAGTGTGTTGTGCCTGATAATTTTTGGCAGCGAGAATTTTTTGATCCCGTCAATGATCTTGATAACGATTGCATTATTCGCGCTCAAGGGGAAAATTTCTCATGAATGACACGCACGCATTTTTGATAATCGCGATTTCAGGATTGATGACGTTTTTGCTGCGAGTGTTGCCGTTTGTGGCATTCGGTAAAAGCGAACGTACTCCGAAATTTGTTATTTACTTGGGAAGAGTTTTGCCGTTTGCTACGATGGCGATGTTGGTTGTGTATTGTCTGAGGCGGACGGATTTTTTCGGGAACACGCACGCATTGCCGGAAATAATTTCGAGTGTGACGATTGTGTTGCTGCACGTCTGGAAGAGAAATACGCTCTTGAGCATAATATCCGGAACGTTGCTGTACATGTTTCTGGTTCAAGTCGTGTTTTGAGGCCGGAAATTTTCAGGGAATGCGAATCACCTGTGAGAGAAAATCTTGCGGGTGATTTTTTTGCGAATAAATTTTTCACGAGTGCTATAATAGCTCACAAAAATTTACAGGGGGAGAATTTGTTTTTTGAAAATGCAAGATTCAAGAACTTTAATGTCAGGGAATGCTGCTGCAGCTCGGGGATTGTACGAGGCAGGCTGTTGCGTCGTGTCGAGTTATCCCGGAACACCCAGCACGGAAATTACGGAAGAAGCCGCGAAATTCGACGAGATTTATTGCGAATGGGCACCGAATGAGAAAGTTGCAATGGAAACGGCGTTCGGAGCGTCATTGGCTGGGAAGCGCAGTTTTTGCGGAATGAAACACGTCGGTTTGAACGTAGCTGCAGATCCGTTATTTACGCTTGCGTACACGGGTGTGAATGCTGGCATGATTATCGCAGTCGCGGACGATCCGGGAATGCACTCGTCGCAGAATGAACAGGATTCCAGGCATTATGCTAAATCCGCGAAAATCCCGATGCTTGAACCGTCAGATGCGTCAGAATCTCTGGAATTTTTCAAGATTGCGTATGATATTTCAGAAAGATTCGACACGCCTGTGTTGCTGAAAATGTGCACACGAATCGCTCATTCGCAGTCACTCGTGAAAATTTCGGATCGTGTTGAAAATCCGGTGAAAGCTTACGGGAAGAATATTGCGAAATACGTCATGATGCCCGGAAACGCGATTAAACGTCACCCGATTGTAGAGCAGAGATTGCTGGATTTGAAATTTTATGCTGAAAGTTCAGAATTGAATCGCATTGAGAATGGCAGAGATAATTCGCTGGGAATAATCACGTCGTCAACTTGCTATCAGTATGTGAAAGAAGCTTGCGGAGATTTGTATCCGGTGCTGAAACTGGGAATGATTCATCCGATGCCCGAGAAAAAAATTCGTGATTTCGCGTCACAAGTCCAGAAATTAGTAATAGTTGAAGAGCTTGATCCGTTCATCGAAGAATTTTGCAGGAATTTGGGATTAGGGATCGAGATTGACGGCAAGAATTTGTTCTCGCTTCAGGGAGAGCTTAGCCAGAATATTATTTGCGAGAAACTGGGATTAACGCACGAATCCGGAACGATCTTGTCTGATGTTAAAATTCCCCCGAGACCGCCATTAATGTGTGCAGGCTGTCCGCACAGAGGATTATTTTTCACGCTGAATAAATTAAAGTGTACGGTTTTGGGCGACATTGGCTGCTACACGCTTGGAGCAGTTGCACCGTTGTCCGCGATTGAAATGACGTTGTGCATGGGCGCGTCAGTAAGTGCCACTCACGGATTTAATAAGGCTCTGGGACATGACAGCGAGCGCAAAACTGTCGGAGTAATCGGCGATTCTACGTTTATGCACTCAGGAATGACAGGGCTTGCGAATATTGCGTATAACCAGAGCAATTCTACGATAATAATTCTTGATAATTCGATTACAGGAATGACCGGACATCAGCAGAATCCAACGACGGGTTATAACATCAAGGGCGATCCTGCCGGGAAAATTGATCTTGAGAAATTATGCCGCTCAATGGGAATCGAAAATGTTCGAGTGATTGACCCGTATAATTTGCGGGAATGTGAGCGAGTTATCTCGGAAGAATTGTCGATTGATGCTCCGTCGGTGATAATTTCTCGAAGACCGTGCGCGTTGCTGAAGTACGTGAAACATAATGCTCCGTTGAAAGTTAATCCGGATAAATGCGTCGGCTGTAAATCGTGCATGAAAATCGGCTGTCCGTCACTTTCGATTAAGAATAACAAAGCGTGTGTGGACAGAACATCGTGCGTAGGCTGCGGAGTTTGCAAGCAGTTGTGTAAATTTGGCGCGTTCGAGGAGAGTGAGAGAGCATGAAAACCAGAAATATTATGATTGTCGGAGTCGGTGGGCAGGGCAGCGTTCTTGCGAGTAAATTGCTCGGGAGATTGCTTACGTCTGAGGGCTACGATGTGAAAGTTTCGGAAGTTCACGGAATGAGTCAGCGCGGCGGCAGTGTCGTTACGTATGTTAGATACGGTGAAAAAGTTTACTCGCCAATTATTGACAAGGGACAGGCGGATTTTATCGTGTCGTTCGAGATTTTGGAAGCTGCGCGATGGCTTGAATATTTGCGTCCGGGCGGTCAGATCGTAACGTCAACGCAACAGATTGATCCGATGCCGGTATTAACAGGAATGATGACTTATCCGGAGAATTTGCTGGAGAAGCTGCGAAATTCCGGTGTGAAAATTGACGCGCTGAATTGTCTTGAACTCGCTGAGAAAGCCGGAAGTTCTAAAGCTGTGAATCTTGTCTTGATGGGACGCTTGAGCCATTATTTTGATATTCCTGATGAGAAATGGCAGCGCGCAATCGAAGAATGTGTTCCGACGAAATTCCTGAATTTGAATAAAGAAGCGTTTGCACTTGGAAAAGACGCTTGATGCAATAAATAGATTTATTTATCGAGGTGATTTAGAAATGGGAACGGAAATTCACGAGAAAAGATATTTCCAACCAGAAATCGAATGTATGACGCATGATGAGATCGAAAAACTTCAGAACGAGAAATTCCTGAAGCAGGTTCGTCATGTGTGGGAGGACGTGCCCTATTATCGCAATAAGATGCAGGAAAAGGGCGTTACTCCTGATGATATTAAGTCAAAAGATGATTTATACAAGCTGCCGTTTTTGACGAAGGACGATTTGCGAAAAGCTTATCCGTACGGGCTGATGGGCAAGCCTTTGAAAGATTGCGTGCGTATTCAGTCTACGTCGGGAACAACTGGTCAGCGTGTTGTAGCTTTTTACACGATGCACGACATTCAGATTTGGGAGACGATGTGTGCGCGCGCTATCGTAGCTGCCGGCGGAACGAATGAAGACGTTGTTCAGGTTGCGTACGGTTACGGATTATTCACGGGCGGTCCGGGACTTAACGGCGGAAGTCACATGCTCGGTTCGCTTACGATTCCGACGTCATCAGGAAATACGGATCGTCAAATCATGTTTATTAAAGACTTGTCGGCGACGATTTTGTGCTGCACACCGAGTTACGCTGCATTCATCGGGGAACGCATGAAGGAAATGGGAATGAAACCCGAAGATATTCCGTTGAAGGCAGGAATTTTCGGAGCAGAAGCCTGGAGCGAAGATATGCGCCGTGATATTGAGAAAACTATGGGAATCAAGGCGTATGATATTTACGGATTGACTGAATTATGCGGACCCGGAGTTTCGTTTGAGTGTTCGGATCAGCACGGAATGCACATAAACGAAGATTATTTTATCCCGGAGATAATCGATCCTAAAACCGGCGAAGTTTTACCCGAGGGAAGTTTAGGCGAATTAGTTTTCACGACGCTGGACAAAGAAGCGTTCCCGTTGCTGCGATACAGGACACGTGATATTTGCTCGTTGACGCGTGAGAAATGCCCGTGCGGCAGAACTCATATTCGCATGACGAAATTAAAGGGACGCAGCGATGACATGTTGATAATTCGTGGCGTGAATGTCTTCCCGTCGCAGATTGAAACGGTCTTGTTAAATAAAGGCTATCCGGCGAATTACCAGATTATCGTTGATCGCGTGAATAATACGGACACGCTCGATGTTCATGTTGAGATGACGCCCGAAATGTTCACGGATAATTTGGGCGAAGTTACGCAGCGTCAGAAAGATTTAGTTGATGGCTTGCGTTCGATGCTTGGACTTACAGCGAAAGTTACGTTGGTTGCGCCGAAGACTATCGTTCGCAGTGAGGGAAAAGCTGTTCGAGTGATTGACAAGCGAAAAATTTAGGAGGTGTTACACGTGAAGCAGATTTCGATTTTTCTTGAGAACAAACCCGGCTGCCTTTACGAAATGACGAGGGCTCTTGCGGATAATAATATCGATTTGCGCGGCTTGTCGTTGGCGGAAACCAGCGATTTTGGGATCGTGCGATTAATCGTTGACGATGTTTTGGGAACAGCTACGGTCTTGAAAGATGCGGGATTCGTTAGCAGCTTGACGGACGTTTTGGCGGTTGAAGTTCCGAATGTTCCGGGCGGATTGAGCAAAGTTCTCGCGATTTTGCATGATCAGGGAATTAACGTCGAGTACATGTACGCTATTTTGGGGAATAAAAAATCTGAGACGGCATACATGATATTCAGAGTGAATGACAATGCGAAAGCGTCGGCTGCGTTGAAAAATTCCGGCGTGAAAATCATGGAACAGGAAGAGTTGTCAGCTCTGTAAACGCCCTGTAAAAATTTTTGAGCATGAAAAAGCCCCCTGTTGAATTTGAAAATTTGAATTTAACAGAGGGTTTTTATTTTGCGTTAATCTTAATCTTGAGTATTTTCGTCGGTGTTGTGATTTGTTTCGTTAGGATTATTATTCTCAGGATTTATGCGCGATATGTTCAGCAATTTGATTCTGTGTTCTTCGATTTCGTCAACGCGAATCTTCCAGCCGTCGTAGAAAAATTCCTCGCCCTCTTTCGGGAAGCCGCCGGATAATAACAGCACGAAGCCTCCCAAACTTTCAGCGTCATCACTCTCAAATTCAGACCCCAATTCCTCGCTCAAATTCTCAAGACTTATGCTGCCATCAACTGAGTAAGAATTATCGGCGTTTTTCTGAATCTCCGGTGTTTCCTGATCGTATTCGTCCTGAATTTCCCCGACGATTTGTTCGAGAATATCTTCCATTGTGGCAAGCCCGGCAACTCCGCCGTACTCGTCAACGATTATAGCGATGTGAATGTGTTCTTTGCGCATTGCGTCGAGAACTTCGGATGTACGCATAGTTTCCGGAACAAAAATCGGTTTTCGCAGCAAATCCCTGACCGGACAATTCAATTCTGAATGCAGCAGATTTTTCAGCGTGTCTTTCACGTACAAGATGCCGATTATATTATCAAGATTTTCTTCGTAAACCGGTATTCGCGAATGTCCCTCATCGATGAATAATTTCACGGCCTCATCAAGCGTATCATTTGCTTCGAGCATTAACATGTCAGTCCTTGGGATCATGATCTCATGAACGCGTCGTTCGTCAAAATCGATTATCCCGTCGATCATTCTGCGTTCGTTAGCTTCGAGTGCGCCACTTTCCTCGCCGATTTTCACGACCTGTTCGATCTCGTCGCGCGTCACGAAAACCTGTTGCGTTCCCAAATCCAAGTGAAATAATAATCCGATATATTTCACGCAAGTCTTCATCGCCCAAACGAACGGACTCAACACAAACGCCAGAATTCTCAGACACGGAGCAGCGAATATCAGCACATTTTCCGAGTAAACCATCGCGGCACTCTTCGGCAGAATTTCCCCGAATATCACGATCAAAACCGTTATCACAGGAACGATTATTACAACGCCGCCAGCTCCGAAAATTCCGACGATTAAACTCGAAGCCAAAGCACTGACCGAAATATTCACGATGTTATTGCAGATTAAGCATACCGTCAAAACTTGTTGCTCGTCATCAATCAGCCACTGAAACGTCGAATGCAGAAATTTGTACTTGTCCTGCTCCTGAAGTGTTCGCAATTTCCCCGTGCCAGTTGTAGTAATCGAAGTCTCCGCACCGCTGAAAAACGCCGACAGCAAAAATAACGCGACGAATCCAATTATTACACCCAGCATTTACAAAACCTCCGAATTATTCGCGAGAAACTTGTTCTTGATAATTTCCTGACGCTGCCACATTTCAGATTCTTTCTCGTGCGTGTCGTGATCCCAGCCAAGCAAATGCAGAAACGAATGCGCAATCATCAAGTACATAGCTTCGTGAAATTCCAAATCTGAATGCAATCTCGCAACTTCTGACGGACAAATCACTATATCTCCCAACGCCAAAACCGGACAAACAAATTCTGATTTTAATCCTGAATCTGATCCTGAATCTGGCTCAATCATCGGAAATGATAACACGTCCGTAGCTTCGTCAACATTCCTGTACGTTCGGTTCAATTCGCGTATGTTTTCCGGAGTAGTAATCATGACTGAAATCTCGCACGAATCAAATTCGCACAAATTCGGCAATAACTCGTGAATTTCCTGTTCGAGTACGCGTTCAATCTTGTTAATATTCTCGTCCGTGAATATATGCGCGTCACTGTCGCCGGATTCTTCGCTCACATTCAAAGCAACCTTCAAAAAATTTCCCTCTCTTTTGCAAAAATTATTTCTTCTCGATCTTCTTAACTCTGCGCGTGTGATACATTGACATCAAGACCGAAATTAGCGTTTTTTCGACTATCATGAGATCTTTCTGCGTGAAATTTACCTCGTCGAATTGTCTCTCATTACGTTTACTCGCGATAACCTGTTTAACAATCGATTCAATCGTATTGAACACTTTGATTCGTCCGGCATTGTCCGATTGCAATTCACGAATATTCGCAGCACGCACAGCAGCTTCAACAGAGTCTACTATCATTAATAACGCCGTCTCTCGTGATTGAGGCTTAGGACCCGGGTAGCAAAAATCGTTCCATTCGACATTTTCACCGAGTGAGACAGCCTTGTTATAAAAATACCGCGTGCTTGTCGTTCCGTGATGTTCGGCTATGAAATCCCGGATTCGTCTTGGCAATTTCGCCTCCCACGCAAGTTCCAAACCGTCCTTCACGTGATTAATAATCGTAATCGAACTCATCATCGGGGACATTTCATCATGTGGATTGAATCCGCCGCCCTGATTCTCGACGAAAAACTGCGGTCTGCGTAACTTGCCAATATCATGATAATACGCTCCGGCTCGCAGCAAATTCACGTCCATCCCCAATTCGATCCCAACAGCTTCGATTAACGTCGCAATCGTGAAACAATGCTGATATGTTCCGGGTGCATGACGCTGCAAATCTCGCAACAACGGGCTTGACGGGTGACTGATTTCCCGCAGTGTCAGAATCGAAAGCGAACCGATATTTTCCTCGATAAACGGCAACGTAATCAGAATTATGTGCGTAGACAGTGCCTCGAATATAA
Source organism: uncultured Fretibacterium sp. (assembly GCA_937911045.1). Taxonomy (GTDB): domain Bacteria; phylum Synergistota; class Synergistia; order Synergistales; family Aminobacteriaceae; genus JAFUXM01. The sequence goes on along the minus strand of CALEPX010000042.1, from coordinate 1,127 downwards.
AAAACGCTCCGGCCTGCTGCCAAAATTCTCCCAGCGGAATAAACAGCCTGAACGAATCCCGAACCAAAAACGGATCCTGTAGCCAACGCATAATCATTCGCGAGAACGTCAACACAAACGCCATAGCAAATGCTCGCCTGGTGACCTGTGGGCGCGATTCAAGATTCCTGAGCAGGTAAAATCCCGCCGTCGATGCAACGACTGCCAGCGTCTCAAGCAAAATATAATTATTAAACGACTGACCGTTAATCAAGAACGCTCCCGAAACTGTTGCAGTCAGAGCCGTACAAAACGCGAAATAATTCTGAATGCACAGATACGCAGCCGTAACCGCCGGCAAAATTCCTGCACCGCGAATATTCAAATGCGCCGCGAGTATCTCGAAAACCCACGCAGAAATTATCACGAACGCAACACACCACCAAGTCGGGCGTTTCTCATTCGCACCGTGCCATAGAATTTTCAGCCACAATGGCAGCATAATCACGAATATTATTAATACACATAGCTGATTCTTCGGGAAAACGTCCTCGATATAGCCCTGACTTCTCAGAATTAGCGCAATCTGTTCAGTTATGATTTCTCCGCGTGAAACGATTACGTCACCGGGGACAAGTTTACGTTCAATCGCAGGCACATCTTCCGCAGCATATTGTCGCGCCAAATTCGTAAGCGTGTCATCAACTCGAAAACTCAGATTCCCAAGTCGCATCAAAATCTGGTAAATCAAATTCGCCTGCTCAGACGATAGCGAGAGCTTGTTAATTTCCTCCCAAAGAACAGACGCCGCAATCGAAGAATCATTCGCCTGAACATTTGCTAGACGATCCAGAACTTCTCCGCCAACCTGCCACGTCAAGTTAAATAATTGCGCACGGGATTCCGAACTCAAATTTGAAATCGCGTTAATCAATCCCTCGGGTAAATTCGACAAATATTTCGCACTCTGGGAATTTGCCTGAGAATTTCTGCCCTGATTCGCGTTGCCTGTCATTTCCGCAAGAGCCGAAAGTCTGCGTTGAAGCCGTGATTTCGCCGAAACGTCACGAATCGTAACTCCGACTATGCTGCTGCTCACCAACGAGCGCAAATATTCCGAAGATTCCGCGTCTTCAAAATGCAACTCC
>CALEPX010000041.1 GCA_937911045.1 uncultured Fretibacterium sp. | reverse complement strand
CGGAGTTCTGCGTGATCCGAGGAATTCTGAGCATCTCCATGAAGACGAACGAGTATCTGAAATTCGCCGTAGTTACCGGTTGCCTGAGAATTTCCAAGGAGAGCATTTTCACAGGTGTCAATAATTTCGTATGTTATTCAGTCACCAGCAGGAAGTTCAGCCAATACTTCGGCTTTACGCAAGAGGAAGTGTCGTGTATGCTGCATGCTTTTGGAATTTCAGACAAAATGGAACTGATCCGGAAATGGTATGATGGCTATATTTCCGGAAATACAGAGGTGTTTTGCCCCTGGGATGTGGCAAATTACCTTTCTGAGGTTATGGACGATGAGCAGGCGAATCTAGATAACCATTGGGCAGCTTCAAGTTCCAACGCGATCCTGAATGATTTTGTGAATCACAGTAAGATTGATGTCTCGGAAAAGTTTGAGCGTGACCGCCTTGGTGTTTCTGAGAAGAAATTCGCAGAATGAAAAACAATAAAACAGTCGTAAATTACGCCATCTTTATTACAGGCTCAGGAGGAAATAAAAAATGAAAATCAGAAAGAAAATACAGCTTTACAGAGAATTTGGCTTCAAAGTCGCGTTTGCAAGTTTCTGCTCATCGGCGTTCCGTTATCCCATAGCTATAACGCGCTGGAAAGATAAGGTTATGCTTGACTGGTTGAAAAAAAATTATGCCCACGTCATTCAGAAATATAAAAATCTGCCTGAAAATAACAACAGTGGGACTTCAAACATAATCTGGACTTCATGGTGGCAGGGCGAAGATAACGCTCCCGAGATCGTGAAAAAATGTTTTGAAAGCGTCCGTCATAATTGCGGCAGCCGTGAATTAAAAGTAATCACGAAAGAAAATTTCAGCGAGTATCTTGACATTCCTGAACATGTCATGGAAAAGCTTTACTCCGGCATGATAACGCTCACGCATTTGTCAGACATTCTGAGAATGGTACTACTTTATAAGTACGGCGGAATGTGGCTTGATGCTACCGTCCTCGTAACAAAAAAAATTCCCGATGAAATTTTCAGCTTAAAATATTTCACCGTTAAAGCCGGACTTGATCCGAAATGCTACGGTGTTTCCCTGAGAAGATGGACTTCATTCATTCAAGCTGCTCAAAAAGAAAGCAAACTGTGCGGATTTGTTTTCGATGTGCATCTCGAATACTGGAAGGAACACGACATTCCTATTGATTATGTTCTCCTTGCTTACATTATCGCCCTCGCTTACGAAGAGTTCACTGACTTTAGAAATCTTCTTGACGCCCTGCCGTTGAACAACACGAAAGTTAATGACTTGCAACCCCTGTTAAATTCTCCGTTCGATGAAAAAAAATTTGAAGAACTCACAAGCTCGACAATGTTTTTCAAGCTGACGTGGAAACATAAATTTGAGAAAAATATTTTGGGGGCACAAACTTTTTACGGAAAAATAATCGAATCCGATTTCTCGGCAATGTGTCATAAATAATATAGCTGTTTCCAAAACTATAAGCATATATTTGAGGTAAAAGACCATAAGTGATTTACGTAAACGTGTAGTTATTGCAAGAAGCAACGGCGACAAAGTTTGTAGTGTCATAAAAGAGTCGCTGGTCTTGAAATTTTTCTTGTATTAAGCAAAACGATGGGATCTTAACGACTTTTTTAGCCCACTAGCACAAAGTTGCGGCAGTTGCAGAACGTTTTTCTGTCGGCGTAAGTTTTTTATTCTTTAATGGAGCGTTTTCGCAAGATTGGCAGTTATGATCAAGGGGCGCGCCGCGTAAACTTTCTTAGGAGGATGGAGAGCGGTCGCTTTGTAAGCTGTGCTGTCAGACGATATATGATACCCTGCTGAATGGCGTACTGCCGCCTGTAAAGCGGAGCAGCGGGTATGATGATATTGACTATGATTGGGCTGACTGGTTTAACGAGATGCAGTACAACCAGAATGGGTGGTTGGATAGAGGACCAGTTCCTGATCAGATCGACTACAGAAGCATGGCGGGAAGAATCTTGCACATGCCGGGGTGTGGTGCCGACCGGACTGCATTCTTTCTAGGCAAAACAGTACAGCCCCAGCGAATTCTCCTTTGACTGGGAGCAGTCGGAAATAGTGCTGATGAGACTGTTCCTGTGTTTGCACCTAAGGACGCTCCTGACTCCGCCGCAATTTAACTGCAGGTTCAGACAGGCAAAACGATCAAACTTGGTGGCTACGGGGGCATGGATGTCGAAGAGGCTGACCGGAGCAGCTGGAACAGTTTAAGGTGTAACTGGAGTAGGCAATAGAAAACGGATTCATCTGGCAAAACGGCAGTTCTGGGCATTATAACAGTTATCTCAGGTTCTGCTCGGAAACGGGCACGGCAGTTGTGATCCTGTCAAATCTGCCGCCAAACGACAAGTAAACTGATGCCCCGGGAAACCGGAATTCCATAAGGCTTTCAGTCTGGAAACCCCTATCATTTACGGGTATGAAACCCTCATCTAGGCTGCCCTAGTTTTGTGACCCGTTCAAGAATTATTTTCAAGGAATGTTCGTCATCACTTTCACGCTTCTTGGTCAGTGTGTATCATATGAGACGCATACTGCAACCGGAAGAATTGACTGCGTGGTTAAGACATATATGTTTGAATTTAAGAGAGACGGTAAAGCTGAGGAGGCTCTGAAACAGCTCATGAAAATATTACGGCACTAATGATATCCCAACTGTCCCTGAATGCGTGAAATTGGCTTCAGAACTAGATATTCAAGTCGAAATACGTTCCGATCACAGGTAAGATTACCTAAACACCCTATAATGACCGCTGAAATTGAGAGAAATAATACAGGAAGGCAAAGCTTTGCACATCAAAGACCGGATTTTAAGGACGGACGACCGAAAAAGCGCGAACAAAATCAGCATGCATTAAATAACTTTATGCCTCTTGGGCACG
>CALEPX010000040.1 GCA_937911045.1 uncultured Fretibacterium sp. | reverse complement strand
TTTTAATTTCATCGTCAGGGCAGTGAATCTGAAAGACGTTGAATTAAAGCAGAAAGTTTTGTTGAGAAATATTTTTTAGACAAAGGAGCTATTACAGGTCGGCGCAAGGCTAATTTAGAGACTGCACGTCGTTTGCGAGCAAGGGGATTGAGTGATGCTGATATTTCTAAAGCGACGGATTTACCGGTTGAAGAATTTGCAAAATTATGAGCGATTAAGCTGCTCGAAAAGCATACGTGTTTCAAGATAGTAATTGCTGGAAGTTCAGATTGAAACCCTTGAAGTCGCAGGAGCATAGCAAAAATTTTCCGACTCAGCTTGATGAACTTTTGAAAGTGATTCGAGCTGGGGATAAAATTGGCTCGGATTACTCGCGGTCTGGTTCAGGGTGTCCAACTGAAGAGTACACAGGAAGGTAAGACCGTGGCACGTCAAAGACCGGATTTTAAGGACGGACGACCAAAAAAGCGCAAACAAATTCAACATGTATTAAATAACCTTATGCCCCAGAGACACAAGCTTGCGATTCAAAGAGCTATTCGAAATTACGTAAAATTACGATTATGATTCGCTTCGAGTCATAGTATTATTAATGCAATCAATTTAAGTACTTAAGCGTAAGTACTTAAGCGGAATGACAAATACGTTCCCTAGAGTGTTATTTACTGGAATTCTAGGTCGAGCGTCATAGAGAGGGTTCACCGACTTGTCGGTGTCGGTTGTAACACATGATAGGGTTAGAATCCCTGAATGTGAATGTGTTTTTTATGGACAAGGAGATTTTCCAGTTCCCGGATAAAAATTTTTTTGTTTGGTGAGGTGACTCATATGGCTATCATTAAAGCAGTGGTTATATGACAGAAGGCATGGGAGTACTAAGAGAAATCACCATAAATTGGTACACCCGGTTCGACTGAATGCAGTGAAGGGCGGCTGAATAATGTGAAGTCCAGAAATGAAGCGAATCCCTAAATAGGTATCGAAGAAAAGTGCTTCTAAGAATGGCCTTCTAAAGGCAGTTCCTCGAAACGAATTAAGTTATTTCCTTCATAGGGAGACTGCTTCAGCAGCTTCAACCGGCTTCAGTTCAGGCATTTGGAATAATGAATAATATTGTATAATATCTCGAAGTTCGGACGCTGATCCCTCCGTGGCATTGGTAGCGTGATCGATCATGTTTGTTTGAACTTTTTAGCTTTTTATATTTATGGAGGCGAATAAATTATGATAAACAGAAAAATTTTCGCGTTTTTGGTCGCGCTGTCCCTGCTGATGGCTGCGACTCCGGCTCTCGCGGAGGAGACCCCCCCCCGCCATCGAGGACACCTACACCATTGACGGCGTAACCTACTACAACATCAACTCCCCCAACTTCAACAGCTACAAGAAGTTCTACGAGGACGTGTTCAAGGCAAGTCACAGCTCCCTCTTCGACCGCTCGCTGGTCGATATGTGGATGCTGACGGCCTTGGGCGTGGCAATGGGAGGGGCAATGGGGAATAGGGAGGTTGACGCGCTGGACCTTGCTAGAGAATACGTCCTGTTTCCGGAGTTCCATGCGTACTACAATAACGGGAAGTACAACAGTGACAATTACGAGTACACGGATCCGAAGTGGAACAACGATGGATATGTGGCGACGACCCTGCATTTCAAGTTTGATGGTGTTGATGTTACCATAGAAGTGCGCTTCTCGGACTTCGGAGTCGGCGTGATCCTGCCGGGAGACGTGGGGCACTACGTCTCGACGTTCACTGAGCCCGACACGCCGAGTGTCAGAAAGACCGCGACGCTGGTGAACGATGACGGCGTGGCAAATCCCTTTAGCCAGACCCTGTCGAAAACCATTACCGCGAGCCTCACGAGCACGATCAACCACTCCTTTAACTACGGCTTTACGGAAGGGGTAAAGCTTTCAGTCGGGTCAGAAGCAAACTTCTTAGGTGCCGTCTTAAAAGTTAACACCGAGGTGTCCTTCTCGGCCTCTCAGACTATTTCGGACGGGTGGTCGAAATCGGAATCAACAACGAGCAGCAAGACCGAAAGCAACACTGTCACTGCCAATTTACCGCCCTACACCACCGCGATATTGAAGCAGAGCGAGACCGAGACCACCGTCACCACGAAATACAACTGCCCCGTCATGCTCTCGTACAAGGTAGAAATTTATTATGATATGGGCCTGCTCTTAAACCCCGTCATTTCCTTCGGCCCAAAAGCCAGGGAGGACCTCAAGCAGCGCGCGCTTATCGATGTCGATTACGACCCGCTGAACATCAACTGGGAGACCGTCCTCGCGGACAAGGACATCAAGAATGCCGTGGAGTTGATCGCCACCCACGCGCCCATGTCCTCTACCGGCGCGCAGATGGTTTACGATGAGACCGTTGTTAACAACGAAATCACCGGCATGACAGCTCTCTATCCGCTGAGCTACGTCTCGCTGGGCACAACAAACATCGGGGTCATCACCCAGAATAAGGACATGACAGTGGCCAACATGCAAATCGGGGAGTACTCCTACACCGACTACCTACCCGTCAATGGCTACAACAACCTCGGCGGAGCGTACTACGGCTTCAACGTGGACTACGGCCAGTGGCGCGTCGTGGACGAGGCCGGGAATGAGCTGTCCGGGGACTCTGCCCCCATCGTTCTTGAGAAGACCTCCGCCGGCTTGAAGTACACGGCGGTAAGGCCGGGTAAGTGTTTCTTAAGGTATTTCATCGACGAGAACACCTATCCCATCAACCCCGGCGCGAACTCCTATATCAAAAACTCCGACCTTGGCAAAACCGCCCAGCTGGAGATCAATGTCGCGGGCGAGAAGGTGGACTACCGGATCAGCGGGGAGTACAACGGCATCGAGGACGCGAATCCGGAGAGCATAGAGGGCGACGGGAAACTTGAGGTTCACGCCTACAACGCCCGCGATATCGAGGTGGATGCTCCCTATTACTGGGAGGCACGGGAGCAGAATGGCATTAAAATGACGACCGACGGAGTGGTGTCCTTTACCAAAGCTACCAAAGACGGAGAATACTACCACGTGCGGGTTTATAATCAAGCCGACGAAAATAACTATTCCAGCTGGAAAGAGATCACAGCCGAAAAGCTGGGCGATGACTATACTGAGGAGGACATCCCCATTGTACGCACTGAGTTCGCGGACGGCGACACGCAACTTGTCGTCACCGGGCGTTTCATAGGCGGAGTGAACGTCAGTGAGTCCATCGAGGGTGAGGGCAAATTCCAGGTGGAAACCCACACCGGCAGTGGGAAGGAGACGGCTGTCAAGTACACGTGGGAGGCACAGGAGACCGGGAAGGGCATAACGATTGACAAGAACGGCCAAGTGTCCTTCGACTACCCCGGCGCTTACCATGTGCGGCTAAGAAGCGAGAAGGACGCGAACGCAGATGATAGCAACGCGGTTACTTCCGAATGGCTGGATATATGGGTAAACGAGAGAGCCACAGCAAGGCTTTTGCATGCCCCTTCGGCATCCAACAACTACGCTAACGGAAAGGCGCATGCTCTTCTGAATGATGACGCGCGTTATGAGGGCGGAGTGAGGATGTTCTACGGCCTGAGTTCGGACGATGTGAATCCGGCGACAGAATACAGCTCGCTCATCCCGGAGGCATCCGCGGCGGGTACGTATTACGTCTGGTGCAGGGTGCAGGGCGATGAGAACCACAATGATTCGACCCCCGTGTGTGTAAAAGTGACTATCAGCGGCGATGATCCGGATACACCGGACACACCGAACGGCGTAAGTTCGTCGAGCGGCGGGTGCGAAGTGGGGTTATCTGCGTTGTGTCTTGCGCTGGCACTCCCGGTTCTAATCGCGAGGCGCAGGGGACGTTAAGTTGAAGTGCTGAAAACAACAGGTGTCTTTCTTCTATTGCCCCGCGGTTAGCGACAAGGTCGCGGGGTATCTTATGCGGGTGTACCGATAAATTTATGGTGATTTCTCTTGGTACACCCATGCTTTCTGTCATATAACCACTGCTTTAATGATAGCCATCGGTGTTCCATACTTTTTGAAAACAAGTTGCTCAACAGTATCCTACCTGTTGCTTTCAAGTCTGCACTTACATGCCAGCACCCCCTGACCTCGTTCTATCAGCCATCGTTGTCCCTGAAGAGTCATCCGGTTCTGCATGCCGTATTTGTTTGCAGATTCCTGCGCGCCGCTTCCTATCGCATATGGCTCAATTAATTTTAATGCTTCATCAAGTTTTCCGTTTTCTATTAGATCATTTACTGTTTCTACCCAGATTTTTCTTTTTTTTCGTCGTGAATATGGATCTTTGCAAATTTAGCAACCTTTTCCATAACTTTGATTATGTTCATATATGTTATTCCTTAGTCCTAATGCAAGAAGATGATATTGAAAATCCTACGATTTACTAATGTATGCTACAAGATCCTTCTTTGTTATTCTTCGTCCGATATCGCCATTTGCACATTCCCAAGTGTACATATCTTTAAGGTTATAGCACAGTCCCAGTTTTGTTTCTTTCCAAGACTCTTCTCTCGTGTCCAAAAATGCGCCATCGGTACCAATAACAATGATGTCTTCAGGGGCGTGAGAGCGCCTTCTCCGATCAATCTTATGAGTGGACAGCCATTCTTCAGCTTCCTTTGCCTGCCTCAGATAGTCCTCCCACACTATTTCTCCTACATGGTCTGTACAATGCGGACAAGATCTGCGCTGAATTTTGAATCAAAACGTTCCTGCAGTGTTATGGCGGCTTCTCGGTATGATTTGGCGCGAATCCCTTCACGTGCTACGGTAAGAACCATACGACTAGTATTTTCTCTATCGATACCAGTGAGCATAGTGCGCATGTACTTTACAGTTCCATGCATTGTAAGAATATTTCTTTTGTATCACTCCTTTCAATTCGAATTCTCTTTTTTTGAGTCTATCAACGGTTTCTCGTTTATCCTCGAAAGCTCCTCTCCGACAGCCTCTGCATATATTTTTCTTGTTTCCTTATCCAGTATGTCCCAATTCTGATCTAACTCATCAATGGTGATTACTGGTTGCCCGTTCGTTACTTCTTCTTCCGTTTCAACTGAGAAGTTATCATTGCAATTATTCAAATCAATCCCTCCTTTCGGAAGAATTATATCAGATCAAAAATAGGTCTGTAAATACCCTATTTTTCTCGGTACACCCACAAAAATCGGAGATCTTTTTACTAGGGGAAGAGACGGAAAATGCGTTAGAGAGGCTTTCTCGTTGTTCTTAATTTTCTGATAACTCTTTAGCTTTTAGTTTTCGGACAGTCTGGGGGGAAAATCTCAAACAAAACTCTGCCTATTGTTGCTTTGTTTTTCGGAAGAAATTTAGAGGACACAGGAAGGCGAAGCGAAGACTTTATTAACTTCGGTTCCCGGGAGACTGAAGTTGCGATTTGGTTCTAAATTCAGTAAAATTACGATTATGCTTTGCTCTGAGGCATAATATAATAATAAAAATTTGGTTTGCTTGGCAGAATGACAAATACGTTCCCTAGAGTGTTAAATAGTGGAATTCTAGGTCGAGCGTCATAGAGATTCACCGCTTTGTCGGTGTTGGTAGTACCACAGGAGAGGGTTAGAATCCCTGAATGTGGTTTTTAGGCGTGACGGCAAAAGGCGCATAATAAACACAATGCAGTTTGCCGTGAAAGAATCGCATTTACTTCTGTCCCCGGGGGACTGAGGTAAAAGAAAACGGCTATGGAGTTTTAATTCAGGCATGTAAATATCTGGGAAAATAAAACCTATCGGATGGCTCGTGATTCAAAAACGTTGGGTAGTCGAACGAACTTTTAGCTGGTTCAATGCTTACAGAGGCTTCAATAGTGAGGTTGTCTCACATTCATACGTTACTGTTGCGCTTGTGAAAACAACTTCTAATGGTACGTACAGATACTATGGTTTTGGGATTTAATATATATAGGAGATGACGGAAAGAATATGTTGATCAACTGCAGTAATCATCCAAGCAGTTTATGGGGGCCTTCTCAGGTAGAAGCAGCAAAAGCATACGGGGAGATTTTCGATATTCCATATCCGCAGGTTGATCCCTGGCTTGACACAAATGGGATCCGGAAGCTTGTGGATGAGTATGTGGTGAAAATTGAAAATCTGAATCCTGATGCGGTTTTTCTTGCGGGTGAATTTACATTTCTTTTTATGCTGACAGACAAGCTCCTCAAAGACGGTATTCACGTTATCAGCGCCTGTTCCATGAGAGATACCAGTGAAGTTCTGCGTTCTGACGGGTCAACGGAAAAGAGAACCACCTTTGTCTTCAAACAATTCAGGGATTATAGTTACTACTAAGGAACTGTGCAGCAAAACAGTCACTCAAGGTACAAAACTTCGTTTTGGGAGGTGTTCGGTCATCAAATCATCATGAAAAAACGCATTGAAAAAACAAAAATGGAACAAAACCGCGTCAAACAGTTCTCCGGGATTGCGATTCCGGCCATTCTCGAGAGTATTGTCGGCGTTCTGATTACATCTATTGATACAAAGATGATCTCCCCTCTCGGAAAAGGGGCAATATCTGCCGTTTCCATTACCACACAGCCAAAACTGCTTTTTCTTGCGATCTTTTATGCTCTGGGAACGGCATCTTCCATATTTGTTTCACAGGCTATGGGGAGAAATAACCGGGATGAAGCAAACGAGTATTTCCATACGATACTCAGAATATGTGTCTTTTTATCGGTCATTATAGGAGCAGGACTTGCACTTTTTGCATCACCTGTAATGAGACTGTTCAGCAGCCAATTTGAAACAATGGCAGAGTCTGTCTCTTTTTTCCGTATTATAATGGGATTTATTCTTTTCCAGAACGTCTCTATCGTATTGAATGCGGCGCTTCGTGGAATCGGGGAAACAAAGGTTACTTTTATTTCTAGTATCTTTATGGGAGTCTTTGATATTCTGGTCAATTATCTACTTATTGAGGGGCACTGGGGATTTCCCGCCATGGGAGTGTCCGGTGACGCGATCGGGACGGTCTCAGGAATGGCAGCTTCATGCGCGGTTAGTATATTCTTCCTGATCAGGCACAGTGATTTCCTTAGTTTAAAGGGAATTGTTAAAAAAAGCACGACGCGCCAGAATACGCTGCAAAACATCTGCAGCAAGGTGGGTAACCTTATTTTCGAAAACATGTTTACCCGCATCGGATTCCTGATCTCTTCCATAATCATATCCGGACTAAATGCCGATGCAACAGCTGTATACTTTGTGACAATGATCCTCCTGAATTACACCTTTGCATTTGGAGACGGTCTGCAGAGTGCCGTAGTGTCATTGATAGGGCGTAGCCTGGGCGCCGGAGATCTAAATGAAATAAGAGTATATCTCCGCATGGGGCGTGTCATCGGGTCAATGGTCTCTGTGTGTCTGAGTGCTGTTTATATTTTGGGTGCTCATTGTTTTTTCGGACTGTACTTTTCAGATACGGATTCCATTCTCAGGGGAACTCAATATAGCTATGTCGCAGCGATTCTAACAGTCATGCAGATCCTCCGCATCGTCAATATCGCCGCTATGAGAGGTGTCGGCGAAGTAAAAATTCCACGAACTCTCGCTTCTATCAGCGTTTTAATCATTAATCCCACAGTCAGCTTTTTGCTGACAAAGATTTTTACATTCGGAGTCTGGGGTATCTGGATAGCCTCACTCCTCTCACAGGGAATCTGGTGTCTGATGAGTTTTATAAAAGGAGACAGCTGCATCCGGAGTATTGTTTCGAACGCGGACGGATGGGCATAAGTTCGAACTGCGTTCCAAATCTAATATTATTGGCACAGTGAATGCGCCATGAAAGAGGAAATATGGAAAAAGAATTATTGGAAAAGGAAGTGCTTTGCATCCTTGATACAAGGCAGATTCAGAGATTTATGTTCCGTTCCAACTCTTATGTGGATACACTTGGCGGAAGCGATCTCATGACACATATTCTTGAAGACGGAATAAGGTATGCGCTCAAAAGTGTTGATCCGCCGCTTGAGAGGCATGAATATGTTCTTTCGCTGGATCCGGACGGGGCTCTTACATTTTTTGAAGACAGTCGCATTCTCTTTCAGCTGATCATATGCGCTGCCGGAAATGCGATGTTTCTTGCTAGGACAGGTCTGATCGCTCAGAAGATATTCCGAAAGGTTTCACGCTATTACCTTGATCAGGCTTACTCCCTGAATCTTGCGACAGCTGCCGTGGAGAAAACAAATGATTTAGGTCACGATATTTTTGAATTATACAAAAAACTGAATAATAATAAAACATCCGCGGTCATCTCCAATCCGCTTGGCGCACTCCCCGTAGTGCTGCGGGAAGAGCACACCGGTGAACCAGTTATTGGTCGTGACGAAAAAAACGGAGACTATATATCCAGGGCATCTCTTATTCGAAGACAGGAAGCTGCGTACAGGGGAGAAGTGATAGATCTTACTGAACTCCAATCCACGAAAGGTACAGACGGAAAAAAGTACAGGGCTGTGATCCACATCGATGGAAACAACCTCGGTATAACCATCGGACAAATGCTGCAGCAGACCTCTGATTATCAGAAAGGGATTCGTCTGCGCAGGCAGGTGAACAAAAGCATCGAAAGCCAGTATGCCCGTATCATGGAGGATTCTGTAACGGATCTGAAAACGTATTTTGAAAGTCTGGATCACAGGGAAAGTGATTTCGCCCATGAATTTCAGATCATCCATAATAGTGGTGATGATGTCAACCTGATGTGTAATGCGCGCCTGGCATTTCCTTTTCTTGATTTCTTTTTTAAAAATCTTGAGAACACATTTATAGGAGAAGTACAGGGACGCCGGATTCCGCTTTTCTGTTGTGCGGGCGTATGTTTTGCGACAGAAGAGAACAGTTTCCATACAGCCTTTATGATGGCAGAGGAATGCTGCTCAAGCGCAAAGAAAACCGCTAAGCTTGAGAAAAATCTGCGAAACGGTCTGGCAGGCAACTGGATCGATTTTCAGATATGCGAGACACCGTATTTTCAGGAGCTGGATCTGCTCAGGGAGACATCATTTATCACAGATGCCAATGTGAATCTCAGTCTGCGGCCTTACTGCATGGACAAAGCAGCCAGATATGAGGAATATTCCTACGAAAAACTGCTGGAGAGAGTCAGGGTACTGCATCGCCTGAAAAAAAAATATGGCTGGTCATTCCTGCAGCGCCTGCGTGAGAACTATCTGCTTGACCGGATCATTTTCAGGGAAGGCGTGAGCCTTTTACAGAAGACCGGAATAGATCTGGAAGCCATGCTTGGAGTCCCATTTTACAGGGATGAAGATAATAACATATATGCGTCCTGGTATGACGCGCTGAAGGTTATGCCATTCATTCCACAGGCAGATTCGTTCCCGGAAAGCAAGGAGGAGAGGCAAAATGAAAATGCTCTGCATTAAACTGACAGGAAATGTAGCTTTTGAGAACCGGATGAAGATGACAGAGGGATTTCGATACGATATTCCCATCGACAGTCAGGGTATCCCTTTCATTCCTGTAGCAAGCCTGCTCCCCGAAGAGATCATAAAGAATATCAGAGTGGGATATGCCTTCCCGGAAGGATATGACGGATACTTAGCTGCTGCACACAATTTAGTGAAGATGATGCGGGGTATCGCACCGCAGATCCGTTCCATATTTACCGAGGAAAGGTATTATCCTGAGGAAGGCTGCTGGATTCGCTCACTGAAGGCCGGACAGACCTTTCTTGCGACCGTGCACAAAGAAACGGATTCTAATGCACTTGCACAGGCACTGCAGTCTGTCAGGAGGATCGGTATACAGAAGGAAGGCATTTCCGGAGAGGTGAAGTGCTCCCTGATTGACAAAAAAACGGAGCAGAAAAGAACGAAACATTTTCCCGACAATCTGACATACGAGCATCTCACGTATACTGTCACGCCTCTCACCCCTGTCTGCATTTATGCCCCTTACGCGGACGGAGTCAGAACAATGACTTATATTCCCGGACGAACCATGCGGGAAGAGCTGGAAAAAATCGTCGAGACGAATCTGAAAACAAAACTCAACAGCATACGGTTTTCCAACGCTTACATCAGCGACAGGCTCAGCAGGCTTCTGCCGGTACCTTTGTGCATGTCTTTGGTGAAGCTGGAAAAAACACAGCTCCATTACCGGCTCGCGCCTGGAAAAGATTCAAACAGGACGGATCAGGACGTAACTATGGGGGATGCTTATACAGACAGTTTTGAAAATCCCACGACAGTTTATACAAAACCAGAAACAGAGAGGATCACATCGCGGGATGGGGTCATGTATGATGCACTTTGCCCCGGACAAATGTTCAGAGGGATAATCTATGGAGAGAATAATGACCTGAGAGAGCTGGCACATTTCTTTCTGAATCATCCTCTCATGTTCCTGGGAAATCTCTCAGAGGAAGGCTTTGGAGAAGTATATGTCCGGTTTGAGCAGCTGCACGAGAAAAAGATCGATTCAGAACACCTGGTCAGATCTTTTGATGTGAGCTGCCTTTCTCCGACATTGATTCTCAATGATGTGGGAATACCGGATACAAGTGCCGGGGGATTTTCAGGCGAGATTGAGCGTATTCTTGATCAACGGGGAAATCTGAAGGTCATCGGCAGGTATATGGATGTCTATATGGATTCTGCATATGAACCTGGATGGGGTCAGGACGGTGCAGTGGTCAGATGTCTTGCAAAAGGTTCCGTTATGCGTCTTGCAAGTAAGGATGGAACGCCGATTGATATCTCGCCAATCCTGCATACATATATAGGAGAGAGGACAAGGGACGGGTATGGTGAAATCATGGCTTACCCGGCTCTGGGAACCTATTACCGGGCTGCAGAATTGTTACCGCCCGAAAAATACACCACACAATTTCCGTCCAGCCGTCGGACGCTTCAATTGTCGGTGGATCTGACAGGCAAAGTTCTGAATATGCTCATAAAAAACAGCGTTCAGTATCTGGCCTTTATGGACAGAGATGATCAAAAAGAAACGGATGCCGACGCTGATTTCATTCCTATGGAACTGCTGCGTGCGATTAGAGACCGCTACAGTTCGGACATCTCTGACCGGACGCTTGCCAAGTGGTATCTGGAAGGACTGGAGGAGGATAGAGATGGATTCTTTTCTGTATGATGGAGCACCAGCAAAAGGATATATTCTTGCCTATTATCCACATGCGCTCGTATTTGAACCATATGTAATGAAGGACGGAATGCCCTGCTTCGCTGGAATGGATGCATTTCAGGGTATGGTGCCGTGGGAGTGCCATTTATTTGATGACCGGACAGAATGTCGGATTCTCATCCGCGAATCATCCGAAGACAGAATCAAGCTCTGCCTAACCTGTGAGGAAGAGCTTAATATGGATCCTGATCTGCTCTTTGAAGAGGAGGTCCTTGTAAAGCCACAGTATTCAGAACGGAATGATCTTCCGAAGAAGCTGACGGTCATAAATCGTTACCGCTATTCTGAAAGTGACACATTGACACTGGAAAACTACCGGATCAGCTCCTTTTGCAATTTCCCCTCCCAAATTCAGGTATGATGCCTGTATGTACATTAAAGGCTCTTCCGCAAATAGACGGCAATTTTGATTGTTTCAGGAGTTCCGTTTTCTTGCATCGTTTTCTGTCATAAGAAGCTGGTGCAGAAAACCCAGGTACGTTTGTCTGAGGACGACGAATTTTGCAGAGTTTCCAGACAAAACCCATGTCATTGGCAAACTCAAGCGTTTTTTGATTCATTATCGGTTTGCCCGCTTCATAACCAAGGGGCACGGTTTTCATATTATCTGTTAAGACCGTCTCTGGAATGAAACATGAGTCCGTACGAGTAAACAGTGTTAGAAGCTGGGTCGAGAGAGCTGACCAGTTCATGATGATGCTCGAAGCATACGATATGGTGCTGCGTGTTCCTAAACACATGTGGGGCAAAACTTTCAAAAATGTTGCCATGTATTATATCAAGCAAAATGAACTGTACAACCAGCTTCATGGATTCGATGAATCTCACCTGTATTGCAGGGTGTTCTACCTTGGAGAGCAACTCTACAAAAAATTCATCCTCCTTGCGAAAAAAGATGATTGATTGCTGAAAAAGAAACTCCTACACAACTGGAAGATGCCTTAAAAAAGGGTGCTAATTTTAATATGGTGTATGAGAAAAAAGACATTATTACCAGATGGATATAACTTTTTTGCAAAAGGTGAGATAAAAATTCTGACATGTTAAGCGAATTTTGGTACAAAGAACATCTGGAACGCGTTATAAGCATGGTGTACAAAAATTTTTATACAGTAAGGAGAAGCATTCATGAACGATGATTTTTGTGAGTTTATCAAAAAAAGCATTGAATTATTAATCCAACACGATTTTAAGGGAAAAAGTGCATTTTCTGCTTTCTACATTCCTTTTAGATTTAAGGTGTACTATACATGATAAAACTAAAAGTTGAATTCATAAGTCCAGGTTATTCTGATGGACGTTACATAATCAAAGCAAAAGGATTTATTCTTGCTGTTTTGCGTTGGGCTGATAAATACGGGAAATTAAAAGAATGGGCAGACTGTCCGAAAACTACCCAGACCGGCAAAAATCGGAGATCTTTTTACTAGGGGAAGAGACGAAAAATGTGAGAGAGGCTTTCTTGTCGTTCTTAATTTTCTGACAACCCTTTAGTTTTTAGTTTTAGGACAGCCTAGGGGGCGCAATTCAACAACATCACCATATTTGTGATAACGATCAATACTTAGTAGGAGGATTAAAAATGATTCATATAGGGAAACCTTATGTAACAGAAGAGGGGAGCAGGGCTTTTCTAAAAGCGCCTGTAACAGTTTCTCCGGAAACCGCATGCGCATACACTCAAAATATCCTCAACCAAAGAAGATTTTGTGTATGGCTCACAGATGAGGATTATCCGCCTGTTGCATGGAATAAGGACGGAACCTTATGGTTTGATGTTCCTGCCCAATACAGTAAGTATCTTTGCAAGGAAAGAAGCAATGCTTTTGTCGTAGCGTTGTTCTGGTATGCAGTTGTTTCAGGCTCCGACATTGAATTTGAAGCGCCCATCTCGAAGCGTCTGTATGATGGTCTGACTGCTATGCTTCTTCCCGCCCTGAATAAAAGCGGATTTCCTGCGATCCGTTTAACAGGACCAAAAACAGAAGAGCCGGTTTGGTGCGATGGCTCAGTTGTTGCCGGAATGTCTGCGGGAGTTGATTCTAATTATACGTTGAAGTGCTATAGCGGTGAGAATGTTCCAGAAGATATAAGACTTACACACCTTTGTCACTATACCTGCTGCAATCTTTTTAAACCCTATGAAATCGCCAAGGGGAAGGATGCGCTTTACCGTCAGGAAGGCAGCATTGAAGAGATCATTCTTAACAGAGCAAAGAAAGTCGCTGAGGTCTATAAAATTCCCTTGATCGATACAAACACCAATCTTGATATTGATTATTACCGAGGTGGAGTTATTTATATGGCAATGTACCGTTATCTCTCCTGTACACTTGCGCTTGAACACCTGTATAAAACGTATATAAGCTCTTCATCTGGACATGGGACGGATAAGACGGATGAGGTATCCTTGTTCGTTCCGACGCAGCATTATGAAGGTTTGCTCAGCTATAGCCTTCGTACTGAAACATTCCAATATATTGCAAGCGATAATGATTCGAGAATCACTAAGCTGAAGGCTCTCGCTGATAACGAAATTTTTCAGAAAACCGTATCGGTATGCTTTCAAACGGGGAAAAACGGTGAGAATTGCGGCGAATGTTACGGCTGTATGAAGACTATGATCCCTTTGGATATCATGGGCAAGCTTGACGGATTCAGGGAAAGCTTTGAGCTTGAGCACTATTACAGCAACCGTGAACGGATTTATCGTTCGCTTATTGACTTTTCCAAGCGTCCTGAGGCTAGTTCTGCCAGACAAACTGTAAGTCAAATACGTCAGCTATGCGAGAAGGAACACAGCTCCGGTGCGGAACTGTTTAAAAAGATATTAGAAAAAGTGTCTATGGCATAAGGTCAACTCCTTGAAAGGGCAAAAGTAATATGAGAACTAACGAGAGTAAAAACACAAACATGAATATCGAGGAACGGTTTACGCGCACGGGATCGCTGACCCGCCGGAAGCTGCTCGAATATATACCAACGCTGATGCTGACGAATCTTTCTACGCTTCTGCTCATTTCGGTGGACGGACTCGTGGTTGGAAATCTGGTTGGAAGCAATGCGCTGTCTGCGGTCAACATCATATCTCCGATTGTGCTTGTCGTGGGTGTTATCTCTGTAATGATTGCAAACGGTGCCGCAACAAGTCTGTCCACCAGAATGGGAGAAAATGACCGAGAGAACATTTTGTACGCAAAAAGTGCCGTAAAGCAGCTTATGATTGCCGCCGCTTTGTTCGTGGCGATTGCGCAGATCCCTGTTGTATTCTGGATTATCCGATCATATCAACTGTCTCCGGAGCTTAACCGGCTCACTTGGCAGTACGCAATGGGCATCATGATCTCTATGCCATTTGGTCTGATTTCCACTGTTGGCGTATGTCAACTGCAAATCGTTGGAAAGATGAAGGCATTGATGTGGCTGGCTGTGCTGGAAGGCTGCGTGAATCTGCTATTGGATCTGTTTTTCATCGGTGTTCTGAAGATGGGTGTTGCAGGTGCTGGCTTCGGTACGGCTGTGGCAAACGTCATACGTTGCTCTGCCACTGTCTTCTACCTGCTAAAAAGGACAGATATATACAACAGCGGCAACGTGAAAGCCCGTCGGGAGGATCGGCGCGAAATCCTATCCCTAGGACTGCCGGAAGCATCCTACTCGCTAATACTGGCACTGCAAAATTACATCATGATTCGCCTCATTCTGGTATTCTTCGGTGACGTTGGCGGTGTTATCATGGCAGTCTGTACATTCAGCTTCAGCCTAACGAATGTTATGATCTCTGGTGTTCAGGGTTCTATGCGACCGTTGGCTGGGCTGCTGAGTGGCGCGGAAGACCGTGTGGGATTACGTATGATGATGCGTCAGAGCGCAAAGCTTGTTACTGTATTTGCCTGTGTCATGACGCTGTTCATCGAGCTGTTTCCGGACGTTTTCTATACGCTGCACGGCGTTTCCAATGTCACGGATACCGAACTTTTCTCCCTGCGTCTGTATGCGCTGCATTTCGTTTTCATCGCTTATGACACTCTGCTCCGGTTGTACCTTACCAACCGCAGTGACACCAAGTTTTGTACCGAGCTTACGCTGCTGGGGTATGCCACTCTGCCCCTCTTCGCGTTCGTGCTCACTCGATTTCTGCCAGCTCCGTATCTGTGGCTGTCGTATCTTTTCACGGAAATACTCATTTTTTCGCTGAATCTTTGGAGATACAGAATGTGGCTGAAAAAGGATCTGGTTTCGCTGGATTCGTCAGCCAGACGCTTGTCTCTGACAGTCAAGCCGGACGAGGCGGTGGAAGCTTCACGACAAATACGCAGCTGGGCTAATGAAAACGGTTTCCCGGCTCGGATCTCCTATCGAGTCAGTCTGTGCATGGAAGAAATGGCAGCTTATGCTGTAGCGTCACAGAAACGAAAGGATATCAACATTCAAATCATGGTCCTCTTCACGGAACACGGTGCCCGCTTTACAATGCTCGATGACGGGCGTTGCATTGCACTTGATGAAGACCAGGAAACGCAGACACTCATCACAGACAATTACGGGCTTATTAAAAAGCTTGCAAAATCGGTCAAGTATCAATATCTGCTGAATATGAACTATACGGAGTTTGAGTTTTGAGTTAAGTGGCACATTGCCTTAAACTATACAGGAAGGGAAAGTTATGGATTACGAATTTGCGTTTAAAAGATCATATGCGCAAGCAAGGGACGAAAAAAGAAGGTTTCTTTGTGGTGCGCTTAAAGCAGAATGTCACAAAATGATGGAAACAGTTTGTGATTTTCATATCAGTGATGGCGATTATGAAAAGGTCATCTTATCTTATTGGAGAAAATATAATGTAAAGCCAGAGAAGTTTTGGTATGAATTCTTTGGCTCTAGAGAACATGCAATAATTCCTGCGTTCATTCCGAGCAACATATATTTCAATGATCTTATCCAATATCTTAACAATATGGAATTTGCGTGGGCTACTTCGGATAAGTGTTTTTTGGAACGAGTCTTTTTATCTGCAAAAATGCCTACGACAGTTTGTAAATGCGTGTCAGGTCTATACTACGACAGCAACATGAAGCCCATAAGTGAAGATTGTGCGGTAAAGCTTTGTCTTGCCCATAAGAGTAAGATGATTATCAAGCCAGCAATATACAGCAGCAACAGTCTTAATATATTTTCAATTGATCCTGAAATGACGAATGAAAAAATACTGCTGACAACATTTCAACATATTGGTGCCAACTTCATTGTACAGGACAGGGTGAAACAGCATAAAGATCTCGCATTGCTGAATCCCAGTACGGTAAATACTATCAGGATACATTCGCTTCTTACGAATGAAGGAGTGTATATTTCTCCAAACGCGTTCCTTAGTGTGGGAGCAAAAGGAGAAAGCGTTATCGAAGCCGGAAACGGTGGATATTATTGTGGCATTTCGAATGATAACAGACTTGAGGATACATCATATCGTGTTGATGTGATAGTACATTTTGATGAAAAAGGCTTTGTATCCAGGGAGCATATTTTGAAACCTGTAAGCGACAGAATGGATGGAAAATATAGGGGAAACTATTGCATTCCGTCCATGGGAAGGATTTGCGAAAAAGTTAAGGAACTTCATCATATGATTCCCCATCTTAGATTTGTGGGTTGGGATTTTACTGTTGATGAAACCGGAGAGCCTGTATTGTTTGAGTTTAATGCGTCCCCGGATGGTTCGATCGCTCAATTGGTGACCTGCAAACCGATATTCGGCGAAAAGACGGATTGGGTTTTGGACGACTTCTATATTCATCGCACATTGGAAAAGAATCATCCTCAGGAGTATATTCACCTTTAAGTGTCTAATATTTGGTGAAAAGATATGACAAAAGCTTTCAAACGAAAAAACACGTATACAAGATTGTCCGTGATTGTCCCTACATACAACTGCATAGACTATCTGGACGAATGCTTACATTCCGTACTTGATCAGCTTCCTGAAAACTGTGAACTGATTGCGGTGGATGATGGTTCAAATGACGGAACGAAAGAGCTTTTGGAAGAATACGTCAGCAAACAGAAAAAAGTTCGTGGGATATTTTGTACACACAAAGAGGTATCAGCTGCACGTAACGCTGGACTTGATGCAGCCTCGGGCGAATTTGTCACCTTTATCGATTGTGATGACTGTATGCGAGAAGGGTTCTTGCGTGAAAGCCTTCCGCTGCTCGATGAGGACACGGATCTGTATATATTCGGGATCGAACGATTACCGCTCTCAGGCGTAAGAGAGCTTTGGACGGTGCGCGACAGGCTCTATCCTGATGCCTCGGTTTTTGCCGATGAATATGTCCGGATCCGTCAGCTTATGGTGTATTCCAACTGCAACAAATTCTACCGCAGAAGCGTGATCGAAGAGCATTGTCTCCGTTTTGACGAAAGCATGAGCTTCGGTGAGGATCGTATGTTCAACTTCTGCTATCTGTCCTACTGCAGTGGACGCATTCTGACATCCTCGCTGATCATGCTTCACTATATCCAGAGGAGTGCTGACTCTATATCATCAAGACACATTCCAAATTATTTTTCTGTAGTCCGTCGTCTGCACAAAGCGAAAATGGACTGCTTTCTGGCACTGTCAACAGGCACGACGGAAGAGGAAAAACGGGACTTTATCGCCTATGATATATCGCGCGAGGTGGAAAAAACATTGGATCGATTCGTGCTGTACCCCGAGGAAAAATTGGAGAATATGCCAGCAATCAACCGACTTGTCTTCGGTGAAAGCGATGATAGCAGCGAGCCGCTGGATATACTCATCGTGCTGGGCAGCAGCCGTTGCGATTACAAGATTCGGCGCGCATGGGAGGTCGGTCGACGGAATCCGGGCATCCTGTATATCGTAAGTGGAGGAAACGCCACTGCAGACGGTGACATTACGGAGGCGGAATATATGGCAGCATGGCTTACGGAGCATGGTGTCAGCCTGTCGGACATCCGGCTCGAAAACAGGGCGAACTTTACAAAGCAGAATCTGGAATTTTCCGCAGAAATCATTCGCATACTGCGATCGGAAACCGGCAAGGCTCTGTCCAAAATCGGAATCATGACCGGTGGATTTCATATTCCCAGAACAAAACTTCTGGCGGCAGAAATACAATATCTTTTGAGTGAGGATATTCGGTGGTTTGCGGCATACGGACCGCACACACATCCAGAGCAATGGGTCAACGATCCGATGGGTCGTGATATTATCCTCCGGGAACTGCACAAGACAATCATGCTGCGTGGTTTTACAGATTTTTGAGTTTCTCAAAAAATGCTCTCGTTTGATGGTAGTAGTTTTATACTGAAGATGATAACATCAAATGAGCTTGATAAAATTAATATTACTTCATTATAATATTAGCATCTTTCTATAAAGAGTAATATTAATTTTTCATTAATTTCATAAATATTTCATTTACTCTAATATGAGAGATTTTTAATAAAAATAACGAATGTTTTATACTTATAATATTATAGATAGTGTTACAATTCAGAAAAAATCATTTTAATATACTTAACATGTTAAAAGAATATTAGATTGGAGGAAGTAATAATTGCAGAAAATAGCGGTACGGCTTCAGTGGAAGTGGTAGCCATAATTGGAGAAAACTAATGCTGCTCTACAGTTATCGACATTCCTATTCCTCTTGCGATAATCTGATAGCACAAAACGAATTTTTCTCCAAAATCCTGCTTGGGAATGATTACAGCTTTTTCAACACCAACGTAAATTGCTATTGTCTTGGGAGTTACTGAAGCCCTCAAAACTTCCTCCCATGTGTATAATCTTTTGCTCTCTCTCCCTGTTCAACTAACATTCCTTCGCCATCAGTAAAAGTGATGTCAATCGGGAGCGTGTACTCTGGTTCGTTTAATGCACGAGTTGCTTTCTGACGTAAAATAAACGGCGTGTACCCAAGAAAAGCAAATGAGGCCAGCACAGTTAATGCACAGCCCCAAGCGTTAATTTTCCCGGCAACGTAAGAAAATACTCCCATGAAGAACACCGCAAGACCTAAAATATTCTGAAAAAATCCGCTGAACTTTGAATAAGCGTGATACAGAAAAAAATCGAACAGTGCTTCACGTGTCATAATTACGTGAATTTTTGCGGAGGATAAATTTTCTTCCATTACTTTATTTGCTTTATTTTGTTTTATCTTGATTTACGCATTGCCCATTAATTTCCGGCCCTTTTCATAAGCCCAGCCTTCTGGACTGTAAATACCCTTCTGATGTTTCATCATGTATTTATCAAATGCTGCTGTAATGAATGGGCAGAGTAACAATGTAATTATCGAAGCTGTTGCACACTGAGCCGTAGCTCCGAGTGCTACACGTGTCAGAACTCCCAAAACTATATGCCCCAGTCCGATATTAATCAAATCCGCACAAGTTCCGCCCAAATAATTTCGTTTCGCGTCTTCTTCATCGAGATTTAACAATGTTCCGTGTAATGCAGTCTCGAATAAAATTGCTCTCGGAAATTCTTCTTCGTTTTGAAGTTTCATACACGCGGCTTCGATAGCTTTGCCCTCTTCATTACGTGCTGAAGCGTCATCGCTGATTAACGGAATTGGATCTACACTAATCCTTATGTTTCTTTCGTCAGAGCAGAGAACTTCCATTTGTTTTTTCGTAACCGAAGTTGCGCTGCCTGCAGCAATTAAAACCGTTTTTCCCTCGACGGGTGCTTCAGTTGGGACATTTGGCGATTCTGCTTGGATTAATCCCCGAGCGTAAGCTAATTTTGCTGTGAACGGCTCCGGATCTACCGCCACAACATTCCAGTTTAGAGCTACACATGCCTTAGCGATTTCTTCGACATCTTCAATTGAAATTGCATCGACAACAATAACTTTTGCTCCAGAATCTCTTTGTGCTTTGAGTGCGGATTTAATAGCATCATTTCTCTGTAGTACAGTAGTACATCTGAAAGAAATACTGTTCCGACTTTGTGTTGAGTTTGAGCCGCTAAAAATTTCGGGACGTAAATTTCTTTAACAGGAGTTCTGATTAAAGCAACGTTATCAATTACTGAATAACCGCCTACAAGGATTCGCTTTGACTGAGGCATCGCAGGGACAACAACCGCTACAGCGTCGTCTCCTACTACATTAAGTATGGCGTCAACTTCAAATCCTATTCCGCCGCTTAAAGTTGTGTCGATACGTTTTGAAAAATATTTCACGCCCATATTTTTGAGGGCTTTTGAAGCGTCAGTGACATATTCCTGCGCAGCTTTTGGTGGAAGAGGTCTCGAATTTGAATTGATTAGAATTGCGTCGAGATCCGAAACCCCTTTTGCTTTCAGTGCTGCTTTCTCGTTGAAAAATACTGCTGTTCGCGCTTTTGATCTCGCCAGAAGTACTCCTGTCGTAGTCGCACCAGTAAGATCATCAGCAACAGCTCCGATTAATGGCATTGACAAAATTTCCTTTCTTGTTACTTTGCATTTCGTTCGTGCTTTTTCACAGGCATATTCAACTCAGACTTTTGTTGATTCAATAAGGCTGACACAATCTGCTATTCCCTTCCCTGCAATGTCGAAAGCAGTTCCGTGATCCACTGAGCCGCGAATAAAAGGAAATCCCTAGGTAATCGTTACGGATTTTTCAAAATCGAGAGTTTTGCAGGCTATATGTCCATGATCATGATACATTGAGAGAATTGCATCAAATTTTCCTGACTTTCCGATGTTAAAAATAGAATCTCCAGGAATTGGATCTATTGCGTTAATTCCCTCAGCTTTTGCAGCGTCAACGGCAGGGAATAATTCGTCGATTTCCTCACGTCCGAAAAGCCCATTGTCTCCATTGTGAGGGTTGCTTCCTGCGACAGCGATTAAAGGATTCTCAATTCCGACACTCTTTAATTCTTTGTTAATATTTCGGACGAAATCGAGAACGACATCTTTAGTTGCGAAATGCACAGCGTCAATCAGAGACATGTGGCGGCTCACAAAGAAAACCCGAAGTTTATGACACGAGAACATTGTGAGAGCATAAGGAGATTTTGTCGCGTTCTGATAAATTTCAGTTTGTCCGGGTTCTTTAACACCTACAAGTTTTATTGATTGTTTGTTGATTGGAGAGGTCGAAACAGCATCAACTTTTCCTGCGAGTCCAAGTTCGATTGATTTCATAATCCAGTCGATCGCCATTTGTCCCGCGAGCTTTTGAACTTTTCCCCATTCGATTGAATCTGTGTCGTAATTTCCTGTTTCCAGTACATCGATTGTTCCAAATTCATATTTCAGAATGTCCAATCATAACGACATCAATTCCGAGTTCTTTTAGCATTAACGGACTGATTTCATCGGTGAATTGTCCCTGTTCTTCCCAACCCATGTTTTGTGCCCCTAAATGGACAAGGTTACGACCTTGAAAATCACCTGGTGTTATCATAATCGTTGATTGCATCGACTTTCTTTCCGGAACGCTCATTGTAAACGTAATTGCATTCAAGATAAGCCTGAATTAATTCTTTTCCGAGCATATCGCCCGTAGTTTGAGAACCGAGAGTGATAATGTTGCAGTTATTACCAAGACATGCTCTTTTTGCAGCGTAAACGTTGTTGACATTAGCAGCTCTAACGCCTTTGATTTTATTTGCCGCGAGCATAACTCCTATTCCTGTGCCACAGAACAAAACGCCCCGGTCAAATTTTCCAGCCGCAACTTCTTCGCCGACCTTCGTAGCAACGTGCGCATAAATCACGTCCTCACTTCCGAAATCCGTAACTTCATGCCCCAAACTTTTCATGAACGAAATCATTTCCTGTTTGTAGGCTTCAGCATTCGGATCACAACCTGTAGAAACATGCAGGTTTTTGCAGCTCTGTCTTTACCATCAAGAATCATTGCGTAAGGCTGAAGACTTTCCCAAGCTCGTTTCAACGCTTTATTACCACATGAAGGCATAATGCGAACGTGCAGTTTATGATCAAGTTCGACAAGATTTTCAATATTCTGACACGTTTCTATTTTACGAGTAATATTGCTCATTTTGCAAATATTGCGGATTACGCTAGAATCTGGAATATTTGCAAGCAGAACGAGCATAACTGGTTTAGGCATAAATGCACGGAATGCTGCTGTGAAAACGAAGGAAGGTATTATCCCTAGTTATCGGCATCATCGCATCTGAAATCCGTAGGAAGCAAGTCTTCACTAGCTGGATTGCTCTGAAGTGTTTTCCCCTGAACCGCCTCGTGCATTTCAAGTTGATCCGGCTGTTCTGTCACCGCTGTATGTGTCATCTGATGTTTCCTCCGATTTCTGATAGAAGTCGTACTGACATTAAATTTTCTTTGGAATATCTGAGCTGCTTGTGCAAATCCAACTTCATCGGCGCGTTTCCAGATTAGCTCTCTTTCTTTCGGTGTAGTCGTTCTTTTGGTCTGGTCACCTTCTACCATCATCTGCCTAAATTTTTTCTGTCTTTTACATGATGTGCCTAATCAAGCCAAAGAATATCATTCCGGAAAAAATATGTTATAATCAAACAAAAATTAAAACTTGGAGGCAGTAACATGCAAGACGTAGCAACTATAAAAATTAAACTTGAGAACCTGAAGCCCTTCTCTGGCGTTATTTATGATGAGAGCGGTGTGAGCAGACGGATCGAGGGGAATCCCTTCTATGTTCCGCAGGATTATCTCCCGGCGGCTGAAGACTCAGGCTCAAAAGTTGACGATAAGCCCTCAGAAGCTGTGTCATCTCTCAGACGACTTCATGCGAGCATCGAAGCTGAAGGATTATTGACACCGATTCTTGTCAGACCGGCAAAATCGTGGAATCCAGAAGAATATGAAATTCTCTCCGGATACCGCAGAAAACGCGTCTGTGAAGAATTAGCGAAAACGAATCCGGACTATCAAGAAATTCCCGCTATTGTCCTTGACTGTGATGATGATACGGCCAGTGCGATCATAACTTCCTCGAACGTACAGAGGCAAGCGTTGAGTCTTCTCGATAAAATCAAATCCTGCGGACGCATGTATCGTGCTATGACTCACCGCGGAAAAGCTAGTCAGAACGGGGAAGGCTACACAGCACAGGTAGTTTCAAAAGTGACTGGCATAAACGCAAGAAAGGTTATTCGCTATGCTGCGCTGATAGGTCTTCCTGAAGAGATGCTGGAATTAGTTGGGAACAAGGTCAAGAACAGTACTGGTGAGCTTCGTTTAAGCATTACAGCAGGTGTAACATTATCCGGCGTAGAGGAAAGAAAGTTGGCTGTTATCAACGGCGTTCTCATGGAGGACAAGGATTCTGTGATTACGATAAAGCAGGCCACTGAACTGAAGAAATTCTGTACAGAACATGCTGATATTACGGAGAGTGAAGTCAAGAGCCATATCAGCTTAATTCCAAGCAAGATAGGTGAAGCGAAAACCAAGAAACTGCGTTTTGCATTGAACAGCGAGAAGATTCGGTCATATTGTCCTGAGATGTCGAAAGCCGATATTGAAGAATTGATTTATAAGCTTTTAGAGAAGTGGAGGAAACGAGAGAATCGTAAGCAGGAGAAGAACGAACGGCAACGACAAGCGCAGTAAATTTGTAATTGATATCTTTGTGCCAAATTGGCATTTTCTC
The DNA here is from genome assembly GCA_937911045.1 of uncultured Fretibacterium sp. Lineage (GTDB taxonomy): Bacteria > Synergistota > Synergistia > Synergistales > Aminobacteriaceae > JAFUXM01. Next base: position 20,527 of record CALEPX010000040.1, on the reverse strand, counting down.
CTAACGCTTCGGCATAAAATGCGACAGAGAGAATGGTGAAGAGCAAGGAACAGCAATTACGCAACCTTTCTTCACCAAGCACTGCTGCCAGAGGAATTTTTCTGCAGGAATTTCCTTAGCAACCAGCATCTGAAAGTGTAGGCTGTTTTCACGTTCTTGGCAAGTTCGTTCATTACAAGTCAAATTCGGATAAAGGCTTCCACGGTAGTCCAATCCATGCTGTTTGCTTTCGTGAATTGCCCGAATCTGAATCCGATTGTTGAGAATCTATGAGAACAGAACAATGCGTGATGGGTTAAAGCGTGGTAGCGAGTTGAGTTATATCTGTCATTTCTATAAAAATTGCTACCATAGGCTGTATAGCATTTAGACATTGTAACCCCACAAAGCGAAGATGCTATGTAAGAATATTTTGAATGTAAAGCTAGAAAATAACGTTATATTCCTGTATAATTTGTGAAAAATAAATCTAAGGAGTAGTTATGGAGCAAATAATTTCAGAAAGTGAGCGAGCAGATTTCGATGGTTTATGGAAAGACGCGATAAAACGTTTTCTTCCGCAGTTGATTATGCGAACTTTGCCGGATTTGTACTATGACGTTGATTTCACGCGAGAACCAGAATTTTTATCACAGGAACTTCGTGACACAATTCAGCGTCCCATTGCTGATTCACACAACCCGCCATTATTTGTTGATGAGTTGATAAAACTTTTCATGAAAGATGGTCGCACTGAGTGGGTGTTATTTCACATTGAAATTCAGGGCAGTGGTGGCAAGGATATTTCGTTCCGTATGCACCTTTATTATTGCCTGATTTTCGCGCATCACCGAAGAATACCAGTTGGTTTGGCGATTCTCACACGTCCTCGCCCAAAAGGAGAGAAAACGGGAATTTTTGCAGCGGAACAATATGGCACGCGAATTTCATATGAGTATAATTGTTTCGAGGTTTATAATCTGAACGATGAAGAACTCTTGAACTCGGATAATCCGTTCGATTTGATGTTTTATGCTGTGAAAAAGACGGCGAACGTGCGTGAAGAAAATAAGTTTGCTCAATTATTGACACTCACACGCCAGTTAGCTTCCAAGGGCTGGAACGAGGAGGATCGCAGAGACATTTTTAACTTCATTGTTAGGGCAGTGAACTTGAGGGATGTTGAATTAAGGCAGAAATTTACACGAGTGATTGAAGAAGGAGAAGAAGGAGATGGAGACAAGATGACATTAAGCTTTGTTGAGGAATATTTTTTGAATAAGGGCTTAAACCAAGGAATTGCAGTTGGTGAAGCACGTGGTGAGAAACGCGGGGAAGCACGTGGTGAAGCGCGCGGTGAAAAACGAGGGGAAGCACGTGGTGAAGCACGCGGTCGGCGCGAGGCTAATTTAGAGACTGCACGTCGTTTGCGGGCAATGGGACTGAGTGATTCTGACATTTCTAAAGCTACGGACTTACCGATTGAAGAATTTGCAAACTTATGAGCGATTAAGCTGCTCGCGTTAAAATGTGTATTTCAAGATGAGCAAATTTGCTCGTTATTATAATCAGAACTTTTCACTTAAAAAACGCTGGAAGTTCAGATTGAAACTATTGAAGTCGCAGGAGCATAGCAAAAATTTTCCGACTCAGCTCGATGAACTTTTGAAAGTGATTCGAGCTGGGGACAAAATTGGATCGGATTGCTCGCAGTCCGGTTCAGGGTTCAACTGATCTAGAAATTGAGCGACATTTGTGTCATTAAAGCTCATTAGAAACATGATGCTTTGTTTCTCGGAATTTGAGAGAAATAATAATTCAGAAAAAACAGGAAGGCAAAGCGCTGGCACGTCAAGACCGGATTTTAAGGACGAACAACCGAAAAAAGCGCGCACAAATTCGATTCTTTCTCAACATTGTGTATAAAAAAGAGTTCTTTGTAGGCTATGATGTCAGTACCGCACGATAAAACAAAGACTTGTTGGTTTGTCCTTACAGATTCTAGCGTATTAATAGTGCGAAAAGCGGCGCACCGTCAATTATTGCACTCCCTATGCAAGATATTGACGCTGCGATTGAAAACAGCTGAAGAACTGAGCGCTATTACAAAAACTCCTGAAGAAACGCACGTATCCGCCCAACGGTAATGCTTCAATGCGAACTTGCGAACTGTGGACGGATAATATAGTCGGTTGCGGTTAAAGCTTGGGCGAGGGAAATTTAGCGTCTAATGTCGAAGCTCATGTTCATCAGGTTCTTGATACTCTCGGCATCGTCAGTGATGTTTGCGTCGCCGCGAATTGTGTGCTTGATTACGCTGCTGGCAACTGCGAAATTCACCATGTCCATAGGCTTGTAATCGTGCATCATCGCGTAAATTAATCCCGAAGCAAACGCATCTCCGCCGCCAACCCGATCCAGAACGTTGAACGTGAACAATCTGCTCTCAAACGTGTGTCCCTGATACCACAGGAATGCCATCAAACTGTTCTCGCTGCCTGAATGAGCGTAACGTACATGCCGCGCAATACATTTCAGGTTCGGGTAGCGTTCGACCAGAATCTGGAAAATCAAGTCTTGCTGCTCATAATTCGGCTGCAACGGAATATCGTCTTTGTAATCGCCCTTGGAGTGATCGGATTCATCTTTCCATAAGTGATACGGTTCGATTCCCAACAGGACATCGACATACGGCAGGCATTGAGTGCAAAAATCCCGTGCTTCGTCCCAAGTCCATAACGTACTCCGGAAATTTCCGTCAAAACTCACGATTAAACCCTTCTCTTTAGCTTTACGAATGCAATTCATCGTGAAATCCGCACAACTCTTTGACAACGCCGGAGTAATTCCGCTCATGTGCAGCCAGTCAAAACCCTCAAGCAATCCGTCAATGTCAAATCCCGAGAAATCATACTCGGTTATAGCACTGTATTTGCGGTCATAAATCACTTTGCTTGGACGAATGCCGTAGCCTGTTTCGAGATAATACGTCCCCAGTCTATGCGTCGGAGTTTGTTCAGGTGTAGATAGAATCACAGGCGAACAATGAACGTCGTTACTTCGAAGCATTCTCACAGCACTTTTCCCGAGTGAATTATCCGGCACAATAGTGAAGAACGTGCTATCAATTCCCAAATTCGCCAGAGCTAACGCAATATTCGCTTCACTGCCACCGTAACTAGCCTCGAAACTTGAAGCCATTCTGATTTTGTCATAATGCGGGGGAGTTAATCGCAACATGATTTCCCCGATCGTTATAAATTTTTTGTTCATGTCAATGCACCTTCCCGTTAGATTTGCTGCTAATTTTAACACACAAGCTTATATTCTAATATGAGTAAATATCATAATTGACAGGAGAAATTTGCTGTCATAAAATCTGAAGCAAATATCGAATTGAGGTGTGGATTTGAATGACAATTTTTGAACAGTTTGAGAAAATCGGAATCATTCCTGTAGTGGTTCTCGATGATCCGAAATACGCCGAGAATTTAGCGAAAGTCCTGTGCGAGAACGGTCTGCCTTGTGCTGAAGTCACGTTCAGAACTGCTGCTGCTGAAGAATCAATCAAGATTATGTCCGCGAAATTTCCAGAAATGCTCGTCGGAGCTGGAACTGTCCTGACAACTGAACAAGTCGATCGTGCAATCAACGCCGGTGCAAAATTCATCGTCAGTCCGGGCTTCAATCCCAAGATTGTGAAATACTGCCTCGAAAAAAATATTCCGGTAACTCCCGGAACGCAAACTCCGTCCGAAATGGAACAGGCTCTCGAATTGGGGCTCAAAGTCGTGAAATTTTTCCCAGCGGAACCATCAGGCGGTTTGAACATGATTAAGGCAGTCGCAGCAGCTTACGTGAATTTGCGTTTCATGCCAACGGGCGGAATTAATGCGAAGAACGTTCGCGATTATCTTGCGTATTCGAAAATCGTAGCGTGTGGCGGAAGCTGGATGGTCAAGAAAGATCTGGTCAATTCGGAAAACTGGTCTGAACTTGCAAAATTAGTTCACGAAGCAGCAATGATTGTGAAAGAAATCAGAGGGTAAATCACATGCAGCTGAATTTGAAATCTAAAGACAAGTGCAAATTTGACGCGGTGAGTTTGGGCGAAGTCATGCTCAGATTAGATCCGGGCGAGGGCAGAATTAGAACGGCGCGTTCTTTCAGAGCTTGGGAAGGCGGCGGAGAATATAACGTCATTCGCGGTCTTCACAAATGCTTCGGAATGGATACGGCTGTCGTGACGGCGTTCGCTGATAATGAAGTCGGTAAATTAATGCGCGATTTCATCGAACAGGGCGGCGTTGACACAAGCTTGATATTCTGGAAAAAAACTGACGGCATCGGGCGAATCTGTCGTAACGGGATAAATTTCACAGAACGCGGCTTCGGCATCAGAGGCGCAGTCGGTTGTTCAGACAGAGCTAACACGGCAATCTCTCAGGCAAAACCAGACGAGTTAAACTTCGAGAGAATTTTCGGTGAATTGGGCGTGCGTTGGCTTCATACCGGCGGAATTTACGCTGCATTATCCGAACAATCCTGCGAAACTGTAATCGAGGCGTGCAGAATTGCGAAAAAATACGGAACGTTAATCTCGTACGACCTGAATTACCGTCCATCAATGTGGAGCGCAATCGGCGGTCAGGCAAAAGCTCAGGAAGTCAACAAAGAAGTCGCGAAATACGTCGATGTCATGATAGGCAACGAAGAAGATTTTACGGCGTGTTTGGGCTTCCAGGTTGAGGGCAATGACGAGAACTTGAAAGAATTGAATCTCGACGGCTACAAGAAAATGATCGGTGAAGCTGCGAAGACATATCCGAATTTTAAGGCAGTAGCTACGACATTACGAACTGTCCGAACTGCAACGGTGAATGACTGGAAAGCGATTTGCTGGGCTGATGGCGAGATATACATGTCAAAAGCTTATGACGGTCTCGAAATCATGGACAGAGTTGGCGGCGGAGATTCGTTTGCGTCCGGATTGATTTACGGGCTCATGACGACAGGCGATCCTGAGAAGGCTGTGAATTACGGAGCTGCTCACGGAGCTTTGGCAATGACAACACCGGGTGATACGTCGATGGCAAGCGTCAAAGAAGTCGAGGCTATCATGGGCGGTGCTGGCGCGAGGGTGAAACGCTAACATGAAAATGACATTTCGCTGGTACGGCAGCAATATAGATCCCATACCGTTAAAGTACGTGAAGCAAATTCCGGGAATGACTGGCTTGATGGGCTTGTTAGATAAACCAGCCGGTGTAACTTGGGAAGAAGCTGAGATCAAAGCACTCGTCGATGAAGTTCACGCAGCAGGTCTGGAACTCGAAGTAATTGAAAGCGTAAACGTTCATGAAGACATCAAGCTTGGATTGCCAACACGCGACGAATATATCCGGAATTACGCGCAGACTATACGCAATCTCGCAAAATACGGGATCAAAGTCGTGATTTATAATTTCATGCCGGTGTTTGACTGGCTCAGAACTGATTTAGCACGTGTGATTCCTGAGGACGGCTCGAACAGCCTGTATTTCGATGAGCAGGAACTCGGAGAAATGACCCCGTTGGATATTGTCCGGAAAACTGCTGAAGATTCACACGGATTCACTCTGCCGGGTTGGGAACCTGAACGGCTTGCGTTACTCGAACAGACTCTCAAGAATTACGAGGGAATGACACCTGATGATTTGCGCAAGAATTACAAGTATTTTCTCGATGCGGTGATTCCTGTGTGCGAGGAAGTCGGCGTTAGAATGGCGTGTCACCCTGATGATCCTGCGTGGGATATTTTCGGCTTGCCAAGAATCGCTCATGATCAGGACGGCTATGATCAAATTATTAAGCTTCATGATTCACCAGCGAACGCAATTTGTCTGTGTACTGGATCATTGGGATCGAATCCTGAGAATAATATTCCGGAGATAATCCGACATTTCGGCAGCATGAATCGAATCGCAGCAATGCACGTTCGGAACGTGAAATACTTGGGACAACACAAATTCCGAGAAGCAGCGCACCTGTCATCAACGGGAAATCTTGACATGTACGAGATTATGAAAGCGATTCACGACACATGCCCAGACACGTATATCAGACCCGATCACGGCAGAATGATTTGGGAAGAAGCAGACGGATTAAGACAGGCTAGACCCGGTTATGGCTTATATGACAGAGCTTTGGGCGCAGCATACTTGAACGGAATTTGGGAGGCTATCGAGAAATCATGCAGGTAAATTATCAGGGCATTCAGGATAGAACAAGTTGGCAAAATATCGGCGTATCACTTCCGGCTTATGATTGGGCGAAAGTTTGCGAGAATACTCGTGAGAATCCAGTTTGGGTTCACTTCGGAGCTGGAAATATTTTCCGGGGATTTATAGCCGGGTTGCAGGACAGATTGCTGAATCAGGGGCTTGCCAAGTCCGGGATAATTGCGGTTGAAACGTTCGATTACGAGATAATAGACAAGATTTACACGCCGCATGACAGCATGACGTTAATGGTAAGTTTGCGCCCGGATGGCAAGACTGAGAAGAATATCATCGCGTCAATCGCTCACGGTGTCAAAGCTGAAAACATGAACGAGTTACGGGAAATTTTCACGAAACCGTCACTGCAAATGATCAGCTACACGATAACTGAGAAAGGTTACGCGATTCGTGATTTGAAGGGCGAATACTTGGGAGTTGTCGCTCAGGATATTGCGTCAGGTCTGGAAAATCCTCAACACGCCATGAGCATCACAGCAGCATTGTTACACGCACGTTTCGAGGCAAATGCGGCTCCGATTGCAGTTGTGAGCATGGATAATTGCAGCCATAACGGTGAGAAATTACGCACAAGTGTTCTGGAAATCGTCAACGCTTGGAAATCGAACGGATTTGTCTCGCAGGAATTTGTGAACTGGATCTCGGACGAAAGCAAAGTCAGCTTCCCGTGGACAATGATTGACAAGATTACGCCCAGACCAGCAGATTCGGTTTATAAAGAGCTTGTCTCGCTCGGAGTCGAAAATATGGAAGTCGTTATCACGTCAAAACACACGTATATCGCTCCGTTCGTGAACGCAGAAATTCCTCAGTATCTCGTAATCGAGGACAGATTCCCAAACGCCAGACCTGCTCTCGAAAAAGCCGGCGTATACATGACAGACCGCGACACGGTGAACAAAACCGAACGCATGAAAGTTACGACATGTTTGAACCCGTTGCATACTGGATTAGCTGTTTTCGGCTGTATGCTTGGTTACGAGAAAATCGCCGACGAAATGAACGACCCAGATCTGCGCAAATTAGTCGAACGCATCGGTTATGACGAGGGCTTGCCAGTTGTAACGAACCCGGGAATTTTGGATCCCAGAGCATTTATCGACGAAGTTATAAATCAGAGATTGCCGAATCCGTTCATGCCCGACACACCTCAGAGAATCGCTACGGATACCAGCCAGAAAATTGCGATTCGCTTCGGTGAGACGTTGAAGAGCTATGACACAAATGCCGGGAAACTTGTTACGATACCGTTAGTTTTGGCGGCATGGCTGCGTTACTTGCTGGGCGTTGATGACAACGGCAACGAAATGAAACTCAGCCCCGATCCGATGCTTGAACAACTTCAGGACGAGTTGAAATCCGTGAAATTTGGCAAACCTGAATCAGCACGCGAAACTCTCGAACCGATTTTGACGAATGCGAATATTTTCGGCGTAAATCTCGAAACAATCGGACTTGCTGAGAAAGTTCAGGAAATGTTCTCGGAAATGTTGGCAGGTTCAGGAGCAGTCAGAGCAACTTTGAAGAAATACGTTTAATTAATAGTATATGCTACTATTGCTATTATATGGAGGGAATTTTGAACATGAAAGCATTTATGGATAAGGATTTTTTGCTGAACACACCGACAGCCCGCACGCTTTATCACGAAGTCGCGGAGAAATGCCCGATTATCGACTATCATTGTCATATCAGCCCGAAAGAAATCTGGGAGAATTTGCACTATGATTCGATTACGCAAGTTTGGCTCGGCGGCGATCATTATAAGTGGCGATTGATGCGTTGTGCGGGAGTTTCGGAGGAATTTATCACGGGAAATGCCAGCGCACATGACAAGTTCGTGAAATGGGCGGAAGTTCTTGGGAAAGCGATTGGCAACCCGTTGTATCATTGGAGCCATTTAGAATTGCGCAGATATTTTGATTATGACGGTGTTCTGAACGCTTCGACGGCTGAAGAAGTCTGGAAATTATGCAACGAGAAATTACATCGTGAGGATTTCGGAGTTCGTGACTTGATTAGACGCAGCAATGTTGAGACGATTTGCACGACCGATGACCCGATTGACACGCTCGAATGGCACGAGAAAATCGCAGCTGACAGCACGTTCGCTACAAAAGTTCTTCCGGCATGGCGACCGGATAAAGCTATGAATATCGAGAAAGAGACTTGGCTGGATTACGTGAAGAAATTATCCGAAGTTTCCGGCGTAAAAATTGACTCGTTCGCAGCCCTGAAAAAAGCTCTTGTGAATCGCATGGACTATTTTGCAAAACACGCCTGCTCTTTGAGTGATCACGCTCTGAATTACGTTATGTATGCTCCGGCGAGTGATTCTGAAATCGAGAATATCTTCGCTGAACGTCTTGCAGGGAAAATTCCCGACGAAAAATCCGAGTGCAAATTCAAGACAGCGTTCATGACGTTTGCTGCCGGTGAATATTCAAGACGAAATTGGGTTATGCAGCTTCATTACGGTTGTCATCGCGATAATAATCACACGATGTTCAAGAAACTCGGACCCGATACAGGCTACGATTGCGTCGATAACAGCGCGCCTTCAGTTCAGACCGCGGAATTTTTGGGATCGCTTGAGGAGAAGGGAATTTTGCCGAAGACGATTCTGTATAGCTTGAACGGCAATGACAATGCAGCGATTGATACGATTTGCGGCTGTTTCCAGAGTGACACTTGCGCACCGGTCTCGAAAATTCAGCATGGTTCGGCATGGTGGTTCGAGGATCATTTTGACGGCATGACTTCGCAGATGAAATCGTTGGGCAGCTTGGGATATTTGGCTGGATTTGTCGGAATGTTGACGGATAGCCGCAGCTTCTTGAGTTATCCCAGACACGAATACTTCAGGAGAATTTTGTGCAGGCTCTTGGGCAACTGGGTTGAGGACGGATTCTTCCCTGAAGATCTCGACACGCTCAAAGAAATCGTTCAATCCGTAAGTTACGGGAACGCGAAGAAATATTTCAGATTCTAATTCTAATTCTAAATATAATTTGATGCCGTCAATCCCGGAATTGCTATGAGAGCGGCGGCATTTTTGATGCAGGTTTACAGACAGCTCTTGTAAGCAGCTTCAGCTCCGTCAGTTCGGATTTTCTTGAGAGCGCGAATCACGGATTCTTCGAGACCGGAAATTTTTGATAAATCCTCGTCCCAGATTTTCGTGTTAGATAATACAGCGTGAGTTAATTCTTCGGGAGAATCGTTCTTGTGTCGCGCGTAAAATTCCAGAACCCATCGATCGTCCGAAATTGTGTAGGTGTTGCCCTTGGGACGTTTGCAGACTAAGCCTTTGTCGTTTAGTTCCTGAATATCGTTTGAATAGAACGCAATGTACGCAGCCAGACTCATTGTTAAGCATGCCGGCAATTTCCCGTTATTATTCTCGATGTAAGCTAAGAAGCTCGGCATATTTCGCGCTTTCCATTTTGAGGTCGAATTCAGTGATATGCTCATGAGTTCGTGATTTACGAATGGATTGTTGAATCTATCCTGAACAGCTTCGGCAAATTCGATTAGATCTTTCTTGTCGAGCGGCAATGTTGGGATAACTTCGTCGTAGAGCATCTTGTTCATGAAGCCGCGTATATTCTCGTTGTTCATGCAGTCGCGCACTATATCGAAGCCCGCAAGATACGCTCCCAAAACGAATCCGGTATGCGCGCCATTCAAGATTCGGACTTTGCGTTTCTTGTACGGAGTCACGTCCGGCACAACATGCACAGGCACTCCGGCTTTCTTGAACGGTAATTTCGCTTCGAGAGATTCTGAGCCTTCGATTATCCATACGCCGAAAATTTCACCGACGTCTATTAACTGGTCTTCGTAGCCATTTGCAGCGTTGATTGCTTCGAGTTCTTTGGCATCGCGGATTCGTCCGGGAACGATTCGGTCAACAAGTGTCGAGCAGAAAGTATTCTCGTTATTCACCCAGTCACGGAAATCCTGTTCGAGTTTCCAGTCCTGAATATACTCGTTCACACAGCGCAATAATTCTTTGCCATTATTGTCGATTAATTCGCAGCTGAGAATCACAACGCCGGGAAGATTAGCTTTGAATCGTTCGTAGAGTACACGCGTTAATTTCGCGGGGAAAGTTATCGGTGGATTCTGGTCGAATTTGCTTTCGTTATCGTGAACTATGCCAGCTTCTGTTGTGTTGCTTACGATTATTTCGAGGTCTTTGCTTCGTGCGAGTTCCAGAACTTTGTCCCATTCACCGTACGGATTCAGAGCGCGGCTGCATGTTGAGATAACGCGTTTCTCGTCAACTTTGCGACCTTTCTCATTGCCGCGTAAATACAGCGTGTAGAGACCTTCTTGCTTATTAATAATCTCGGTTAAACCTGACGCTATCGGCTGAACGAGGACTACTTTGCCGTTGAAATTCACTTTCTCATTCGCAATGTCAAAGAAATCGTCAACGAATGCGCGCAAGAAATTTCCCTCACCGAACTGCATAACTTTCTCCGGAGCGTCTCTTAGAACGTAGCCTTTGTAGCCGGATTCATCGAGTACTTTGTAATTTAACTGTGCCATGTTTTTCGCATCTCCTTTTGCAAAAACTTGTCGTATTCCATGGAATTATATTATAATTTAGCGTCAGATTAATCGCAAGGGGTGTAAGATCATGAACGAACTTATCAGGATTACGCAAAATGATGATGTAGCAGTTGCGTTATGTGCGTTGAGTAAGGGCAGGAGTGTTCCGGTTAGCGGCGGAGATTTTGCGGTCGAGTTGCTCGAAGATATTCCCATGGGACACAAAGTTGCTTTGAGAGATATTTCGGCTGGAGAAGCTGTTATCAAGTACGGATTTCCGATTGGCACGGCGTTGAGCGATATTCACAAGGGCGCGCACGTCCACACGAATAATTTGCACAGTGCGTTATCGGGTGCGAAAGAATATATTTACGAGCCAAAGAATGTTCCGGCTGCGAAAATTTCAGAAGCGACTTTCATGGGATACGTTCGCAAGAATGCCAAAGTCGGCATAAGAAATGAATTATGGATAATCCCGACAGTTGGCTGCGTGAATGATATTGCTGAGAAACTCGAAAGGAAAGCGAAATTTTTCGTGAATGATCATGTCGAGAATGTTCGTGCGTTTGTTCATCCGTATGGCTGCTCGCAATTAGGCGGAGATCAGGAGAATACACGAACTATACTGGCGAATTTGGCAACTCACCCGAATGCTGGAGGCGTATTGGTGCTGGGGCTCGGCTGCGAGAACAGCGGCGTTGATGAGATTCGCAAACGCATGGGAGATTTTGATCCGGAGCGTGTGAGATTCTTGATTTCGCAAGACGTAGAAGATGAAGTCGAAGCTGGCTATAAAATTCTCGAAGAACTTGCTGCTTTCATGAATCATGATTCAAGAACTGAGTGCAGCGTTTCTAAACTGATCGTTGGTCTGAAATGCGGAGGAAGCGATGGTCTCTCAGGAATTACGGCTAATCCAACAATCGGCGGCTTCTCGGATATTTTGATCGCTCACGGAGGCAGCACGATTTTGACAGAAGTTCCAGAAATGTTCGGAGCAGAGACGATTTTGATGAACCGCTGCAAAGATGAAGCTACGTTCGATAAAACTGTGAAGCTGATAAACGATTTCAAAGCATATTTCGAAGCATCAGGTCAGCCGGTTTACGAGAATCCTTCACCGGGCAACAAAGCCGGAGGAATTACGACTCTTGAGGACAAAGCGCTGGGCTGCACGCAAAAAAGCGGAAGTTCTCAGGTTAATGACGTTTTGAAATACGGTGAGAAAGTTTGCGAATCCGGATTGAATTTGCTATCTGCGCCCGGGAATGATCTTGTTGCAGCAACGGCGCTCGCAGCATCAGGAGCACAGATCGTATTATTCTCGACAGGCCGCGGAACTCCATTTGGCTGCCCGGTTCCCACGCTGAAAATTTCGAGCAATACGCCGCTGTTCGAGAAAAAATCCCGCTGGATAGATTTCAACGCAGGAACACTCGTGAATGGCGGAACAATCTCGGAGAAATCCCAGGAATTATTCGCTTTTGTTCTTGAGATCGCAAATGGCAGAAAAACTCGCAACGAACAGAACGAATTTCAGAGCATGGCGATTTTCAAAACCGGCACGACGTTATAGATTGAAAAAAAATAAACAAAGAATACGTGAAAATACATTGCAAATTCGGGGACGTTAATATAAACTTGCATTGTTGTGTTTTTAGTGCTCCTTTTGTGGGAGCGTGGATTGAAATAGAATAGATAGAGGAGGATTTTTTATGAAAAGATTTTTAGTAGTTTTAACTGTTTTACTTGTTGCGTTCAGTGTCACGCCGGCGATGTCAGCACCGGTCACGTTGGTTTACGCTGAAGTCAATCCGCTGGACACGATCGTCGGACAAGTCGCAACGCTCTTCAAGCAGAAAGTTGAAGAATTATCCGGCGGCGATGTCAAGATCGATCTTCAGGCTGGTGGAGTTTTGGGGACAGAAGCGCAGATTTTAGACGGAATGCTCGGTGGCGGCGATACGGTTGACATCATGAGAATTTCGGCGTTTGCACTTTCGAGTTACGGCTGCCAGAAAGCCATGTTGCTTTCGATTCCGTATACGTTCGTGAGTCGTGAACATTTCTGGAAATTTGCGAATAGCGAACTTGCTGCACAATTTCTCGCTGAGCCTCAGGAAATCGGACTGCCTTTGCGCGGAATTTGCTACGGTGAGGAAGGCTTCAGACATTTCTTTTTCAAGGACAAAGTCTCTGGCTTGAAAGATCTCAAAGGCAAGAAGATTCGCGTCTCAGAGGATCCGATTATGACGGGAATGGTTCGCGATCTCGGAGCAAGCCCGACAGTCGTGAATTTCACGGAACTTTACAGCGCGCTTCAGACCGGAGTTACAGACGCAGCCGAACAGCCCATCGCAAATTATCGTTCGAACGCGTTTCAAGAAGTTGCGCCATATTTGCTTCTTGACGGACACACACTCGGAGCGATCCAGATTATCGTAGCTGATTCCGGCTGGTTAAAACTGAACGATCAGCAGAGAAATTGGATCATGGAAGCTGGCAAATACGTGCAGCAGGAGAACGCGAAAATTTCTGCAGCAGCCGAGGCAAAAGTTCTTGAGCAGCTCAAAGCCGGCGGAACTCATGTTATCAATGTTGAGGACAAATCCGAATGGGTAGCAGCGTGCCAGGATACAATCAAAGCCAATACTAGCAGTCAGGCAGATTTGTACAAGCAAATTGTGGACATGCAGTAATAATTTTTAACGCGAATAGAAACAGAACAGAACAGAACAGAGATGAATTAGAGCCGGGGGATATTCTTGAGAATACAACGAAAATTCCTTGGCTCTTTTTAATAGCAAAATTTTATCGAAAGGAATTGATAATTTATGCTCAAGGCACTTCGGATATTAAGACCGATTTATAATTTCACGGACAAATTTCTGATGTTCGTGTGCAAACTTTTGTTAATCGGAGACGTGTGCATAACTTCAATGGCGGTTGCCGGACGTTACATTCCGTTTATTCCGGATCCGGCGTGGAGCGAACAAATTGTTCTGACATTGATGGTATATATGGCGGTTTTGTCAGCGACGTTGGCTATCCGCAGACGTGCGCATATTCGCATGACGGCGTTTGACACGTATTTGCCTACGAAACTGGTGAAAATTCTTGATTTGTTAGCAGATATTGCTGTATTCGGGCTTGGTATAGTGATGCTGGTGTACGGGATCAAAGTTTGTCAGTCACCGTTAGCGCGTTTCGGACGTTACGAGAGCATTCCGACGTTGAGCCGCTTCTGGATGTATTTGCCGATCCCTGTTGCCGGAGCCGGAATGGTGATTTTCGAGATTGAGCAGATCATTCAAAGACTGGAAGAAATTTTTGATCCGCAAGATTTGCAGAAATTGTAGAGACTAGAGAGCTAAAGACAGGAGTGATTTATTATGAGTGCTGAGAATATTTCCACGTTGGTTTTACTCGGAACATTTTTCGTGATGATATTTTTGCGTTTTCCGATTGCGTACGCTGTAGGACTTTCGACGGTATTTTGCTTATTATCACAGGGGCAAGCTCTCGTCACAGTTCCGCAGCAAATGGTCAAGGGAATTTGGTCATTCAGTTTGATGGCAGTGCCATTTTTTATCACGATGGGCGTATTAATGGGAACAGGAGGAATCTCGGACAAGTTAATTGCGCTGGCAAATTCGCTGGTTGGTTGGATGCGCGGCGGATTATCGATGGTTAATATCGTAGCGTCGTATTTCTTCGGAGGAATTTCCGGTTCAGCTTCGGCGGATACGGCTTCGTTGGGTTCGATATTGATTCCTATGATGGTCGATCAGGGATATGACGCAGATTTCTCGACGGCTGTAACGATTACGTCATCATGTGAAGGCTTGCTGGTTCCCCCGAGCCATAACATGGTAATTTACGCGACAACAGCTGGCGGAGTTTCGGTCGGAGCGTTATTCATGGCGGGATATTTGCCCGGAGCATTGCTGGCGATTTCGCTTATGATTGGCTCGTACATAATTTCTGTTAAGCGTAAATATCCCAAGGGAGAGCCGTTCAGGTTTTCAGTTTTTGTGAAGCAGTTGATGGAATCGTTCTGGGCATTGGCGGCGATTTTAATCGTAGTTGTCGGAGTTGTCGGCGGAGTTTTCACGGCAACTGAATCGGCAGCTATTGCAGTTGTGTATTCGCTGTTTGTGTCGGTGTTTATTTACAAGGGATTGACATGGAAGGGCGTTTGGAAAGCGTTGGACACATGTGTAGAGACGCTATCGATCGTGTTAATCTTGATTGCTACGTCGGCTGCGTTCGGATATTGTCTGACGGTTCTGCATGTTCCGTCGAAGGCTGCGGCATTAATAACGAGTGTTTCGGATAATCCTGTGGCGATTGCATTGATGTTGAACGCGATTTTGCTTGTACTTGGCTGCATTATGGACATGGCACCGATAATTTTGATTGCGACTCCGATTTTGTTGCCCGTAGCTCAGTCAATCGGCATCAGTACAGTTCAGTTCGGAATCATGGTAATTCTGAATTGCGGAATTGGCTTGCTAACGCCTCCGGTTGGCTCGGTGTTATTCATTGGTTCAGCCGTTGCGAAACTCCCGATGGAGAAAGTCGTTAAAGCTACGTTACCGTTCTATGTTTGCATGTTGATAACGCTGCTGTTAATAACGTTTATTCCGCAGATTAGTTTGTGGCTGCCGATGCTGTTTGGTTACGGAGTGTAATTCGCAATTTGTAATTCTGAGTATGAAGAATGCCGCTGATCGGATTGAGTGAGTTCTGGTCAACGGCATTTTGTTTTGTGATTAGTCAGCTTTACACTTCACGTTATAATTCCAAGTGTTTTGATTGTAAGGCAAACCGGTCGCAACGATTGAGATTATGTGATTGCCCGGGTTCATGTTTTCGGCTTCGGTTTCCGGTCTGTAGGCGTATTGATAATCGGGTTTGTCGCTCAGGAACAGATTGACTCTGAATGAATATTTCCCGTCAGAAGTTTTCGTTATCTCAGCAGCGTACGGAGTTATAACAGGAGCTTTGTTGTCTGGTTCGAGAGTTCCGCGGTCAAGAAACGCATTCACAGAGCCTTTCCCGGCAGCAAAATTCGCGTCGTTCGTTGTGATTGTTCCGGTGATTGTTGCGGATTTGGATTTGTCGAAGTCATCGGGCAATGTTAATCTCGCGCCTTCGGATAAATCGTAATCGTTGAGCTTCACGTTGCTGATCTCGATTGTGTTTGTGTTGAACGTTTCGAGTTTCGCAGGGTCTGAGACAAGACTGATTTTCACGTTCTCAAGCACAAAATCTTTCACGTTCGAGAGGCTTATCGCATTTTCGACGCCGTAAACCGTAACGTCTTTCACGTTGATATTCGTCATGGGTGCGCGTTCGTAAGCTTTCCAGAGAATCGCGTTCTTTGCATTTACTGGATCATCTGGTTTTCCAGCGGTGATATTCGACATGTAAACGCCTTTCAGCTGCGGAGTGTAAGGTCCTAAATCGCCTTCTTTATCCTGAGCTGAGCCGAGCGTGTACTGAGTTTCACCGTACATGAGAGCGTTCGAACATTTTGCAACAGTGTTGTCTCGGAAATAAATATTCTCGATTAAGCCGCCTCTGTAGGAATTTGTCTTGAAGCGCAGAACCTGCTGAAGATTTTGGCTGTCGAAATGATTATCGTGAGCGAATACGTTGCTTATGCCGCCAGTGCATTCAGAGCCGCAAGTAACGCCACCGTGTCCATCAGCAAAGACGCAATTACGGATTATGATATTTCCGCAAGATTCTCCGCCGATTTTGCCGCGATTGTATCCGTCACGATTTTTGCCGGATTTAATAGCAATGCAGTCATCACCGGTGCTGAACGAGCAATTTTCGATTAATACGTAATGAGTTGATTCCGGATTTACGCCGTCATTATTGCTGCCGTGAGAGTCGATTTCTAGCTCTCTGACCCAGACGTTTCTGCATCTTAACGGATGAACTTCCCACATCGGAGAATTGATTATGCGAACGCCTTCGAGCAAAATATTTTCACACGCGTAGAATTCAACGGTACAAGGTCTCAAGAGTGAACGTAACGGTGTAATATCTTTCGGAGTGTCGATATAAGTGATTTTCTCGATATTGTCCCAGTCGATTGCCATTGTCGGAATTTTCTCGGGCAACGGAGTCACGCCGTCGTTTAATAATCGACGTTCGACAGGATAAGCTTTATCGCTCCATTCTTTAACAAGTACATCAACGACCGTAGCTTGATTCTCGAAGCCGAATGACCCACGTTTCCAAGCCTGCCAGTTATACGGATCAGCTTGAGGATTCAGCGTGCCTTTGCCGGACAGAGCAAAATTCCTCGCGTGAAAAGCCCTAATCGGTGAAGCATAATTATACGTGTCATTGCCCTCGAAACTTGTCAGAACCATCGGGTAATATTTGTTCGAGATGTTTCGCACAAATCTGAGTTCCGTGCCCTCCTGAAGATGCAGATTGACGTTGCTTTTTATCTCGATTGAGCCGGTGTAGTAAATCGTGGGATCATTTCTCGACGCGCCAGTCTGTGCAGGAATCACAACTCTTCCGCCACCTGATGAATTTGCGTCATCGATTGCAGCCTGAATAGCTTTCGTGTAATCTTTGACGGGTTGGGTTTTGCGTAAATGTCCGTCTTGCCCATCGCCGACGAAAAATTCTTCTTCCATGTCAGAGACCAGTTCAGAATATTTCGCGTCAGTTACGACGAAATCGACATCAGGGAATGACGGTGCAGAAGCTTTCACTGTTTCCTCGATTGAACGGTAAATTGCGTCGTTCCAGTAATCATTAGCAGCGAAAACACATCCGGCATTCACAAGAACCAAAACTGCGAGCAACAAAAAAACTTTTTTCATGATACATTCCTCCAAGATTAATTATTTGGGAAAATTCTAGCATAAATCGCGTGACTGTACAACGAGTTGCGATTTTTTCTCGACACACGCGTAGAACAGAATGCCAAATTCATTCCGACGTACGCCGCATTTCTTTCTATATACAGTCTCTGAAACACAAATTACAGGACACTGAATCGCTGTTATTTGAGTTCTCATTTGTATCTCGTAACTGTGAAACGCTTAAGTGCGACGTGGAATACCGTGATGAAGCGCAGAATATTGCAGAACACGGTGACAGTCATGCGTAGCACACAAGCCTGACAAAACTCCTGGCAGACCGCTCCGATACAATGATCATGTCTGCTAGCTTTATTATCAAGTGTTTCGTCAAAGAGTTATTACCGTCATCCTGAAATCTATAATCAAATATCGTATACTCTCCCCCAAACTCGTTTCTCATTACATTGGTCTGCTATCAGATACATAGTTCTTAATCTTGTCGCTGCTTGCCTTATCTGTAACAAGAATACCGTCAGGAGTTGCTGCAATAGCGAGATTTTTCACACAAAATGCGAGTGGTTGAATTTGTAGTTCGTTTATCACGTGAGTATTTTTGCAGTCGTCGGTCAAAGCGTTTCCCGAGACTTCAACACCTGAATTTTGCGTGCTTTTTCGACGACAGCGTAATCAAACGATATTTTCGGCAAGTTATCATAGCTATCAAAAAGTTCATGATACGATGACGTCCCCAAAATATTCTCAGCAATTTCGAGAACAATACTTCAGTTTATAAGCAAAGACTCCCGCATTCCATAGAGCTCTGAGTTGGATATATTTTTCTGCAGTTAGGGGATCTGAACGCATTTACATTTACAGATGAGGCGGGATTTTGTGAAGCAGGGATTATGTAGCCGTACGTTTCACTCGCGTATAAGCACGAGATTCGCTTCAGCTTTTTCGACCTGAGCATAAAGCTTCTTGAACATTCTGAAATAGTCTTCATCAACGTAAGGATCAACAGGGCGAATTATTCCGGTTCGTCACCAGAAACTTGTTTTACATCGTGAAGATATGCACTTGCTAGAGCTATCAAGGGTTCACAGAAATTCCGACAGTTCCTCCTAATTGCGCCCTGATTGATGCGATTTGACTTTCCGAAGTAGCAACGGTAACAAACACATTTTCATCAAGCTTTTTCAGCATACGGAACATACGCTGAACCATTGATCTATGAGAATCGTCATCAGTGAAAATTCTTCTAAGTGCAGGACAGCCCGATATGTCAATTTTTGAGAGGTTGTTATCTTCGCAGTCGAGGGTTCTCAATTCACCTGCATTACCGATTTTCAGGCTTGTGAGCTTGTTTGCATAACACTCAATTATTTGCAAATTCCAAGGAGCATTGCTAACGTCTAAAGTTTTGAGTTGATTTTCGTAGCAATAGAGGTAACGTAAATTGTCGCAAGCACCGAATGTTAATTTCGTGATTTTGTTACCGCTGCAATCAAGTTCTCTCAAGTACCAATTATTACTCAAATCTAATTTTGTTAATTGGTTATGAGAGCAGTTAAGGAACCTTAATTCCCAGTTGCTTAACAAATTCAATGAGGTAATTTGAATCCAACGGCAATCGAGTTCTTGAAGTTCGTTATTTTGAGTTACGTTCAAACTTTTAAGCTCCATTCCTCCGCAATGAAGAATTTTGAGTCGTGGGTTTGACTTTACGTTTAATGACGTGAATAAATTTCCGTTGCAGCGTAAATCTACCAATTCAGTATTTTTTGTAACGTCAAGTTTTTTGAGCTGATTTCCCATGCAATAGAGCGTTTGCAATTTCGTGTTTTTAGTTACGTTCAATGTTGTGATATTAGCACCATCGACATTCAGGAATATTAATTCCGTATTTTTTGTTACGTCGATCTTTGCAAAATTATTATCCCAAGCATGAAGGTCGGTTAATTTTGTATTTTTCGTAACGTTCAAGCTTGTTAATTGGTTACCTCCGCACGCAATAGACTCTAACACAGTATTTTTTGTAACGTTCAGACTTGTGAGTTGATTATTCGAGCAGGTAAGATACCTTAACTCTGTACATTTTGTAACATCTAATTTAGTGAGCAAACAACCTTCGCATTCAAGGAGTACCAAATATTTATTTTGTGTAAGGGATAAAGTTCCTAATGGATTTTCGTTGCAGCGAAGTTCAAGCAGTTCCGTAAAATGTTTGTCGGGAAAATTCGTGCTGTTAATAGCGACATCAGCAGCATACGCCGAACCTGTGAACAAAAAGCTGATACAAATCAGCACGCCTAAAAACATCTTAGACTTCTTCATGTTTATTACCTCCTGAAAAAATTTGTAAAAATTTGAAGTATTATACTACTTCTTCAAGCGCCTGTTAATTTCCTCAAACTCTATCCGCAATGCCCCTGCTTCAAATATCTTTAACTCTGGCATCGTCAAAGTATCAACAGTATCAATGACTTTTAATCCTGACTGAATTAATCCTTTTAATTCTCCCGAACTCCTAACCGTCCTGTATGTGTTCTCAGCTAAATCACGATTTAATTTCAAAGCCTTTATGCTGTTCATAGTAGCGAGCTTTTGAGAGTTCAATAATTCCTCGTATAATTTCGTTACCTGTATGGTGATTTCGTTTGACCTAACGTTTTCTCTGAAAGCTTTCCTCTGCTCTTCCGAGTAATTTTCGTTTGAACTTTTTGCCAAAGCCTCCTTCCGTAATGTCTCTGCTTCGGATTTGATAAGCTCAAGTTTCGGCTTGTATTCAAAATCAATATTCTTAACTAAATCTTCCTGAATGTAAATCAATAAATCATTTAACACTAAATACATTCCCGTATAACGGCGTGT